>JADGCN010000086.1 GCA_015228975.1 Magnetococcales bacterium
TGTATGTAGCTTATCAAACAAAGGAAAATGTCCGATTCCAACTGAATCAAAACAACTTCGGATCGGTTCAGACGCGCCTCAATCTCCTCCATGATCTTTTTCGTCTCAGGATTCCTCCTTTTTCGCCGAGTTCAGGGGGCAATTGTAGCTTAACCAACTGTCGCATTCTTGGGGTCCACCATACCGGGCGCACCACAAAAAACAACGCACCCCGAAGGGTGCGCTGTCCGTATCATCCTGCATCAACCGCAACAATCAACCACCGACCTTTTTCATATGAAGAATCAGGTCAACAACGCGATTGGAATAACCCCATTCGTTATCGTACCAGGACATGACCTTAACGGTGGTACCACCGCCAGTCACCCGGGTACAACCACCATCAACGATGGAAGACCGGGGATCACCCTGGAAGTCGACCGACACGAGCGGCTCATCGGTGTAGCCCAGAACCTTGTTGTCAGCGGCAGCACGCAGGGCATCGTTGACTTCCTTGACGGAGGTCGCTTTTTTCACCTGCATGACGGCGTCCACCAACGACACGTTCGGGGTGGGAACACGCACCGCCAAACCGTCGAAACGACCCTTCATCTCGGGCATGACCAGACCGATCGCCGCGGCGGCACCAGTCTTCGTGGGGATCATGGAGACACCAGCGGTACGGGCACGACGCAGGTCACTGTGGGGGGCGTCCACCAAACGTTGGTCACCGGTATAGGCATGGGTGGTGGTCATCAGGCCGCACTCAATGCCGAACTTCTCATGAATCACCTTGGCGAAAGGAGCCAGGCAGTTGGTGGTGCAGGAAGCATTGGAGACGACGAAATGCTCGGCGGGGTTGAATTCGTGCTCGTTGACACCCATCACCATGGTCTTGACATCGCCCGTTGCCGGCGCGGAAATAACAACCCGCTTGGCGCCACCCTTCATATGCAGACCCGCATCGTCTTTCTTGACGAAAAAGCCGGTCGACTCGATCACGAACTCAACACCGTGCTCACCCCAGGGAATCTTGTCGGGCTCACGCAGACCATAAATGGCAACGCCCTTGCCATTGCAGGTAAAACCCTTCTCGCTCTCGGCCACTTCACCACCGAAAACACCCATGACAGAGTCATACTTGAGCAGATGGATCAGGGTAGCCTTGGGCACCGGATCATTGATCGCCACAACCGACACGTCTTTGAAAGCCGGATTTTTTTGAATCGCACGAAAAACGCTACGGCCAATACGCCCAAAGCCGTTGATGCCAATCTTTATAGTCATTACTGCCTCCTTACTTAAACATGATCAGGTTGGGGACTACCCCGGCCGCAAACCGCGTCCCAGGTGTGTCCCTAGTGATTTTGCTCATCCAAAAACAATTTAATCGAACTCCGTGTACGCCCTTGATAGAGATCCTGTTAGAGTTTGTCAAGGAATCTCTTGTGGCAATTGGCACTCTCTTGAACGCGGTGCCACGGGAAAACAGGAAAAAACAACGCTATCATCCACAGTTACCACCTATTTCCTGTGATAATCTTTTCTTTATAACAAGAAAAAATTGTAGAAGATCGCTCCCTCACCACAATGGAACTCAAACGTGGTCAATCGATGATCAGGCGTTGCCGCAACCACCCCCCTGAGCGGGTGTAAACGATTTGCCACACCCACAGGAACTGGCCGCATTGGGATTTTTAATCACGAACTGGGCACCATTGAGATCCTCCACATAATCGACCTCAGCCCCTTTCAGATAGTTGCCCGACATGGGATCAACCAATACCTTGACGCCACCCGCTTCAATGAGTTCATCATTTTCCTCCTGATTTTCGTCAAAGGTGAAACCATATTGAAAACCGGAGCAGCCACCGCCCGAAACGAAAATGCGCAGTTTCAAGTTTGGGTTGTTCTCGTCGGCTAAAAGAGTACCAAGTTTTTTGCAGGCGTTTGGGGTCAAAGTCAAAAACATGGGTGAAATCTCCGTGATAAGAGGTGGCAAACGTACCGATCAAGGTACCAAGAGCGACAGCAACACGCAAACTTTACCAAGTCAACGACATCATCCTAACGCAACGATGTCGATATGGCAACAATAATGTTTTCCTGCTGGATGATACAACACCAATTTTACTCTAACATGTAAAAACCGTTTAAATGTTACTGCATGGCAAATATTTACCGAAAGATAATTATATATATAATTATAATAAATTTAAATATAATATATTATATATTGCTAATCATGAATTCACTTGGCTTGTTATCGAACTCCAGCCATGGCGGCTGGATTGACGGACCACGCCTGGAGTATCATGGAGCTGCTGAGCTACCAACTTCTTGAAACCGGGTGACGATCAGGCTACAAGAATTAATGAAACTATGGTAGGCCACCAAGATTTTTTCCGTCCCATTCGCTCTCATCCAATCCTATCCATAAAAGAACCGCAAATGCCCAAGCCTGAGAAACGCCAACGCCTCGACCAGCGGGTTTGGCAGGAGGGATTCACGGAAACCTTGGAACACGCGCAACGATTGATCATGACGGGAACCATTCTGGTCGATGACCGACCGATGACCAAGCCAGGTACTCTCATCGCCAGCAGCGCCAAGTTGCGACAAAAAAACAAACCCATCCCCTGGGTTTCGCGTGGCGGATTGAAACTGGAACACGCCATCCAACATTGGTCGCTTTCCGTGCGGGATCGGATCTGTCTGGATGTGGGGGCGGCAACGGGAGGCTTTACCCAGGTGTTGTTACACCATGGCGCCCGATCCGTTATCGCCATGGACGTAGGATACGGCCAACTCGATTGGAAAGTGGCTTCCGACCCCAGGGTCCAGGTCAAGGAACGTTTCAATATTCGTGATTTAAAAAACGAGGATATCCCGGGTGGTATTGATATCGTGGTGGTCGATTGCAGCTTTATCGGTCTTTCCATGATCATTCCACCCATCCTCCATGTCCTGAAAAAACCAGGATCGGGAATTTTCCTGATCAAACCTCAGTTTGAACTGCCCGCTCATCAAATTGCTTCCGGGGGCATCGTCTACCAGGAAGAGGCGCGGCAACGGGCGATCACCGCCGTCACCCAGCAATGTAACGCGTTGGGACTGGAAGTCCATGGCGTCATCCCCTCCCCCATCACCGGCTCCCAAGGTAACCAGGAGTTTTTGCTCTATTTTTCACGTTTGTAGGTCAACTTTATCCATGCCTGTTCCTTCTCAAGCCTCCAGAACCTCCTTAGCCGGATGCCGGGGCCGTTCCCGGGCCAACCTGGGGACGGCATAGCCGGGTAGTCTTTGCCGCAGGGTACGGAGCAATGACCTGGCCAGGGCTTCGTCCACCCGGAAATGGGCAGCCCCCGCCACAGGGTCCAACAGGTGCAGATAATACGGAACAACCCGATTTTGCACCAAAATATCCGAAAGGGCCTCCAGGACGGCGACCGAATCGTTGACCCCCTTGAGGAGTACCGATTGATTGAGCAATGTGACACCCGCTGCCGCCAAGCGGGCCAGAGCCGCACACCCTTCCCGCCCCAGTTCGTTGGGATGGTTGACGTGGATGATGATGATGGGCGTCAGCTTCAACTCCGTCAGCCAGACCAAAAAGCCATTGTTGATCCTTCCCGGAGAACACACCGGCATGCGGGTGTGCAAACGCAGGCGTTTCAGGTGCCCCATGGTTTGCAGCTCGGTCGTCAAAGCCAACAGGTCATCGTTGGCAACCATCAAAGGATCACCCCCGGAAAAAATCACTTCCTGAATCGATGGTTCACGGCGAATCCATTCCAAGGCTGGCCGCCACGCGTCCCCCTGAGTCGGCACATCCTGGAAGGTGTCGTGGCGGCGGAAGCAATAACGGCAATGGATGGGACACTGGCCCGTCAGCCGCATCAACACCCGTCGGGCATATTTGACCAACAATCCCGGGGCTTTCAAGAATTGCGCTTCTTCAAGGGGGTCGGCGGTGAAACCGGGAGGCGTCGTCAATTCCAGGGCCGAAGGCATCACTTGCAACAATATGGGGTCTTGGGGATCCCGCCAATGAATCAATTCGGAAAACACCCTGGGCACACGAAATGCAAAATTGTGCGCGGCACGTAACGCCCCCTCATCGAAATTCAGGGACCGACCGCACGAAGTGTTGCAAAAATCGGGTTCCTCTTCGGAGTGATTGGGGGTAGAATCACGGTTGATAGAATTATTGAGCTTCAAAGACAATTCCCTATTGAACGGTCATCCGACACAGTTACAGGAAAAATCAACAACATGCTGACTCATAACCAGCTTCGTCAAGGAACCCGCGTAGAAATCGACGATCTTCCATGGATCATTGTGGATGCCTCTTTCGTCAAACCTGGAAAAGGACAGGCGTTTACCAAAATAAAAATTAAAAACCTGATCGATGGCCGGGTGATTGAACGCACCTATAAATCCAGCGAAACAGTCGTCAAGGCGAGCATCGTCGACAAAGATATGCAATTTCTCTATGGCGATGGAGAGTTCTGGCACTTTATGGATCCCGCCAGTTACGAACAGGTCGCCATGACCAAGAGCCAGGTGGGTGATGTCATTCATTGGCTCAAGGAGCAGGAAAGCTACCAAGTCACCTTTTGGAAGGAGAAACCCATCTCCCTGACTCCGCCACCGTTTGTCATCCTGACCATAACCCAATGCGAGCCGGGCATCAAAGGGGATACCGTTTCCGGGGCGACCAAGCCGGCAATCCTCCAGACCGGTGCGACCGTCAAGGTTCCGCTGTTTGTCAATGAGGGGGATCGGATTCGGGTCAACACCAAGACCGGCGAATATGTTGAACGCGCCAAGGGGTAATTGGCAACCCTGGCAGCCAATCGCTACCCTGGAAACCTTGCGCCTCAGGGCCAAGGCAATCCAAAAAATCAGGGCCTTTTTTGAAGGGCGTGGGGTGTTGGAGGTCACGACTCCGGTCTGGCTACCGGAGGTGGCCCCCGAACGCCATCAAACCCCGCCTGCCTGTTTGGGGGGGTTTTTGCTGACCTCCCCGGAAACGTGTATGAAACGGTTGGTCGCCGCTGGTTCAGGTGCCATCTTCCAGATGGGTCCCGCCTTTCGCCAAGGGGAGTCGGGACGGTTGCATCACCCTGAGTTTACCATGCTGGAATGGTATCGGCCCCATTGGACCGTGGATCAGCTCGTGGACGAGGTCACCGCCTTGATTCAGCTTGTCCTGCCCGTCTTGGCCATCCGTATCATGACCTTTCAAGAGGCCTTCCAACATTTCATCGGAGTGGATCCGTTTGTCGCTCCCCTGGAAACCTTGGCGGACGCTTTGGAAGAGGGATCTTTGCGTCCAGGGGATGATCGCCCTGCGTTGATTGATCGCCTGTTTGTGCAACGTTTGGAGCCAGCCATAGCCCCCCTGGAAATTTTACTTATTTTGACTGGTTTCCCACCCTGGGAGCCGGGTATGGCAGAAGTTGATCCGGGACCACCACGGGTTGCCAGACGCTTTGAGGTATTTTTTCGCGGGGTGGAACTGGCAAACGGTTACCAGGAATCACGCGATCCTCTGGATCTGGAGCAACGCATGCTGACGGCTAATGCCGCCCGAAAACGCGATGGTCTCAATCCCCTGCCGATCGATCGCAAATTTTTGCAAGCCATGGAAGCGGGGTTTCCGCCGTGCGCGGGGGTGGCTTTGGGACTGGATCGCCTGCTGATGCTCGCGTTCAACAAAGAGGGAATCGACAAGGTGATGACTTTTCACGAACTTCCCGGATCATCCAGCATGGACCGATCATTCTAACCCAAGGAGGTCACGATCATGGCGTTACTCCATACCCCTGCCGGGGAACTGGGCGTCCCGGCAGCCGATTTTTCCCTTCCGGGCGTCGATGGATCATCCTACAGCCTGAGCAGCTTCAGCGGCAGCACACTCCTCCTGGTCATGTTCGTGTGCAACCATTGTCCGTATGTCAGAGCGGTGTGGGATCGCTTGATCGCCCTGCGGCAGGATTTTTCCCGGCAAGAGGTGGCGATGGTCGCCATCAACAGCAACGACAGCCACACCTATCCGGAAGACAGTTTTTCCAACATGCAACAACTCGCTCGAACGAAAAATTTACCATTTCCGTATCTTGTGGATACATCGCAATCGGCTGCCCGCGATTACGGGGCGGTTTGCACCCCGGATTTTTTTGTCTACGACAAACAACGGACGCTCCGTTATCGCGGTCGTCTGGACGACTCCCCCAAGGAACCGGACCGGGTCAAGCATCAGGAACTCAAAGAAGCACTGCAAGCCCTCCTGGAGGGTCGACCGCTGCCACCCTTGCAAAACCCCTCCATGGGGTGCAGCATCAAATGGCGCGTTGAATAACATTTCTCCCCTTCTTCATTGTCACCCACGGCTCCATGTCCGAATCCGCCCAAGCCCATCTGCGGGAAATCCCCTACAACTACACCTCGTTTTCCGACCGGGAAATCGTCCAGCGTTTTCTCGGGGTGGACATGTGGAAATTGTTGGAAACATTGGCCACCCAACGCCGGACCGGCCAATCGCAACGCATGTTGTTCGAGATATTGGGGGATTTGTGGATCGTTGATCGCAATCCCATCCTTCAGGAAGAACTGCTGGTCAACGATAAGCGGCTTAAAGCATTCATGGCCGATAGTTTTCGTCGGGTTCTGGCCATCGAGGAGCGTTCCCGTGATTTACCCCAGGTTGGTATTCTTTTGGTCCGGGTCCGGGCCGCCCTGGAAAAGATGGCGAAAGAAATCCGGGAATTTCGTGAGTTGCGGCTACGACTCGCGCAGCTCGTTGGCCAGAAGAGCCCCTCCACCCACCTTGATTTTTCCGTCATTGCCCGTGTGGCTTCGGTAACCGATGCCACCGATTGGCGGGTGGAATATCCCTTCGTGGTCATCACGGCGCATCGTGAAGAAGAATGGCCAACGATTGTCGCCATTTGCAATCAATTGGAAATCACCATGATCGCCCGTGGCGGTGGTACCGGGTATACCGGTGCCGGGGTTCCCTTGTTTTCCCGCACCGCCATTTTAAACTTGGAACGGTTGAACGCCATCGGTCCCGTGCGCCACCTGACCCTGCCCGGGACAACGGTACAGGCGGCCACCATCCGTGTCGAAGCGGGGGCGGTCACCCATCACGTAGCGTTGGCGGCGCAACGGGAGGGATTGGTTTTTGCCGTGGATCCCACGTCCAATCAAGCCTCAACCATCGGTGGCAATATCGCCATGAACGCCGGCGGCAAAAAGGCGGTGCTGTGGGGGACCACCCTGGACAACCTGGTTTCCTGGACCATGGTCACCCCCGACGGCCATTGGCTGGTGGTGGAACGGCTGGGGCACAATCAGGGTAAGATCCATGACCAACCCGTGGCCCGTTTCCGTCTGCTGCGCTGGCAACGGGGCCATTCCCGGGATCAAGCCGGGGAGGAACTGCTGGAAATACCGGCAGCGCTCATTCGTAAGCCGGGATTGGGCAAGGATGTCACCAACAAGGCCCTGGGTGGCTTGCCCGGGGTGCAGAAGGAAGGTTGCGATGGTGTCATTACCAGCGCCGTCTTTTTACTGCATCCGGGGTTCCAACATATTCGCACCGTCTGTCTGGAATTTTTTGGCATGGAACTGGGAAAAGCGGTACCGGCCATTGTCGAGATCAAAGACTATCTGGATCGTCACCCCCGGGTGGGCTGCGCCGGGTTGGAACACATGGACGCCCGCTATATCAAGGCGGTGGATTACAACACCAAATCGGCGCGCAATGAGCGACCACGCATGGTACTCCTGGCCGATATCGTCGGGGAAGAAGAGCAAACTGTGCTGGAGGCTTCGCAACAAGTGGTCAGCTTGGCCCGAGAACGCGATGGGGAAGGGTTTATTGCGGCATCCCCGGAGGATCGGCAACGATTCTGGGCCGACCGCTCCCGGACCGCCGCCATTGCCAAACATACCAACGCCTTTAAAATCAACGAAGATATTGTCATACCCCTGGAGAAACTGGCCGAGTACAACCATGGGGTCGAACGCATCAACATTGAGCAATCATTGAAAAACAAGATTGCCATCCTGGATGAATTCGTCAGTCTGGTGATCGAGATGCAATCCCCGGGGGATCGCACCCCCAGCCTGGAGGGGCAACGCATCATCACCGACAAGCAACAGGCCGCCCTCGGATTGCTCCAGGAGGTGCGGCAGCGTTGGCAAACCTTGCTGATGCATTTTGATACCCCGGCTTATGATCCCGTTCTGGCACAGGTGATCCCCGCGCCGACATCGGAGGAAACCTTGCGGGAACCGTTGATTCAATGGTTGTTGCGTGGCGCAATCGCCCCCTCCTTCCGCAAGGAGGTGCGGGAACCGTTGCGCGACTTGTTTTCCGGGGAACATTGGCAATCCTTGCAGAGTCGTCTGGATGACGTTCACAAACAGGGGCGCGCCCGGCGTATTTTCATCGCCCTGCACATGCATGCGGGCGACGGCAATGTGCACACCAACATTCCGGTCAACTCCAACGATTATGACATGTTGCGGGAAGCGGAGCGCATCGTCGATCATCTCATGACCCTGGCGGTGCAATTGGGTGGGAAAATATCCGGGGAACATGGAATCGGCATGACCAAGTTCGCCCATCTGGAACCCGCCGAGGTGGATCAATTCGTCCGCTACAAGCAGCAGGTGGACCCCTTTCATCGGTTCAACAAGGGCAAGTTGTTGCCGGTGGGGATGTTTTTCGCGGAACCGGTCATGGAGCGTGCCTATACCCCATCCTTGCGCTTGGTGCAACAGGAGGCCATCATTCTGGAAGAGAGCGCCATGGGGGGCCTGAACGATGCCATTCGCCATTGTTTGCGTTGTGGCAAGTGCAAGGAGGTGTGTACCACCCATGTCCCGGAAAGTGGGCTGTTTTATTCGCCACGCAATAAAATATTGGCGTTGGGCCTCGCCATTGAAGCCTATTTGTATGAGGAACAAACCCGTCGCGGACTCTCGGTACAAAACCTGGCCCAGTTTGTCGATCTGGCCGACCATTGCGCCGTATGCCATCGTTGTCAGGTTCCCTGTCCGGTGCATATCGATTTTGGATTGGTCACAGTCGCCATGCGAGGTATTCCGGCCCGCCGCCGTTTGTCCTTGCTGCCGCAACGTTTGGCCCTGGCCTTCCTGACAACACAACATCCCGGCATCATTCGATTTTTTCGCCGTTATTTTCTCATTCCCGCCTACAAGGCGCAGCGCACGGCCCATTGGCTTGTCAACCAAAGCCCGGCATTGCGAAAGCTCCTGACCTGGAGCGCTCGGCGATCCTGGATCAAACCCCGGGTTGCCGCCCTCACGGGAATGCTGCACACCCGGCTGCCCCTGCCCAGCGCGGGGGGGAGCGCCAGGACCTTGCTGGGGTGGGATGACAAACCGGGAATCCCCTGGGTACCGGTGGTTTCCCGACCCGACCACACCTTGGAGACCGTCTTTTATTTCCCCGGGTGCGGCTGCGAACGTCTTTTCAGCGATATCGCCCTGGCCACCCTGGCGTTGATCCATCATCTGGGGATTCAAACCGTCCTGCCCCCGACATACATGTGTTGTGGTTTTCCGCAAAAAGGGGGTGGGGATGCCGCCCGAAGCCGCAGGATGAGTCTGGAAAACCGGGTCTTGTTGCATCGGGTTGCCAATACCGTGGATTTTCTGCAAATCAAGACGGTTTTGGTATCGTGTGGCACCTGTTTGAGCCAGTTGCAATCCTATCATCTGGCGAGCATCTTTCCCGGTTGCCGGGTGATGGACATTCATGAATTCTTGTTTGAACGTGGGATACGTACGCAATCCCAGGTTGAGGAAACCATCTTGTTTCACGACCCGTGCCACTCACCCATGACCCACCATGCCCCCTCCCGTGTGGTCGCGGCCCTGACCGGTTCCGAGGTTCGTTTGACCGATCGCTGTTGCAGCGAAGCGGGTACGTTTGCCTTGGCCCATCCGGAAACGGCCAATCGATCCCGCCTCGGGAAAAAGGGGGTCATGGAACGGGCAGCGGTGGATGGGGGGCGATCCCGTCCCTGCCGCATCATGACTTCGTGTCCCTCGTGTTATCAGGGGTTGTCCCGCATCGGGCACACCCTTGCCATGGAGACCGACTTCCTTGCCGTCCATCTGGCGGCCAGGGTGTTGGGTGATTCCTGGCAGCAGGATTTTCTGCGCAAGATTCAAAGCCAAAAGGTAGACCCCATCCTGTTCAATTGAATTGAATTCATTCCAGGTTGGCGTGCCTGGGGCGACGTGACCTGACTGTTCCAACCTTAACGATGGTGCCCTCCCATGTCCGGCAAACCCAAAGAGATCGTTTATTTAAAAGACTACCGCCCCCCGGCCTTTTCGGTGGAATCGGTACAACTGCATTTCAAGCTTGATCCCGACCGGACCGTGGTGGCATCGGAGATGGTCCTGATCAAAAATCCCGGGATCGGCGGCGAGTCTGCCCCTGCCGATCTGCGTCTGGACGGCAGGCATTTGCAGTTGCTGGAGGCCAGGATGAATGGGGAACCGTTGGCGACGGGATCCTATTCCCTGGATGCGGAAGGGATGACGGTACATGGCGTGGGAGATCGTTGCACATTGGCATTGACCACCTGCGTCCATCCCCGAACCAACACATCCCTGGAGGGGTTGTTTTGCTCCAAGGATATTTTGTGTACCCAATGTGAACCGGAGGGATTGCGCAAGATCACCTATTTCCCCGATCGTCCCGATGTGATGACACGGTATCGGGTGATCTTGGAGGCGGACGAGGGAAGGTACAATGCCCTTCTGTCTAACGGTAACCTGGTGAGTTCCGTGTTAACGCAAGATGGGAAACGGGTGGTCACCTGGGATGATCCCTATAAAAAACCATCGTATCTCTTTGCTCTTGTTGCTGGAAATCTTTATTGCGCCACCGGCGGCTTCACCACGGCGAGTGGACGTGAAATCACCTTGCATGTCTATGTGGAGCCGGAAAACAGCGACAAGTGCCAACATGCGTTAATGGCATTAACGAAAGCCATGGCGTGGGACGAAAGACGCTTCGGTCGCGAATACGACCTGGATCTCTACCAAATCGTCGCCGTCAATGACTTCAACATGGGGGCCATGGAAAACAAAGGATTGAACTTGTTCAACGCCAAATATGTCCTGGCGCAACCGCAAACGGCAACCGATCTCGATTATCAACAAATTGAAAGCGTCATCGCCCACGAATATTTCCACAATTGGACGGGCAATCGCATCACCTGCCGCGATTGGTTCCAACTCAGCCTGAAGGAAGGTTTGACGGTCTATCGCGATCAGGAATTCAGCGCCGACGAAGTCACCACCAAAGCCATCGGACGCATCGAAGCGGTGCGTACACTCCGAAGTTTGCAATTCCCCGAGGATGCCGGCCCGACAGCGCATCCGGTCAGACCCGATTCCTACATGGAAATCAATAATTTTTACACCATGACGGTCTACAACAAGGGTGCCGAAGTGGTGCGCATGCTGGCGACGTTGTTGGGTACCGATGGTTTCCGCCGGGGCATGGACGACTATTTTTCGCGCTTCGATGGTCAGGCCGTCACGGTGGAAGATTTCCTGGCGGCCATGTCGGCGGGGAGTGGTCGCGATCTGCGCCCGTTCCTGCTGTGGTACCAACAATCGGGCACCCCGGTGGTCACCCTCAAGTTCGACTACGATGCCAAACAACAAACCTGTACCCTGATTTTTCAGCAAAATTGCCCGCCCACCCCGGGACAACCAAGCAAAAAACCATTTCCCATTCCCATCATCGTCGCCTTGCTGGACAACAATGGTCGGGAAATCCCTCTACACCTGGACGGCTCGGAATCAGGACCCACAACCCGATTGTTGGAACTGGTCGCGGAAAAACAGACCTTCACCTTTTCCCGGGTCCCCCGTCGACCGGTGCCGTCGGTATTGCGGCATTTTTCCGCCCCGGTGCGACTGCATTCCAACCTTTCCAACGAAGAGATGGGATTCCTCTGGTGCCATGACGGCGACGGTTTCAATCGTTGGGAGGGCGGACAGGCTTTCGCCAGCAAATTATTGCTCAACGCCATCGAACATTGGCAACGGGGAGAAAATTTCATCGTTCCCGAAGCCTACCTGGAGGGATTCAAGAAAAATGTGCAGGATCCAGCCCTGCAACCCATGGACAAGGCCATGCTGCTGATGTTGCCCGATGAGAAATATCTGCTGGACCAAATGCCCAGGGGCGAACCCGAGGGGGTTTATGTTGTGCGACGGCGCTTTAAAAAGCGTCTGGCACACAATTTCGCGGAGTATTTGCTGGAATTGTATCAAACACTCGCTGAAAAAGACAAAAGTTACCAGTATGATCGGCAGGCCGTTGGACGACGGACCTTGAAAAATTACTGCCTGGATTACCTGATTACGGGTGATTGTCAGCGCTTCGGCAACCTGGCCGTCACGCAGTATGAAACCACGGACAATATGACAGACCGTTTGCTGGCCCTGGTCAAACTGGCGCACGAAGAACACCCCAGTGCGCAAGATATCCTGGACGATTTCCAAAAACGTTGGAAAAACGATCCGTTGGTCATGGACAAATGGTTTTCCATCCAGGCCACCTCACCGGCCCTGAAAACATTGGAACGGGTGAAACTGTTGTTGCATCATTCCCAATTCAGTATGAGCAATCCCAACAAAGTCCGGGCATTGATCGGTGCGTTTTGCCACACCAACCCGTACCGGTTTCATGCGGGCAGTGGTGAAGGCTATCGCTTCCTGGTGACGATCATTGAAAGTCTGAACGGGATCAATCCGCAGGTGGCGGCTCGCATGGTCACGCCCCTGCTGCCGTGGAAGCGGTTTGAAGAACAACGGGGGCAATTGATGCTGGAATCGCTGCGGGCGATTGCGGCCATCCCTGACCTGGCCAGGGATATTCACGAATTGGTCCACAAAGCACTCGCTGATTGAGCCGGCATGGATGGTTATCGCTATCGTATCGCGATTCCAGTTCATGGAATTGGTTTGGAAAGGGTCTGGACATCCCTTCCATCCCAGCGCCAACACTCGTAAAGTTCACACCCATCAACAATTTCCAACGTTTGAAGGCCCACAATAGTCGTGAAATGATCCATTACCGTATAATACCGTTATATTTGGCATGATGCATGCTGGTAAGTCTTTGGAATGCCAACAGGGGCCGGAAACCGGCTCGGACCACCCTCTATCTACCTGACAACCTCAATTAACGTCACGATTGGACGTATGCCATGGCGGAAAACCAGGATGCGGAGTTGGATGTCCTGATTCAAGGGGCCTCCCCGGTCGCAAACCAGGAATCTCCCAAAAAAGTTGAACCACCTCCGAAAAAAAAAGGACTACCACCAGCTCTCCTCGGGGGGGTACTGACCTTTCTCGCGGTAATCGTCGCTGGATTTTTATATCTGGATTCCTACGTCCAAAAGAAAAATGCCCAACTGGAAGAGGAATACCAAAAACGTAAAAAAGAATATCGCGTCCAGGCAAGACGCCGGATGTACGATAATATTCAAGGTCAGCTGCAAGCTGAAATGATGGACCGGATGCGAAGTGGTAGCGAAATGGACGCCGAACCCAAAAAAGGGGAACGCCCAGAAGCCGCTGCGGAACATCCCGCCAACGCCTCGGAGCAACAGGCCAATAAGTCAGGAAATCCAACCAGCGAAAAAGGACATCCCGTTGCTGACAAAAAACCTCCTGCCGCCGACAAAAAACATGCCGCTGACGAAAAGAAACCTCCTGCCCACTAACAAAAAATCATGCGTGATGTCACCAGTACACGAGTCCGCGTCAAAATATGTGGCATCACCCGTGGGGAGGATGCCATCGCAGCCATTGATGCCGGGGCGGATGCCATCGGTCTGGTCTTCTACGAACGTTCGTCCAGGAACGTGACCATCGCCCAAGCTCAACAACTCTGTGCCCATCTGCCCCCTTTCGTACAAATAACCGGTTTGTTCGTCAATGCCGATTTGGAGACAATACGTAATACCACCCTTCAGGTAGGTCTGGACGTGATCCAACTGCACGGCGAAGAAACACCAACCTTTTGCCGTATGCTCCCGGGACGCATCATCAAGGCGATACGGGTTGCGCAATCCGAGGATTTGCACCAAGCTTCGGCCTACGATGTCAGCGCCATCCTCTACGATGCCAAGGTTTCCGGCATGCAAGGGGGCAGTGGTCAAACCTTCGACTGGTCTTTGCTACGCAACCATCCGGGTCACCGCCCCATGATTTTGGCGGGAGGTCTTCATCCAGGCAACGTGGCCCAGGCCATCGCCCAGGTCCACCCCTATGCCGTTGACGTATCCAGCGGGGTTGAATCATCCCCAGGTGTAAAAGATCCCGTTTTGATCCGTGAGTTCATGCATCAGGTCCATCAAGCCCGCCATCACCACGCCCCATCGTAAAAGTGGGTTGTACGCCACCCCTGGCCTAAGCCTTCGATTCACTACCGTACACTTTTTGACAACAACCTAAAACGAGAAAAATACTATTACT
>JADGCN010000087.1 GCA_015228975.1 Magnetococcales bacterium
CACTTTCTGTGGGAATATGCCTGCCATTTCCCGAACCGCGACCACGCGTTTCAATCGATCACCGGCAGGACGCCGTTCTACATGGGGATTACGCTGCTGCGCATTGCACGCAACAGTTGGATCGAAGCGGAATACCGTGATCACCTGATCCGCGAGTCAATAGAATGCCTGAGGAGATTATAAATGATCGTCAAAGGCATTGTTTTCGATATCAATGGTACGCTTTCTGATATCCATACGAATGAATGGCATGATGATGTGTATCGCGTCGTCGGCAATCTTTTATCATACCAGGGCATAGTGCTTGATCCGAGCGTCGTCAAGGATCTGTATTTTCGCATCATGAAGGAACAACGTGCGGCTATTGGCGAACATCATCCGGAGTTCGATGCCATAGGTATTTTTCGAGAGATCGTCACGCAGCACGCCACAGACTTCACGCGTGACCTGCCGGCCGGGAAGTTCGAACAGTTGCCGAGATTTCTCGCCGAGGCTTACCGGGCCGCGTCGCGCTTCCGCTTGCAGCTCTATCCTGGCGTGAAGGACACTATCCGACAACTGCATCCGAACTACCATCTGGCAGTCGTGACCGATGGCCAGACCGCCTACGCCATACCGGAATTAAACGCTGTTGGGTTATCCGGCTATTTCGACCCAATCATAGTGTCGGGAGACTTCGGCTATCGCAAGCCGGACGAGCGCCTGTTTACTGCCGCATTGTCCGCCATGAAATTGCCGTCCGAGGAGGTTGTGTTTGTCGGTAACGATAGGTTTCGCGATGTCCATGGTGCGCAGAAAGTCGGGATGAAAACCGTCTTTTTTAAATCGCATCATGGGACGCACGAAAAGGAGGAGGCAACGCCCGACTACATTATTTACGCATTTCCCGAGTTACTGAACGCCGTCCGTTTCTTCGAGGAGCAGTGATTACTTGGTGGCCTGACATTGTTACTGTAAGACAACGCTTTGTGGTATAAAGGCTTTTCCGAACCAATAAAGAGGAGGAAAAGCTGTGGATAGACTGGAAGTCGTTTTAGGATGTGGGATGTGTGAATCATGGATGCAAACACTACGGGTTCAAGGGGATGGAGAATGTCGTGGTCCATCGCCGATATGGAATCAGTGGCTGGTGTCCAATCATGGAACCCATTACAATGATGTCCGACTGCATGGCGCCATTCAACCGCCGAAGATGGGATAAGGGGTGCGACCGCAAGATCGGAGCGGCGAGAGAAGGACAAAAGAGCGAATGCAATGACCTGTTGAAAAGCCCATGTGCCGGTCAAAAAATGCGCGCAACAGTCCATCGCGTGCAATAAAAAACTGTAATCCATTTCCGGTGAACCAGCAAGCATCATGGCCTCTGCAACCCGACACAAACAGGCAACCGAATCGGGTACCATTGTTCTTTTCGACGACGACCCAGCTACCGCGACCATCATGCGCCAAGCGACGGCCCGGGTGACAGGCGTTCGACTGGTTATCCTGCAAGAGAGCCATAAGGTTTTGCCATACCTGCAACACGCCCATGTTTTCCTGGTGTTTTTGGCGCTGCGACTGAGCCAGACCGAAGCACTGCTGGCCAAAATCAGCCAACACTTTTCCAATGTGCCCGTTGTCGTCATCTTGGAGCGGATCGAACTGGAACGGGTTGTGGCCTGTATGAAACAAGGGGCGCACGATATCCTGGTCAAACCGTTGGATGCGGAACACGTTTACAAACGGATCGCCACCTTTCAAAGTCGTCGCATCCCGACCCCGGCCTCTCCGGGACACGAGGCGTTGCGCCCCTTTTCCGCAATCCTCACCCAAGATCCACGCATGTTCGCCATTTTTCAATATTTGACAGCGGTTGCCGATTCCCGACAACCTGTATTGGTCCAAGGCGAGACCGGAGTGGGCAAGGAATTGATGGCGCAAGCCATTCACCAGGCCAGTGGTTTGAAAGGCCCTCTGGTGGCGGTCAACGTTGCCGGCATCGACGGCAACCTGTTTTCCGATACCTTGTTTGGTCATGTTCGCGGTGCCTATTCGGGGGCGGAACAGCAACGACAAGGATTGGTTGCCGAGGCCCAGGGGGGGACGTTGTTCCTCGATGAAATCGGCGATCTCAGCCCCGATTCCCAGGTGAAACTGTTACGTTTGTTGCAAGAAAAGGTTTACTATCCCCTGGGATCGGATCAAACCCGATCCAGCGATGCCCGGTTGGTATGTGCCACCAACGTCCATCTTAAAACCAAGGTTGATGAAGGGGTGTTTCGCGCCGACCTTTATTATCGACTGGTGGCCCATCATGTGATCATACCGCCGCTACGGGAACGTCGAGGTGACATTGCCCTTTTGACCCGGCATTTCATCGCCAGTTCCGCCCGGGCCTTGAACAAGCCCATCCCGGAGCCGGACCCCGATTGGCTCGCCAGTCTGGAATCCCACCCCTTTCCCGGCAATTTGCGCGAACTCCAGGCCCTGGTTCACGATGCCATGGTTTGCCACACCGCCGGGGCCTTGTCTGGAACGAGCAGCGTCACTTTGCCGGGAAATCGTGCCGCTGTGCCGGCGGCACAACCTTGGCAGGGAGCCGATACCTTGTTCGCCACTTTGGCCGATCCCCTGCCGACCTTCCGGGAAATGGAAGAACAGCTCCTGCTGGAAGCCCTGCATCGTTGTGATGGTCGTCAGGGCAAGGCAGCCGCTCGCCTGGGGCTTTCCAGGACGGCCCTGAACCGGCGCATTCAAGCCTTGATCAAAAAAAATCGTTGACAAACCGTGGGGATCAGGCGTAAGCACAAGCCTGGGGCGTTCGTGTCCCCATCATATCCTTGCTGTCGATTCGCCCTCCACACAGCCTTTGCGTCGCCCTTCTCTCAAGCACCCATCCCCTGATCGGGGCATCTGTTCATCCCATTGCAGGTATTGCGAGAGTCCGGGGCCAAATTCCCCTTGTACCGGATACGCTTACGTCATTGGATGCGGCAATCGCATTCTGTGCATGGTATGTCCTGAAGCATAAATACCATTATTTTCTGTATAAACAATCTTGGGACGTGGTCCCGGACCCAATCCATCAACCGAAAGAAACGTCTATGAGTCATGCCACCTTGTACTGGGCTATGGAACAATCACTGCCGTCACTGACCAAATTGACCTTGATCATGCTGGCCAAGCATGCGGATCAGAAACACCAATGCTTTCCGAGCGTGGACCGATTGGCCCGTTTGTGCCAGTGCCATCGGCGTTCCATCAGCCGTTGTTTACGATCTCTCATGGAAGCCAAGCTGGTGACGGAACGAAAACGCTGGCGTCAGAGTGGAGGACAAACCTCATCTCTGTTCACGCTGCATGTTACGGAAGGTGTGATCCGGCCTGATAAAAAGGCCCCGGGGTTGGGCGTGGATGTCACGGAGCGGCATGACAAATCGTACCGAGTTGTGGAACCGGATGTCATGCACATGGATGACATGGTGTCACCCATCTATATGGAAGAACCATCCACTGAAAACCTGAACTGTCCACAGAACCCTCCCCCAACCCCCTCAGAGCGGATGATGCGGGGAGACACCTGTTTCGCACCGCCCATAGTGGGTTCGATGACGGCGGCGGTGGAGCAAAAACTGGTTGTTGTGACCCCGCCCATGATTGGGTCGCGTGTGCCGGCAGCGCCGGTTGATTGGGATTCGGACGCAGCCTTTGCCCGATTTTGGGCCAATTATCCGCACAAAGTGCAGTATGGCAAGGCGCGGCAGAATTGGCGGCAGTTGGTACGCACGCCCGAATTGGCAACGGCCATCATTGAGGATGTTCAATACCGCAGTCGCTACCATGCCCCCTGGGTACGGTCGCTAGCGGAAAATACCTTACGTTTCATACCATTTCCGGCCAATTACCTGCTTGGGGAGCGCTGGATGGATGCCATAGAGGAGAACAAACATGCAATCAGTGGGAATCATCGCCCGGGAAATTTTGCAAGGGTCACAGCGAAACTCGATGACCTTTTGTCCCGATGCCGAAGAGGTCAAGGGGTCTGGGGGGAGGGTATCCCAGGAGGATTTACCCGAGAAGATTCTTTTGTTTTGGAAACGGATGGTAGGCATTTACGGGACGCAATGGATCTCTCAGTTTGGTGATGTTCCGACGCAGGATTGGTATGAAGCGTTGCTGCCTTTTTCGGGGCAGGTTTTGGAGATGGCGTTGGGGCGATGTTGTCAGAGGGAATCGCGTTTCCCGCCGAATCTACCGGAATTCCTGAGTATTTGTCGTTGGTGTCGCGATGATTGGCAACGGCATGTGGAATGGCGGGAGGCGTCAAGTCGGCCTGCCATTGAGGATGCGAGTGATGTGCAGGGGGAAAAGGAGCGGTTACGTGAATTTGTCATTCAATTCCGTCCCATTATGTTACAGGCATTGAATCGGGGCTTGGATTTGCCTGATTTGCACAGGCGGTGCCGGGTTCTTTTTGATGCTGGGGAATCGTTGGAGGCGATTGTTCGGGAGGTGGGATTGGGCGTGCAGGAGTAACATCTTGAAATTATTGCGGATGGGTCCGGGAAGGGGTGTACCCCTTCCCGGCAGGGTGTGGGACGGCGTCCCACGGTCTTTTTTCGATAGTTTCCGTGCCCCTTGCAACGAAGCTTTTTTTTCCGCGTGTTTTTTTTGCGGAAAATATCCCACATCATGCTGGTGTTCATTTTTCAAAGGTTGGGGAGGCCTTGATCATCGTTTCGGCCAAAGCGCATCGAAGATGCTTCGGTTCCGTCTGGATTCCCGATGAAGCCTGCCCTCGAATGCTTGAATCGGGGGCGGGAATGACAAACAACTGCAATCTCAGCGTTTTTTTCGTCATTCCCGCGAAAGCGGGAATCCAGAATGAGTTGGCTCGGACGAAACGATGATCAAGGCCGTTGGGGAGCATGATGCCGTTGCATTCCTGTTTTTCCGAAAGTTTTTGTAGTTGATTTTCTTGAGGATGAAATGATAATCTTTGGTCTTTCCATGCGTTGGGGGATAGGGGAGAGAAGAGATGGGAAATAGACTTGAGAGACTTCGGAAGTGGTTTGAAGAGCATCATAAGCCCTTGCAAGCGGCTGCGGCGGCTGTGGCTATTATTGCTGCCGTAGCTACGGGGATAGTGTGGTTGGTTTCATCAGGACAGAATGGGGCGGCGGTTGCCCTTTGGAAAGAATTGACGCAGGAACAAAAGGAAACCATTCGCAAGCAGGAAAAGGAGCTTGGTGTCAGCAGGGAGGCTATCATCAGTTTTCTGGCCATTATTCGCGAGAAAGACGTTCCTCCTGAGCAATGGCCTGCCAAGTTGCAGGAGATTGCTGAAAGGCACAATGCCTTGCTGCAGCAACTCCAGGCGCTGCCCAAGGGTAGTCCGAAGATGGTTGCCTTGAAGGAAAAGGCACAAAAGGCGATTGCTGAATACCGATATGATGACGCCGATGCATTGTTCGACCAATTGTTGGCGTTGCACGGGGAGGAGACGGCATCGGTTTGGGCAAGCCGTGCGGAATTGGCCATGACCCGTTTGCGTTATAAGGATGCGGCGCGATACTTTGCCCATGCCGCTGACGCCCTGCCTTCATCCCGGGAAGAGCAAAAAATAGCTTATAAGGAACAGGAATCTGGTGCCTGGTACCAACAGGGGGATGAATTTGGCGATAATGAGGCTTTGAAAAAAGCGATCCAGGTCCGTACAAAGCTTTTGGAGATGCTACCTGAAAACCGTGTGCCCCTGGATTGGGCCAGGGTGCAAAACAATCTGGGTAATGTGTTTGCGAAATTGGGAGAACGCGAGAGCGACACGGAAAAACTCACGGCGGCGGTCACCGCCTACCGGGAGGCGTTGAAAGAATACACCCGGGAGCGGGTGCCTCTCGATTGGGCCATGACGCAAAACAATCTGGGTACTGCGCTTCTGAGATTGGGAGAGCGCGAAAGCGATACGGAATCCCTCACGGCGGCGGTCACTGCCTTCCGGGAAGCCCTGAAAGAACGGACCCGGGAACGGGTGCCTCTCCAGTGGGCCACGACGCAAAACAATCTGGGTGGTGCGCTCCAGAGATTGGGAGAGCGCGAAAGCGATACGGCATCACTCACGGCGGCAGTTACAGCCTACCGGGAAGCCCTGAAAGAATACACCCGGGAGCGGGTACCTCTCCAGTGGGCCACGACGCAAAACAATCTGGGTACTGCGCTTAGTTCATTGGGAGAGCGCGAAAACGATACTGAAAAACTCACGGCGGCGGTCACCGCCTTCCAGGAAGCCCTGAAAGAATACACCCGGGAGCGGGTGCCGCTCGATTGGGCCACGACGCAAAACAATCTGGGTGGTGCGCTCCAGAGATTGGGAGAGCGCGAAAGCGATACGGCATCACTCACGGCGGCAGTTACAGCCTACCGGGAAGCCCTGAAAGAATACACCCGGGAGCGGGTACCTCTCCAGTGGGCCACGACGCAAAACAATCTGGGTACTGCGCTTAGTTCATTGGGAGAGCGCGAAAACGATACTGAAAAACTCACGGCGGCGGTCACCGCCTACCGGGAGGCGTTGAAAGAATATACTCGGGAGCGTGTCCCTCTTGATTGGGCCATGACGCAAAACGGTCTTGGTGGTGCGCTTCAGGCATTGGGAGAGCGCGAAAGCGGCACGGAATCACTCACAGCGGCGGTCGATGCACTTCGGGAAGCCCTGAAAGAACGGACCCGGGAACGGGTGCCTCTCCAGTGGGCCATGACGCAAGATAATTTGGGAGGTGCGTTCCTGAGATTAGGAGAGCGCGAAAGCGGCACGGAATCACTCACAGCGGCGGTTACAGCCTTCCGGGAAGCCCTGAAAGAACGGACCCGGGAACGGGTGCCCCTCGATTGGGCTATGACGCAAAACGGTCTTGGTGGTGCGCTCCGGGTTTTGGGTGAGCGCGAAAGCGGCACGGAAAAACTGGAAGCCGCCGTAACGGCTTTTGAAAAGGCACTCGATGTGGTCAAGGCGAGCGGGGCTGGCTATTATATTGAAGTGTTCCAAAAAAATCTTGATAAATGCAATAATCTATTGAAAAAACGAAAACAAGGTGGCTAACACAAAGGGGCTGACGCCATACCCCAGCTATCTTGGAATACGTATCATCCCATGCGAAAGCGGAAATCCAAAACGCATCTTTGAAGAGCAATGTGACAAAGACACAGTGGAATGAATCCCTGGCCGGAACCCGGCATGAAGTGTGATCCCTTTCGCAAAAAACGCGAAAGCGATCACGTTAAACCGCAACCAGCGCGGGATACGTAGTTTTCTAGCGTCATCCCCGCGAAAGCGGGGATCCAGGGAGTCTACACACCTTCCCCTGACTTTCTGGATCCCCGCCTTCGCGGGGATGACAAGAACTGCGCATCCCAAGATAGCTGCGGTTTAAGGCGCGCCCCCGGGCGCATTTTCGCAAAAAAACGCGAAAATGCTTCGTGTCAAGGGGGGCGGGAAAAACAAAATCAAAACCCTGGGGGCAATCCCCCAGACCCCCTTTTTTTTTCAATATTTTTTTAATCAACCAAGAAGCGCGAATGGGACAAAGTAGAACTCATATCCAACATTCCCATGGGAAGCCGTGGGTGTCAAAACCCGGTGAACCAGTACAGTCTTAAGGAACCGCCACTGCGGTCAGCAGTTCGGGACCAGGATTTGCAACATCACCATTCAAGGAAACCAGGCGGTGGCTGGTAACCGGCAGCAAAACCGCTTGAACATCCTCCGGGGTAACACCCCGGCGCCCCTGCAAAAAGGCATGCGCCTTGGCAGCCGCCAACAAGGCCAAACCCGCACGGGGCGATAACCCGGTCATGTAGCGATGCGACTGGCGGGTGTAGGCCAGAATGGCTTGGATATAATCCATCAAGGGTTCCGCCACATGCATCTTGGAGACTTGCGACATCAACGCGTGTAACGTGACCGCGTCAAGCGGGCTATCGATCTGTTGCAACAGCGAACGGCGATCCGCACCCGACAACAAGGTCCGTTCCGCACCCGTATCGGGATACCCCATGGTCATGCGCATTAAGAACCGATCCAATTGTGATTCCGGCAAACGAAAAGCACCCACCGAGGTTGAAGCATTTTGCGTGGCGATGACAAAGAAAGGCTCAGGCAATGGCCTGGTTTCACCGTCCGCCGTTACTTGGCGCTCCTCCATGGCTTCCAGCAAGGCGCTCTGAGCTTTGGGAGTGGCCCGGTTGATTTCGTCGGCCAGAATCATTTGGGAAAAAACAGGACCAGGGCGGAATTGAAACGATTGACCGGTCAAATCAGGGATGGAATAGCCCAAAATATCGGCGGGCAGGAGGTCACTGGTAAACTGGATGCGTTGCAGTTTCAGCCCCAAAACCCGGGCCAGGACGTGGGCGAACAAGGTTTTGCCCACCCCCGGTACATCTTCGATCAACAAATGCCCCCGGGCCAAAAGGCAGCACAAGGCTAATTGCAACTGGTGCCTTTTGCCCAGGATCACGGTTTCCGCCGCGTCCAATACCCGGGTCAGCAAGGATTGTCCCATTATTAGAAAGAAGGGCTATTTATTATGCTCGTGGTGCGCGATGGTGACTTTATCGTAGGCATGGCTGTCACGGCCAATGTTACCGGAGACTTTCAACATTTGTTCCGCAGCAAACCAAAACTCCAAATCGCGGCCATGTGGGCGGTGATCCTGTTCCCACAGGGTGTACGCCAAGGTGCGAATCTGCTCTTCATCGTGATTGGACATGCCGTGATTTCTCCATAGCTTGACGATTGGCACAATAGCCAAGAGTGGCTCGCGATCGTGTGTTTCCACGCAAAGCCGGAAAGACTGACCAAGGCTCGAATCCACCCATGCCTCACTCTAACCATTTTTGCCCACAATTGCCAATGATATATCAACTCTCCTCTTCGAGGATTTTGCGACCTTCCCGTTCAAATCGCACCCGATTCCCCGGCCAGTAAGCCCAGATCACAACCCCTGCGAACACCAAAAAGAACAGGACCAGTGATATTAACTTGGACCAAACGATCATGGTATCAAAGTTCACGTTTTTTTTCTCCAACGGTGATTGGTTGGTTGAAATGCAGAGGCCCCATGCGGCCCGTAACATCGAGCCGCATCTCCCAAAGCCCCGCCTCTGGTGGTGTCACCCGGGCTTCATAGTTTCCTGAGCCCGTTTCCACCGCCGTCACGGGTTGATCCACGCCAGCATGGGCGTTGCGGTATAATAACCCGGTAACCTTGATACCGGTCAGGGGATTGCCGCCTGGATCGCGAAACGACAGCCGAATGGTTCCCATTTCCCCCTTGAGGAGTCCGGAGTCGGAATAGGATACGGAAATACCGAGATCTTTCTGTTTTTGTCGCTCTGCCAGGAGGGTGTTGAAAGCCTTCCCCTGCTCATAATGGTTGGCTGTCGTCACTCCAGAAAAGGTATGGACGGATTGATAAATCATCACCGCGTTAACCCCCAGGACAACGATAAAAGAGATGATGATTCCCAACAGCCAGGGGTTCAAGCGCTGTTTGTGGGGATCCCTTGGCACCCTGTTGTCGGACATCACGGCCTCATGAAAACGCTTTGATAGGAATTCTCCCCGCCCTGTGGGGTGCGGGAGGCCAGTTTGAACACGATATCCTGGGATCCCGGCTGGCGGGCACTGGCGGCTTGTTTGACATAGACCGTGAATGGAGCCACTTCTCCCGGGGCCAGCGTGACCATGGGACGTCCGGAAGCATCCTCCGTCTCCACCGCGGCAATCTTCACATGCGCACCTTGCAGACCGGTCACTTCCAGGGTGTAGGTCTGGGTTCTGGAACTCATGTTAAGGGCGCGAATGGTGAAATTATTCTGAATGCTGCCATCGGACAAGGCAATAAAAGTCGGTTGCCGGTGGTGGACCACGTTGAGTTTTACCGGAGCGCGATGGGTCAGGTATAAGGCAATGGCCAACAGGAAACCAGTCAGCAAGGATCCATAGGCCAAGACCCGGAATCGAAACCATCGGGTCTTTTGCCCGCCCATTTCCCGTAAAGAGGTATAACGGATCAATTCGTTCGGCAGATGCAGTTTATCTTTGACCGTGTTGCAGGCATCAATGCAAGCTCCACAGGTGATGCATTCGTATTGCTGGCCGTTGCGAATATCAATACCGGTCGGGCAAGCCGTCACGCATTCGCGGCAATCGATGCACAATCCGACTTTTTCCGGTGCCGCCAAACGTTTGCGGCGATTACCCTGCCGGGGTTCCCCCAGGTCGGGATGGTAGGCGACGATGATGGTGTCTTCATCAAACATGGCCCCCTGAAACCGGGCATAGGGACACATGTAAATACACACCTGTTCCCGGGCGAAACCTGCCATCAGATAGGTGGTCAGGGTCAAAAGCAGCAGGGTGACCCAGGCGGCACCCGGTGCGTTCAGGGTCAAAAATCCCCAGAGCAACGTTGGGGCATCGGCAAAATAAAAAACAAACACCCCCGCCGTAATAACGCCAATGGCGAGCCATACCAAGTGTTTTGCCGTTTTTCGGGCCAGCTTGTTCCAACTCCAGGGCGATTGATCCAACTTGATGCGCCGTTTGCGATTGCCCTCAAAAAAACGTTCCACTTGCAAAAACAAATCGGTCCAAACCGTCTGGAAACACATGTAACCGCAAAAAACACGACCTGCCAGAGCGGTGATGAAAAACAGCGCCAGGGTTGCCGCTATCAACAGCAAGGCCAGCATAAAAATGTCCTGCGGCCATATAACAATATCAAAAATGTAAAACTTCCGCTCAGGCAGGTCGAACAATACAGCCTGATTCGGTAGATCTCCCGGTCTTTTCCAGCGAATAAAGGGTAATGCGTAGTAAAGCCCTAATAACACTAGGATAGAGAGCCAACGAAGATTCCTGAAAAATCCCGACTGGTATTTGGGATATTGTTTTTTCCAATCGGCATACAGCGAGTGGGTGGCCTCTGCCATGACGGATTTCCTTTTTTTTGACCGGTTGGCCATTTTTTTTCTTGCAACACGCACTGATTATATTTTTAAATGGCGATGTTTTCAATTCAGATAATTTGTTTTCATCTCATCAACGTTCTGACTGACAGCCATTCCCATGATCAATGATCGCAAGGAGGGATGATGATCGCACACTCGGGTAACATGGAAACATACGACTACGACGTGGTGAAAAAGTTCACCATCATGTCGGTAGTGTATGGTATCGTTGGTTTTCTGCTTGGGGTTATCATTGCCCTGGAACTGGCCTTCCCCGAATTGAACGGGGGGATCCCGTACCTGTCGTTTGGCAGGTTGCGTCCTTTGCATACATCAGCAGTCATCTTCGCCTTTGGCGGATGCGTGCTGTTCGCCTGTAGTTATTATGTGGTGCAAAGGACTTGCAAGGCGCGCCTGTTTTCCGATGCCTTGTCCAAGTTTACCTTTTGGGGCTGGAATTTGGTGATTGTCCTGGCGGTGATCACCTACCCCCTGGGGCTGACACAGGGAAAGGAGTATGCCGAAACCATCTGGCCCATTGATATCCTGATCACCGTGGTGTGGGTGGCCTATTTCATCAATTTTGTTGGCACCCTGGCCAAGCGTAAGGAAAAACATATCTATGTAGCCAATTGGTTTTTTCTCGCCTTCATCATCACGGTGGCGATGCTGCATATTGTCAACAACCTGGCCATTCCCGTCAACCTGACCGACTCCTATTCGATTTATCCCGGGGTCCAGGATGCCATGATTCAATGGTGGTACGGGCACAACGCGGTCGGTTTCTTTTTGACGGCGGCCTTTTTGGGATTGATGTATTATTTCGTCCCCAAACAGGCAGAGCGTCCGGTGTATTCCTACCGCTTGTCCATCGTTCACTTTTGGGCGCTGGCGTTTCTCTACATCTGGGCCGGTCCCCATCACCTGCATTATACCGCCTTACCCGATTGGGCCAGTACCCTGGGGGCCACCTTTTCCATCATGTTGTTGCTGCCCTCCTGGGGTGGCATGATCAACGGTATCATGACCCTGAGCGGCGCCTGGCACAAACTTCGTACCGACCCCATCCTGCGCTTCTTCATCATCTCCCTCTCGTTCTACGGCATGTCCACCTTTGAGGGACCGATGATGTCCATCAAAACGGTCAACGCCCTGTCACACTACACCGATTGGTCCATTGGTCATGTCCATTCGGGTGCCCTGGGCTGGGTGGCCATGGTTTCGTTCGGTGCCATTTATCACTTGGTTCCCAAGCTTTGGGGCACACAAACTTGGTCGGTCCGCTTGATCAACGTCCATTTTTGGCTGGCCACCATCGGTATCGTCATTTACATCGTCTCCATGTGGATTTCCGGCATCATGCAAGGGTTGATGTGGCGCGCCTACGACCATTACGGCAACCTGACCTATTCGTTTGCCGAAACCGTTGGTGCCATGCACCCCTACTATGTCTTTCGGGCGGTCGGCGGCATCATCTTTCTACTGGGGGCGCTCCTGATGGCCTTCAATGTTGCCAAAACCATCGGCAACAAGGGTGAACCATCCCCCCTCCGTACCGCCTGATCTGGGAAAGAATCGTATTAAGCGCTTTGTCAGAAGAGACAAGGAGAACACTGTGAATCACGCAAGCATTGAAAAAAGCATACCGCTGATGGCCATTTTGACCCTGCTCGTGGTCGCCATCGGGGGGTTGGTGGAAATCGTTCCCCTTTTCTACCTTAAGAGTACCATCGAAAAGGTGGAGGGCATGCGTCCCTATACCCCTTTGGAACTGAAGGGACGGGATATTTACATTCGTGAAGGGTGCTACAATTGCCATTCGCAGATGATCCGCCCGTTTCGCGATGAGGATCAGCGTTATGGCCATTATTCCTTGGCTGCGGAAAGCATGTACGACCATCCGTTCCAATGGGGCTCCAAACGGACCGGACCCGATCTGGCCCGCGTCGGTGGCAAATATTCCACCCTTTGGCACCAGGCCCACATGAGGAGACCCAAGGATGTCGCCCCGGAATCGGTCATGCCTGCCTATCCCTGGTTGGAAAAAACCGAACTTGATTTCGCCGATGTTGGCAAGCGCATGGAAGCTTTGGCCAAAGTGGGTGTGCCCTATTCCCGGGAGCAAATCACTCATGCCGCGAATGACCTGAAAACCCAGGCGGGGTTGAATGGCGAACTCCAAGGATTGCAGCAACGTTATGGCAAGCGCGTGACCATCGGTGAACGGGAGCCGGGCAATCATCCGATCACCGAACTGGATGCCTTGATCGGCTATCTGCAAATGTTGGGTACCCTGGTTGATTTTTCTGTTCCCCAACCCCAGGCTCGCTGAAAGATGCCCCATCCGACGAACGAAAAGGAGACCCTTTGATGTCAGAAGAAAAAGAAGTGGAAACCACGGGGCACCAGTGGGACGATGACGAGGGATACCCGCTCAAGGAGTACAACAATCCGTTGCCACGGTGGTGGCTCTACAGCTTCTATGGGACGATTGTCTGGGCGGTGATCTATTGGATATTTTATCCGGCGTGGCCCTTGGTGACCGACTACACCCGCGGCCTGTTGGGTTGGAGCATGCACCGGCAGTTGGACGAAGAATTGGCACAAGCCCGGGCGCTGCAAAAACCTTTGAATGATCGCCTGGAAAAAATGGGCTTGGCGGAAATCACCCACGATCCGTCCATGTTGCAGTATGCGGTTGCTGGGGGCAAGTCGATTTTTGGCGACAATTGCGCCCCGTGTCACGGCAATGGAGGCACCGGCTCCAGATCGGGTGGTTTTCCGGTGTTGGTGGACGATGATTGGTTGATTTCCGGCACTATTGAAGGCATTGCCGATACCATCACCCATGGCCACGTCGCCATGATGCCGGCGCATCAAAAAGAGTATGGCGGTTCCTTTGACGCCAAACAGGTGGATGACCTGACCCAGTTCGTCCTTTTCTTGAGTGGTCAGGGTAGCAACAAGGAGGCGCAAGCCAGGGGTGCGGCATTGTTCAAGGGTGAAGCGGGGTGTCGTAATTGTCATGGCGATCTCGGCAAGGGGTCGGCCAAGGATACCCTGGACGGCGCACCGATGGAAAAATCGATTGGCGCGCCCAACCTGACCGATGCCATCTGGCTGTATGGGGGTGACGAAGCCACGGTGCGCCAGTCCATCGCCAAGGGGCGCAGTGGGCGCATGCCGGCCTGGGGTCCGGGTTCCGAAGGGACGAATCACAAGTTGACCCCCCTCGCCATCAAGCAGGTTGCGGTGTACGTCCACAGCCTGGGCGGTGGGCAATAGGAGTGTCGATTGGGAGGGGGTGTTGCGTTCCACCCCCTCCATCCTAATTCTACTTCGTCACATTCGCGCTTCTTGGTTGATAGAAAAAATATGGCCTTGATCATCGTTTCGTCCGTGCCGACTCATTCTATAGGGGTAGGGAAGAGGTCTCCCCCTCCCCTCCCTCCGAACCGTGCG
>JADGCN010000088.1 GCA_015228975.1 Magnetococcales bacterium
AATCCAGAAAGTCAGAGAAAGGTGTGTAGGTCCCCCCCGATTCAGGCATTCGGGGTTCCCGCCTTCGCGGGAATGACGGGCTCTGGATCCCCGCTTTCGCATGGATGACAAGAACTACGAATCCCAAGATAGCTGCGGTTTAAAATTATAATTTTTTTTGATTCTGTCTGATGGGATCAATAACCGGGATCGATAAAAAGGAATACTGGTATTGCATACGCCCAATGCATCAATTGTGGCACATATCATGCTTGCCCGATCACAAGGGGCGTAGGTTTCAACGGATATGGGCAGTAAACCGTCTGCTTTAACTTGAAATTTCGCAATGCTTAATCACAAGGCAATGAAGGAATCCAAACAATGGGAAGCGATGATATGGCCAACAAAACAATCCAAAGAAACTCACTGCTCTACGTGGCACTCCTGCCTGTGTTGGCAGCCTGCGCTCAAGCTGTGATCCCCGTCGAACCGATTCCACCACCACCGCCACCTCCCCCTGCCATGGCCATTGGTTCGGCTCCCGTTACCTATCAGATGCCGCCAAAAATCATTCCGCAACCACCATTGGCCGTCCCACAACCGCCAAAAATGCTGCAACCGCCCCCAAAACTGATCCCACAACCACCGCTGGTCGTTCCGCAACCACCATTGGTTATCGAACAGCCGCCAAAGATTTTTGAACAACCACCCCTTTTGGAACAACAAGCACCCATTATGATACCGCAACCCCCACAAATGGTAGCGCAACCGCCCATCGTGGTGCCACAACCATCCGTGACCGTCCATCCACCCTGGTTGCAGGTCAATCCTCCCGCCCCCCCCGGAGTATTGGCACCAGCACCCGTCATGGTTCCGGGTTGCCAGCCGGTTGGTACACCCTGCATGTAGTGCAAACTGGCCGTTCTCTGCACACATGGCAACATCGTGTGGCTTGGCACAACCTGCCAAGCCACACCTTTTTTTATAGCCTGATCCGGTAGAGTCCTCCAATCCAAACCAGCCCTGCGTGATCCCATGACCATTATTCAAATCGCTCTTCTGGCCATCATCCAAGGTGCGGCGGAACTGCTCCCGGTATCCAGTTCCGCCCACGTCATCGTCAGTGCCAAACTTTTGGACTTGACAATGACCTATTGAATCGGAAGTGTTCAGTTTTGCCCTCGCGGTCGTCCTGACCCCTCCGGTAGTCGTCCGGGAAATCATGCGCTTTCTGATGGAAAAAGGGCGCTGGTCGTTTTTCGGCTATTATTGCCTTGGGGCAGCCCTCTTTGTCCTGATCCTGTACAAATCAGGCTATTGAAAACCGCGTCACTCGTGCGCCCCGTTTATTCCTCGACCCCACCCTGCTCCTTCAATCGTCCAAACACCGTACATGGGGCGCTGTCGATTCCGCGCACGAGCAAGGGTGCCACAACCACCTGAACAAGGTCACCCAAGGAATATCCCAAATCCATGTCTTCGATCAGCAGTACCGGCTGACCAGAACCGTCGGGATCCAAAAAGGCACGATGGCTTGCATACCCTGCGGTTCGGTCCCGCCGCGCCGATAGCGAGACAAAATCCATTCCCAATGCCCGTACCCGGGGTCGATGGTTGCGCAACCAAAGGCCCACCTCCGCCAAGACCCCTGGGTTATCATGACTGTAACAATCCTGGCCACGAAACCGTTGGAAACCTGTACGGAGCAACACCAAGTCGCACGCCATGTCCACAGCCTGAAGCGCCGCAACACCGATCATCTCCCCAGCTCCCGCAGGCACGTCTACGATAGCGGGGGCAGAAAAAATCCATTCCCCAGCACCAAAATCAGCGACTGAGCGACCATGTGCAAAAAAATGCGCCGGCGTGTCCACATGGGTCCCCCAATGATTCTCCATGGTGATGCGAAACACATTCGCGGCATCGCCGGCTTCAAGGGACTTGACGGGATTGATGACAAGAGTGGCCGCGGTATGGCCATAGACGGGAACGACTGCGGCCAAGGGATGCGAAAGGGTGATCCAGCGCGAGCGGCCCATAAAACCCTCCCTAGAACCCAAGGCTACAAAGCATCATACAGAAGATGCCCCCCGGCTTACCCTTGGAAATCGGCAAGCAATGCATTGGCCATCTGAATCCGATATTTTTGAACATTTTCATCACAGTTGGCAGAGCGAATGGCCGAAGCTTGGTAATCTTCCAACTGTTGATTGAACACGGGCCGAATATTATCGGTATGGTAGGATTCGACCAGGTTATTCAGGCTTTGAATCAAACCCGGCAAATCCTTGGGATGGTATGAACGGACAAAATCGCGTAAAAACCCAAATTTATCCAGGGTAAACGAATGCTTCGCCATCATACGATCCAGACAAACACCGAGCAGTCCAGGTATTTGCGTCCAAATCTGGCTACGGGCATAACTCATCCCTAAAGACAACTCTGCATCCGTGAGCAACTGCGCCAGCTTATCCCGGACAACCGGGTTGACCGCCACACTCAGACGCAGCAGGTGGACATGTCTCTCCACCGCCACCTCGGGCAATTCCAACGCGGTGGAACTTTCGCCAAAGAACACCTTGCAACGCAAAGCCTCCGCCGCCAAACGGGCGATGAGATCCCGCTCTTCCCCCTGTGACACGCCTTCCAATGGCAACGAAGGTTCGCACTGGGCACGATCCTCCATGGTGGGGGTGAACAGGGGCGACACCAGGAGGTCAACCTCATACTCTTCACGATGCTGCAACACGCCCGGTTTAAGACCCAGGAGGGGATCGTCCACATTCAGTTGCGTCGCAATAGCCCCGGCATTCCGCGACGACAGATAACGATCCCTGGTCAATTGCCCACGTATGATTTCCGCCAAGGCTGTATTCACGATAACCCCCTGTATCCAACACCCCTGAGCATCAGGGGTATGAACCAGCCTGAAGCCGGCCATGACCGGCTTCAGGCTGGAAAGAACAGCAATCAGATTGCTTCTTCACGCCACAGCACATCGCAACACAGAATGTTGGTCTGTCCATCAATCACCACGGTGACCGTCAGCGTGGTCACGGTTTGCAGACTGGCAATGGAACGATAGGGCTGCGACATATGCACCTTGCCCGGTTCCCGTACCGAATCCTGGAATCCCGACCGATGGGCCACAGTGGCACCACGCAACTGCTGGATAGGCTTGAAGCGTTTGTCCAACTCATCCTGGTGGCCCGGGGGGTAAACACTCTCCGCGTTTTGTACCCCCTTATGGTCCAACAGGTACACCCGGAGAACCCGATCCAATCCGAGCAATGGTTGCGCCGCTGTTTCCAAAGGCACCCCATCAGCAACGGACCAGGCACACTCTTGAAATTCACCGGAGAAGATACCCATTTCCATGGTGTTATGCTTCAAATCCTGGAAATATTTTCTCTCCGCCCTGGAGATGAGGCCATGGAAGCTGCCCGGGGTATCGCCCGGATTCCAACGAACCGGACGGGGCACGTGCGCCCCCCAATACTTGCCTTGGCAAAAATCGGCTTCCACCTTACGCGCCAGGAAAGCCTCGTCCTCGGTCTCAATTTTTTCCATCAATACCAGGGCACCGGAAGCGTGCAGCAGCGATACCAAACGACTGAGCATCCGCTTGGCCTTTTTCGATTTGGAAGCATTCTCGATGGCCGTGCGTTGCAATTTGACGATATCGGGATTGTGTTGCCACAGATGATCCAAATTGGCAGCCGCGCCATTGAAATCATCAAAAAGAACCAGGCAACCCAGATCACGAATCTCTTTGACCAAGTCCTTGAACACCGTCTCGTTCTCACCTGGATGCTCGCGGAGCATCACCACCACCTGATGCGTTGGCAAGCCATTTTTACGCAACACGTCGTGGAAGAAACTGATATCGGGTTCTTTGCGTCCCACCATGGCCTTGGGCTGGATATTGATAAACAGCCAGCGGTCGTCAATCTTGGCCGACACAAAGTTTTTCACATGCAAAATCAAGCGCATGCGATCCATCTGCAGGGCATCGTCCGGATTGGTCAATCCGGCGAAGATATCCGCGCTGGGAATCACTCGTCCCGCATCGTCCACACCCTGGAAGAAGGCTTCAAAGCCCACCTGGCGTTGATGGACGAAACTGAACACACGCTGAAAACCCGTCCCCACTTTTTTGTCCTGGTAGCGGGCAAAGAAGACCCCACCCTCCTCGTGGATGGATTTTTCAAGCACTTCAAGGCTTTTGCCACCGTACAAACCCGTTCCTGCGGTCATTTTCTATTCTCCTTTATTTGCCCCTTTTCACCGTTGCCAAGAGCGACTATGCAGCACCTTTCTGCTTGGACCGCTGTTCTTCCCATTCGGCCTCGCGATCCACGTTGGCAATGCCAGCCAACTCCTGCAGCAGACGCCAGTTATCCAACCGATCTTGCTGGGAACGGAGTATGACGTCACTGGGGTTGCCATCCTTGTCGAAATGCTTGGAAAATCTCCCTTCCGTCCTGGCGAAGGTGAGGAAATTAACCACCTCTTCCCCTTCCTTGGTCTTGCGAAAATGCCAGTCGCGTTTGACCGACGGATTGCCTTGCAACGACATACGCGATGCCAAGGTGGGTCCACCCTCGGGATTGTGGACAAACACCGGAAAGGCACGGGATTCCACCGCCAGGAGTGCCTGGGAACAAGAAACATCATCAGCCACCTGATGTTCCGGCTGACATGTGGTGTAGATGTTGATGAGAGCAGGGCCCTGATAACGCAAAGCCGCCTCCACTCCCTTGTAAAAATGGCTGGTCATGGGGCCCGCCGTCTGCACCACGAACACACTGGGATGCATCATGGCAATATTGGCCAGCTCCTTGCGCCGCTCCATCTTACCCTTGACCGCCGAACCATGGACCGACATCTTGGCTTCCTGGCCGATGAAGGACGCCGTTGAGGCCTGACCACCGGTGTTGGAATACACCTGGGTATCCACGCACACCGCCTTGATATTCATCCCCGAAACCAACATACGGGAGAGGGACTGAAAACCGATGTCCAACATGGAACCGTCACCACCCAAGGACAGAATCACATGATCCTGGCGCCCGATCTGATCCCAATGCGCCCGGATGCCCATGGCCACGGTGCCGCAGTTTTCAAACAGGGAATTGACCCAAGGGATACGGAACGGGTTGTAGGGATAGGTGGAACCATACACCGTATTACATCCCGTATTGGCAGTGATGCCAAATTTATTACCATACACTTCCTGGGTAATCGCCAACAATTGGCGTATCGCCGATGTTTCACCGCAACCCATGCAGGAACCCGCACCACCCACATACTGGTTGGCGCTATCCTTGAGCATGATATCAACCTTGAGTTTCGGGTTGATATACTCACTCGGTGTTTGCGGCGTTTTCTTGTAATAGTCCCAGATGGCGAAATAATCGGGGAGATTGTCCCGAGTTTTCTTGATCATCTTCAGGGCTTTGTGATCACCGCAAGCCGTCACGCACTCGCCGCACCCTTTGCACTTGGTGGGATCGGCAAAAATGCCGAACCAAGCCCCTTCAGGGGAGCTGCCGTCCTGGGATTTTTTCTTTTCGTAGGTCTTCCAAAACTTGGTGGTCTGCACCAACTGACGCTTGATCAGCGCCCGATTGTCATCGCTATCGCATACTGCAAGCGTTCCATCCAGCTTGCTGCCCGGTATCACCAAACCCCAGATAGCCGAGTCGGGACAGTTCTGCACGCACTCCATGCACGCCACGCAACTCTCTGCGTCAAACTCTGGCAAGTCCGGGGCGATATACGAAAAATCACGGTAGGAACCGGTACCGGCCGGCACGGCGGAAACACCGACGAATCTGTCGGCGGGCTGTCCCGAACCGCTACCTGAGTTGTAGGCGTTGATGATTTCCTTGGCCCGATTGATATCGTACCACTGCGGGGTAGGCTCTGAATAAATCTTTGCACGTTGACTCATGACATCCTCCAGACTTAGTTTCCGTCAACAGGTCCTTGAAGACCCGCCGGTGGTTAAATGAAGAAGGCGTTAACGTCCTTGCCCTTGGCATCCCACTCCACCTTGCCCTCGGCCAGGACTTCAGGAGGTGTTGCGTCCATGATATCCCTGGTAACCTCCATCACCCGGTCATAACCACGCTGGGCCGCCTGGAGATTGTCCTCAACCACCTTGGAACCACGCTTGCCAAAATATTTGGTCAATGGCTTGCGAACTTTTTCAAACAAATCTTCCTTGCTCATCCCGGCATTGGACCGGAACGGAGTCACCCGCAAAAACACCCCGAGGAGGACGATACCCTGGAAGCGTTGGATCAATGAGGCGTCCGAACGGCACGATTCCCGGGCAATTTCGATGGTATCCACCCCGTAGAAGTGAATCTTGTGTTCCCGTATGAAATATTTGGCATAAGCCGGCAGCGAATTCCACAAAGCTTCCGGAGTCAACTCGTCGGTATGTTGGAAAACGATGCCACCTTCCTGCAAACCGACCAACGGGTTGCCCATGAACCAGGTGGTCGGATCCATCAACGGCACAAATTCCACCTGTTGCAGTTCGCAGTGGGTCAAAATTTTGCCCACAGGGGTCACCGTCAGGTAGGTATTCGTCGGCAAACCTTTTTTCTCGGAACCATACTTCGGGGCCGCCTGTACGCGGAAATTGAAGATATCGCCCAACATGGTAGCGATAATCTTGTTGGTGGTGATGGTACCATAACCACCCACCGAGTGAGCGCGCACCGAAAACGATCCCGGAGGACGTACGTCAGGCTCTTCAGTCAGTTCCAAAGCCGTTGGATGGTCGATGGCGATGGTGAAAAACCGTTTGCGCCGGCCATCCTCATTCATCATGTTGCGCACCACCGCCAAAATGTGGCCGGGGGTGGTATCCCGCGAGCCCAAACCTGCGGCCCCGGAACAAACATAAGGAATGCTACTCAACTTTTCAAAACCATCAATCCCCATCACCGCCTTGGCCAGAGCCGCTTCCACATCGGTGGTCAAGGGATTGTCCACCATGGTGGGAATGTCGCACCGTTCGATAACGCTGACCGCTTTGCAATTTTTGATGGCGGAAACCAGCGCTTCGGCAGGGAAGGGACGATAGGAGATCACGTTGATGACACCCAGGCGCACCCCCATTTTGCTGCGCACGGTATCGATGACCGAAATGGCCGTTTCCGACAACGTTCCCATGGCGATGATGGCGTACTCGGCATCTTCCATGCCGATGCACTGAATGGGATCATAGCGCCGACCGGTCAGGCGATAAAATTCATCCATGCTCGCCTGGATGACACCGGGTAGCTTATCGTAAAAATGCCGCTGCGCAATTTTACCCTGCATGTAGGCGTCCTGGTTTTGCACCACGCCGACCTGCAACGGGAAATCGGTATCGAAAACCCGCCGCATCATCACCCGGGGATCCCCCAGGTAGTCACGAATCAGTTCATCCTCGGGATAGTTCAGGTTTTCAATGGTATGGGTGCCCAGAAATCCGTCCTGGACGTTCATCATGGGGATGAAGGAGCGTTCCGCCACATGCCGGGCGATCAGACACAGATCGGCATTGGCTTGGATGCAGTGGCCGAACAAAATACCCCAGCCGCAATCGGCAACGCCCATCACGTCATCGTGACCCGCATGCACGTTCAGCGATTGCGATGTCAGGGCGCGGGCACCGACATTCAAAACCTGGGGAAGTTTTTTGCCGGAGATGGTGTACAACACCTCCTTCATGAGGATCAAACCTTGACCCGAAGTGAAGTTGGTCACCCGTCCCCCGGCCAGTGCGAATCCTTCGCAGGCCGAAGCGGAAGAGTGTTCCGATTCCAACTCCATCCAGGCCAAAGGTTGGCCCCAAACGTTTTTAAAACCATTCGCCACCGCAACCTGAAAATGCTGCCCCATGATTGTCGATGATGTAATGGGATATGCTGCCGCTCCATCCGTTGCTCTGGTTTCAACATAGGAAATAGCATCGGAACCGTCTCCGGTCCCGGGGATTCCCGGATAGGGAAAGGCCTGTGGGTGTTCAGCGTTCGGCGTGGCCATCCGTCTTACCCTCCGTGGGTTGGTTGATTTGTGTATGCAATCAAAATTGTTCCATGTGACAAAAAAATCATCGAAACAAGCCATCCTGAGCAGGAAAACCGGCCTGTCAGGCCCATTTCCGCAGCACGGGAGCGGCATCAAAATCCTGCACTCAAAACCTCACCTGTATACCATGCGCCAGCGAGTTACACAAAGTATCGCAGTTCAATGAGCAACTTTTTTAGAAAAAAAAACGCACCCCCCCAGACGAGGGGAAAACACCCGACAGCGAACAATCACCATGGGAGAGACGTTAGATGTAAAAAAGCCATAAAGAGCAACTGTTCCAAGCAATCCCTATAGAACAAAAACAAAGAGTGGAATCTGCCCGCCCCCTATCTCATTCCATGTCATCCTGGAACCCGACGCACGCGATTCATCGGCACTTTGCTGAAATTGCCACGCAAAAAGAATTCCGGCCAATTCTGGTTCTTGCCCACAGGAATTTCCATCTCGCACAAAGGATAAAGACAAGATTCGTGGAATTCATCTTTTTCCATCATCCATAACTGATCAGGACGCATGAAATCCTGGTCCATCAGTTTGGATTTGTGCGTGGTGGCCACGAGCTGCGCCCCCCTGTTGTTCCTGGCCGAATCGTTGAACAGATCCAGCAAAAAGCGCGACAGTCGATAATGCAAGCCAATTTCCGTCTCGTCTATCAACAGGACATAGCCATTGTCTATGACATCCTTCACACAACTGGCCATGGCGAACACCCGATTGGTCCCCTGGGATTCCATGCTGGCACTGAACGATACGGAATCGCCCGTCTTGGGCATGGAGCGGACAATTTTGAGCTCGCGGCTTTGAAAATCCAACCCCAGCTTGGCCAACGCCTCGGTATCGCTCGCTTTGATGGCATTGACCAGGGCCGATTTCTTCTCGTGCGATGTGGTAACCCGCCCCACCAAATCAATCAGATCCAGTTGTACATCCGGTGATAACCGTTCCGATTTCTCCAACTGCAACGTGTCGATCCCCCGATCCACCACCTGTAAAAATTTCAAAATCCACACCATCCGATCACCATCCCTGGAAAGCTCCAGGGCTTTGTCATGGGGTACCTCATGAATGATCGGCATCACCCGCAACTTATCCTTGAACCAGTTGTACACCCCATGGACATCGGCCCACTGATCCTCCGCATCCTTGTGAAAATGCCCCTGGCACACATGGGTCAAAGCCAGCCAATCCTCGGGAACGTGCTGAATCGCCAGCTTGATGCCCTTCAAACCCTTCACCTCAACCTGATAGCTGTTCGACTCCTGGTCATAGATACGCCGAAACCCATCGGGAGTGCCACGGCGGCTGCCATAAATGGAGAGCCACTCCTCCCAGATCAGATTGCGATCCACCTTGAAACCGTAGCGACACAAATGACCATTCACAACAATGGCCACTTCCAGAGAACTGGGACGCTTGGCCGATTCGGGGTCCAACAGGAACGGGGCGATCGCCAGTTTTTTTTCCACCGGTTTCCGATTGGAGTTCAACACCAGATCACGCATGAACTGGGCAGCTTTAACCATCTGGCTTTTGCCAGAGGCATTAAAACCGTAGATCAACGCCGTGGAAGCAACGCGCAAGGGATGCTGCTTCAGGCCCGTCGCAAACATGTTGCCCGGTAAACGTTTGATCTTCGTGGCCGCCATCTCCAAGCATTGCGGTTTGTTGAAGGATCCAAAATTTTCAATGGTAAACTCAATCAGCATAGCATCCACCCCTGTCTCTTTCAATGTCAGACTCGCTTGAGTTCCAAGCTTTCTGAAGCCCCGGCCCCCATATTATATTCTAATATTGACAATCAAACATACCAACGGAACACCAACGAGTCACCCCGAAATAAGACTCGTCCGCAAATAAAGATTTACGCCATGAATACCTAGAATTGCCGGCGCCCCTCCAGAGCCTGATACAACGTTGATTCATCCAAATATTCCAACTCCCCCCCCATGGGCAAACCATAGGCCAGCCGAGTCACCCGCGCAACGCTTGTCTGGGCCAACTGCGCCACATAATGCGCCGTTGCCTCACCCTCCACAGTCGGGTTGGTGGCGATCACCAATTCATCCACGGAACCACTCTGCAAACGCTGCCGCAAACTCTCCATCCGTAACTGCTCCGGGCCAATGCCACTCAAAGGATTCAATCTCCCACCAAGGACATGATAGCGCCCACGAAAAATATTCGCCTTTTCCATCGCCAGCAAATCAGCCGGCTCCTCTACAACACACAATAACGATGCGTTCCGTAAGGGATCCATGCACACCCAGCAGCGTTCCCCTTCCGCCAGGTTATGGCAATCGACGCACACCCCCACCCGTTGCCGTAAATCATCCAACGCCTGGAGCAATTGCCCAATTTCCGAGCCATCGCCGCGCAACAAAAATTGGATCATCCTTTGCGCACTCTTCCTGCCAATTCCGGGCATGCGCGATAGCACAAGTATGGCCTTGTCCACCGACGGTAAACCGCTCCTTGTCGCATCCTGGTACACTTAATGTCCCCCTGCGGCAATCAAAACGGCATGTTAAACCCCGGCGGCAGATTCAGCCCCCCCGCCAATTTGGACAAACCTTCCTGCGTCATGGCCTGGACCTTCTTTTGCGCATCGTTGAACGCCGCCGCGATGATGTCCTCCAAAAGCTCCACGTCATCCTTGTTGATCACCTCGGGATCAATGCGCACCCGACGTACCTCCTGCTTGCCATCCATGGTGATCTCAACCATGCCGCCACCCGCTTGACCAACGACCGTGGTTTCGGCCAATTTTTCCTGAATTTTGGCCATTTCACCCTGCATCTTCTGGGCTTGCTTAAGGATGTTTCCCAAATTTTTCAATGGTTTTCTCCAAAGATTCTAATGTAAGTTAACGCGCTCCGTCGGCGCTATAGACACAATTTCCGCATTAAAGCGGGTCCGCAACGATTGGAGAATCGGATTGGAATGCACGTCACTCTCCAACTGACTCAAGGTTTCCCCCGCTTCCCGAACCATTGCCTCCTGGAGCGTTTCTGGACGTCCCGAATCCGCACCCACGGTTACGACCACAGTAACCTTGGCTTGAAAATGCCTGGAAATAAAACCCTGAACCTTGTTGCGAATCTCCTGCGGCGTTCCAAAACATTCGTTGACCAGCACCAACGCCACGTGACCCGGTCCCTGCGCATCCGGCACCCGATATTCCGGACAGGCCAGTTGCGCATTCAATATCATGCCCAACGTTGGTTCCAGGCGGCGTATCGTGCTGACCATCTGCTTCCAGCTACCGGGAAACGCTTCCACCCCGCCCCTGGCCGAAGCCACAGGAGGCGATGATGCAGCGGACGGACCCTGCGATACCGGGGGGGCCGCGCCTCCACCATCCCCGGATGTCGTCTCCCGTCCCAAAACCCGGATCAACTTGCCCAAATCGGGAACCGGTGCCAGATAGCAGACCCGAAGCAAGAGCATTTCCAGGGCACGCCAGGGGCGGTCGGTCAGATGCAGTTCATTCCCCCCCTTGTTCAATACCATATACACCATTTGCAAATGTTCCACCGTCACCGACTCGGGCAGCCGGCCAGACCATTCCGCCCCATCACCCTGGCTGACAGGATTGCCAATGACCTTGCCCCGCACTTCCCCATGCAACCGCGCCAACAGATCCCGCACCACCATTTCCGGCTCCACACCATTCTGATGGGCACCCGCCACCGTTTCCAACACCCCTTTGCCATCACCCGTCAAGATCTGGCCCAACAAAACGTGTATGGTTTCGCGATTGGTCAATCCCAACAATTGCTCGACCGTGGCGTGGACCACCGCCCCACCACCGTGGGCAATCACCTGATCCAACAACGACAGGCTATCGCGTACCGAGCCTTCCGCTGCCTGGGCTACCAAGGCTAACGCCTTGTTTTCGTAAGCGATACCCTCCTGATCCAATATATGCGCCATGTGACCCAGCAGGACATCTTCGGCAACCCGTCGCAACTCATAGCGTTGGCAACGACTTAAGATCGTCGCCGGAAGTTTACGCAGTTCGGTAGTCGCAAACAAAAATTTAACGTGTGACGGCGGCTCTTCCAATGTCTTGAGAAGCGCATTGAATGAGGGTACCGAAAGCATGTGGACTTCATCGAGAATAAAAATGCGAAACCGGGAGTGGGTCGGCGCATAGGCCACCATGTCGAGCAACTCCCGCATCTGCTCCACTTTGGTGCGTGAAGCCGCGTCCACTTCCATGACATCGGGGTGGTGACCCGCTATGATCTCGCGGCAGGAACCACACACACCACACGGTTTCGACGTCGTCCCCTGCTCGCAGTTCAGGCACAGCGCCAAAAGCCTGGCCAGGGTGGTCTTACCGGTTCCACGAATACCTGAAAAAAGAAAGGCGTGCGACAATCTCCCGCCGTCCAGTGCATTGACCAATGCCCGAGTCACATGCTCCTGACCAACAAGGGTATCGAACGAACGGGGGCGCCAACGACGGGCCAGAACAACATAATCAGACATGGATTTAAGGGCGGCTCCGGTCAGGTTGGATACGGCACACGCAAGATCCCATTACCGCTGCTACCTTCCGGTCCTGACGGGGTTCATGAGTTTGCGTTGCGTACGACCTGACCATCAACGCCGCCCGCATGGCTTACAAGAAGTACTCTCAATCTTGAGCAAACTTAAATCCCCTAGTTACATACCGAACTGTAACCATTGATATTCAGTTTTTTAGCCGTTGCTGAACGAACATTTTTAAATGCAATGCGCACAATCTATAGATGCATAAAACTCAATTTTCCTGTTTTTCCGAACATCAGGGTGGCGGAGGGAGAGGGATTCGAACCCTCGGTACCCTTGTGGAGTACACACGCTTTCCAGGCGTGCACCTTCAACCGCTCGGCCATCCCTCCCTGCCTGCCGGTCCAAACCGTGCGATAAAGCACGGCACTGGAACTTACTGAAATCAGCACAGCCCATACATTAGAAAATTTACCTGCGCTGTTCAAAGAAAAAACGTAACAAAGCCGCCGAAACATCCCGGAACGGACGGGTGGACGCAAGCTGGAAAGGTCTTGAGTCCCTTGGCCAACGCCTTGTTTCAGAAAGTTTACTTCCCCTATCCTGCCGGTCGCTTTCCGCCAAAAAGGTCCACTGAAATATTCTTGCTGTTTCCAGGGCGGCCACGCACATGGCACAGGGTTCCAACGTGACTACGAGGCGACAACCGGACAAACGGTAATTTTGCACGCGTTCCGCTCCCTGCCTGAGGGCACGAAGTTCCGCGTGTCCCAAGGGGTCGTTCCCATGTACCGTCTGATTACCCGATTCACTGAGCACCCGGCCCACAGAATCGCACAGCACCGCCCCGACAGGCACCTCACCCCGTTGCCCCGCCTGGGATGCCGCCACAAGGGCCAAACACGCCAAAGAATCGTCCTGAGGTAAAAAACGGACCGCTGGCTTGCTCACGAATCACCCTCAGTGGACTCCACCGGGCCAAGAAATGTCAAATCATAGCGCTGATGGTCCCAGGCCGTTTGCGCCGTGTCCCGGGAAAAAACCCAACTCTCATGAAACGGGTTGCCCTGTTCATCCTGCAGGACGATCCACACCGCCGGATTGACGTGTCCTTCGGGACCATGCAACGCCGTCCCTTCGAGAAGAACCAAGTCTGGAACATAGGCCACCGGATAAATCCAACCATCCCAGGGGGCTTTGATCTTCTCCCCTGTCTTGACCATCATGCGATATACATTGAGAGTACGCTTGTCCAAAATCATGAAATGCAGGGGCACCGCCGGTGCCCCTATCATATCCTGACTTGGACGCGCCGTAATCTTGGTGACGTGGGGTGCCAGGGAAAGCATCTCTTTGCCTTGCTTTCCGAGGGTCAAATACACCTTGCTGGTCTTCTGCCCGAGCAAAAAGACCGAGATGATCAATGTCACGACAATCAGGGAGAGAAGAAATTTGCCCAAGGCACGAACAAGGTCAGCAAGGGGTGGACGAAATGCCTAGCTTCAGGACGCCGGACCGCAATGCGGAGCGGATCATTTCCATGTCGGCAATTGTGGAAACGTCTGGCGTGTTTCCAAGGCCAGAAACAGGGACGAACTGAACCAGCAAAGGCCATGCCCGCATGAGACATCCAGGAAGGTATATTTTGTTCCAGGGAAATTCAAGGGGATTTTACGTTTGCCCCTATTTACTTCTACTTTGTCACATTTCCAGCTCGGCGTTTGTAGCTTCTGGATCCCCGCTTTC
>JADGCN010000089.1 GCA_015228975.1 Magnetococcales bacterium
AGTACTGCCCTTGCTGAATTTTGACTATGGAAAGGCGGGTGCTGTGATGAGTTGACACTCGATTGTTCGCTTATTTTAGAAGACAGGTAACGGTAAGTTGCGCTACATTCCTGGGATGGACGCGCAACTTACTTTTTATAATGACCGACATTCAAAGGGGAACGCATTGGAGACGTTGGCCTTGATCATCGTTTCGGCCAAAGCGCATGGAAGATGCTTCGATTCCGTCTAGATTCCCGCTTTCGCGGGAATGACAAACGACTGCAATCTCAGCGATTTTTTCGTCATTCCCGCGAAAGCGGGAATCCAGAATGAGTTGTTCCCGCCCCCGATTTAAGCATTCGGGGGGAATGATGACGGACGAAACGATGATCAAGGCCAATGAAGCGATTCCGTCTATGCTTCGCCCTCAACCATGCCGTAAAGCATGGCGATTTCCTCGGGCCACAGGTCCGGGTCAACGGTTTCCAGGATCAAGGGGATTTCTTCCATGCGCGGATCGTTCATAATGGCACGAAAGGGTGCCAATCCCAGTTTACCCTTGCCCAAACTTTCGTGGCGATCAACGCGACTACCCAAATCGGGTTTGGAATCGTTCAGATGCATCCCTTTGAGTTTGGCGAAACCAACGGTACGCTCAAACTCTTCCATGACCGCACGATACCCCTCCGGGGTGCGCAAATCATAACCGGAAGTAAAGGCGTGACAGGTATCGAGGCATACTCCAACCCGGGATTGATCCTCGACCTGGGCGATAATTTCGGCAATTTGTTCAAAGGTATGACCCAGATTGGTCCCTTGGCCGGCGGTATTTTCGATGACCGCCACCACCCCAAGGGTAGCCTCCAAGGCACGATTGATGGATTGCGCGATCCGGGTCAGGCAGGCGCTGACCGAAAGTTGCTTCAGGTGGCTGCCGGGATGAAAATTGAGACAGGTCAAACCCAACACCTGACAACGTTTGAGTTCGTCAATAAATGCAGCCAACGATTTATCATGGGCCGTATCATCGGCATTGCCCAGATTGATCAAATACCCATCGTGGGGCAAAACATCCTGCGGTCGAAAACCACCCGCCTGCATGTTGTGATGGAATTGGTCAATTTCCGCAGTGGTCAGCGGCTTGGCAGCCCATTGTTTCTGGTTTTTGGTGAACAGGGCGAACGCCTTGGCTCCAATGGCGCTCGCATTCAGCGGGGCGACAAACACCCCACCGGATGCCGACACGTGGGCACCAACGCGTTTCATACACCCTCCACGCTTACCAATGGATCCCGGCAAACTTCAGACATCTTGTGACCGACCTTTCCCCTTCTTCCCGGGCTTTTCCTTGCGCAACGCCTTGCCCTTGTCCCCTTTTTGCGCCTTGGGCTTCGCCCGATCTTGAAGCCGCTCTTCCAGTCGAACATCCGGGGTCAGGGCATCCACAACATCCAATACCGTTTTCTCCTCGACGATCCCAAGTCCCGTTGCCGGCGGCAGCGCCTCGGCCCCCCGAGCCTGCTTGAGCGTGTCCGCGACAGCCTGTTCCAGTTGTACTTCAATGGTTGCTGATTCAGAAGATGGCGTCACCACCGCCGTTGCGGGATCACCAATCGGCTGAGCCTGTTCGTCATTTGTCCCGGGGAGCTGTTGGTCACCCGCAATCTTGGGCGTTTCGTCTTTTTCCATGGCTTCCGCGATTGCCGCCAAGGCACCGCTCACCAAAAAGCGGGTCTGATCACCCGAACCATTCTCCCCTGCCCCCGACGATTCCGGAGATGCCGCACTGGCCGTTTTTTTCGTCTTATCTTTGTTGGTTTTCACATCAATCGCCTCGGTGTTTGGGGAATCCACAACGTGAAGGGCAACGACGGCCCCAGCGAATCCATCCCCCCTTCCAGGGTCATCCCCGACTTCGGAAACACCCTTATCCCCTGAAAGAACAATGACCTCGGAAACTTCAGCCCCGGTTGCCCCCCTGGTTTCAAGGGTGTCACCAGCGCCACCCTCCCCCCGAACTTCAGTATCCGGGGTAATATCCGTCTCCGGCGCAACCACAGTTTCCGGGATAACTACCGTCTCCTGTGCAGCCTCATCATCCGGTAAAACGTCCCCCTCCGCTGCATCCTCAACAGCCGGTGAAACGTCCCCCTCCGCTGCATCCTCAACAGCCGGTGAAATCTCCGTCTCCAGCACTTCGACAACCTCAGCAACATCGACGGCATCCGGTACCGTGGCCTCCCTCATTTCAGGGGGATGGCCCTCTTCATTCTGTATGACAGCATCATCGGCGATGACGACATCCTCCGGTTCCCCAATCACGATGTTTTTGGCGGCAAGGTCACCCGCATCCGGTGTTTTCAAGGCACGCGCCATGGGTTCGTCCGCAGGGGGGGCCGGATTTTCCATGTCACTTTCGATACCGAACAGGCTGGCGACATTCAGAACCAGGATGAACCCGTGATCACTCCGGGCCATGCTTTGCAGATATTTGCCACTGTTGGAGCGTACTTTGGGTGGGGGACTCAATTGGCTTTGGTCCAGTTCCAACACTTCCCGCACCGCGTCCACCAAAACGGCCTGCACCAAAATCTCACCCTCATGGGGATATTCCAGCACGACAATATTGGATTGGGCTGTCAACGGCGCTTTTTCCATCCCCAGGAGGATCCGCAGGTCGAACACGGCGATGATGCCCCCGCGAAGGTTCACCACACCCCGAACTTCGGGTCGCGTGAGAGGAACCCGTGTTATCCTGGTCAATGGCATGACTTCCCTGACCCGGAGGGTCTCGACTGCGAACACTTCATTGGCCAGTTTAAGCGACAAGAACAACATGTCAGGACCGGGAGAACAGGGACAGAAGCACTAAAATAGAGAAAATAACCGTGCTGATGACGAATCCACTGGTCGCATCCTTTTTGACGACTTCCACCCGCCGCTCCAGATGATCGACCACCTTATTGGACTGCATCTGCGTATGGGATACCTCCTGTATAGTTTTCTGCAACGTTTCCAGGGCGGCCAAGCTGTTGCGAATCTCCGCTTTTTCCTTATCCAGCGCGGAGGGTAAAGCCTGCAAGACGGCCTTGATTGTTTGCACTTCTTCTTCCAGGATGAGGATTTTGCGCATGATGGCATCCTCTTCCCCCTCAAGCTGGACCGATTGATCCTTTACAGACATATCATCCCCCAGTCAGCATGGTCACCTGCGACGCCAGTTGCCAATCTTCCGGCGTGTTTATATTAAAGAAAGGATCCACCCCCTGCACAACATCGGGAAAGACTACTTCGACATGGGGGGTGTGACGCAAGAAATATTTCAACCCGCGATCATTATTGTCCAGAGCCCGGGAAATCTTGGCCAAAAGGCTCCTGGGCCACAAGGCGATGACCGGATGCGCACGCCCGCGATTGACGGCGATTGCCGGTTGTTCCACCCCTTGGAGAGCCGCCACCAAACGTTGAGCCAAGTCCAGGGGAATGAAAGGGGCGTCCACCGGCACAGACAACAACCAATCGCCAGGTGCCACCCGAAGGGCGGCTTCCAGGCTGGCCAGGGGCCCCTGACGGGGATGCCGTTCATCCGCCACCTCCTGGCAACCCTGGCACCACGGTACCAAACGATCAGCCCCCCCCTCGTGAATCCCCAAAAGGATGCCAGCCGTCTGTGGCTGCAGGCGGCGGCAAACATGCGCCAACAAAGGTTCCCCGGCCAAACACAACAGCGCCTTGTCCTGCGAACCAAGGCGCTGCCCGCTTCCACCGACCAGAATCAAGCCGGTAACCAAGTCTGGCACCGCCACCTATAAGTCCAACTCGGTCCGAGCTACCTGGACAGGCTGTTTGACTTCGGCCGGCAATTCGGCGTCGAACTGTTTGATCATGGGGGGTAACAACAGGCTGTAACTGAGTTCGGCCCTGACCTTGACGATGCCGGACACCGGCAGGTCATAATCGAGATTGCGTTCTTCGCCCGGTTTCAAACGGCTGTCCCCCTTGATTTTTTTGGCCAGCATCGGAGGCACGGGTTTGTCCGCCTCATCGGTCAGTTTGAGCATCAATACCCCTTTGGGGTCTTCCTCCACGGGATTGGTGACAAAATTTTTCCAGATCACCTCACCCTTGGCATCCAAACCGACCACTTTCAAGACCACGAAACGAAACGGTGCCCCGGTCGGATAGTTATGCGCCAACAGGTTTTTCAACTTGACGCTGATCGCCGCGCCATTCCCTCTCTTTTCCCCGGTCATGGTCATGAGGATGCCGCGTTTCAGCTTGGCCTGGGAGTGACCTCCGGCCATCGAATGATCGGAAAAACCATTGATGGTGGGCATGTGACAGGATTGGCAGGTCACGGTATTGCCGCTCTGGGTCAGCTCAGGACCCGTTGTACAAACGGGAATGCCGTTGGGGTTGACATTTTTCTCGTGGCACCCCAGGCAGATATCCGATGTTTTGAACAGTTTGCCATTGGCCTGATGGGGGAAGGCATTGACTGAAGTTTCCCCTGTCGGCGAACCGGGGGCATGGATAGGATCCTTACCGGCAAAAGCACCGTTGGGACCCTGAAGGTGCATATTGGAAAAAGTGAACGCATCCGATCCCATTTTCGGTTTGGAATCCTCCTTGCCTTGAACCGTCCCCTGGAATTCCAGCATGGTGTGACAGCTCACACACGTCACCCCTTCGCCGTAGGCCTCCACTGCGTCCAGTTTGGTTTTGCCATCCCTGGCGGCGTTGGGGGCATGGCATTTCAGACACACCGGATAGCCGCCGGTCGCCTTGAGTTTGACATCCTCCTGGGTGGGATCCCCCGCCTGGATGGCGTACATCACCTTGTGGATCGGATCATTGAGGGCCGAACTTTGTGAGTGCATCGATCCCAGCCATTGCAGGTATATTTCCTGGTGACATTCGCCGCAGGCAGATGCGGAAAGATGATGCAACGGTGGCTTGCCCTCTTCCGCCCTGACTTGCGCCGCACCCATGCCAGTCAACAACACGATAACGACTACCAGCGATCTCATCATGATTCATCCTTCATTTATTCTTTGAAGAGGTCCGGACCCACTCGAAGTGCCTCACCTGATATAGCCCCGTAGGCTACGGGATTTTGTGTCTGCAACCCTTTTCGATGGAAAAGAACCACAGGGATATCGATTGTCTTAACATCCATAAACCATCCCGCCTGAAGGTTGGGATATGTCGTCTTTGGGATGACGAAGAACTCATAATCCTCGTCATTAAAATCACTATCATTGACATCAATCAACCTTAAGACTTTTGACGAATCGGGATAATCGGCTGCCTTCAAAGCCGGCGACCCAACCCCACTGACGGTCCACGCACAATCGTACTGTCCGTTCATTACAAGCGGGATGGCTTTGGTAAAACCGAGAGGCATGGTCGAAAAGTTCTTAGGACCAAACTTATCATCCAAATCGGCCAGCGAGTCCCAAATGATCTTGCTTGCCGAACCAATATCTCCAACCGCAATTTGAATCTTTCGCCCCTGCTTCAGAAGGTCCGAAATTTCTTTTGCATTCTTAGTACGTTGTTGGTTGCAGACCAGATGGGCATAAGAGTGAAACACAACGCCATCGATAGGTAACTTACGTTTATTGACAAGCTTGTTCGGTGCCAGGCCAAAATCACACTCACCTTTGGCGACCATTTTGACGTTTTCTTCACCACCCTTGGTTTCAACTGTTTCCAAGGTAAATCCCAAATTAAAGTCGGCAATAATCGGCTTGAGGGCGTTTGGTAGCTTCTCATACGACAGCCCCTTGGGGCCTCCACAAAATGTCACGGTGGATGTCTTGCTGTTTTCGGCGGGTACAGAAGTCCATGAAAGCAACACGATGATGAAGGCGGCAATCGAAACAATTCGATGCATAAAACTCTCTCCTCAACAAAGGCGCGAATATCACGGATACAACCAAGGTATCAGTCAGGCCAACACAACGTCAATCGAAGATATCAAACAAGGATTCCAAGGGATTTTTCCGCCGGTAGTGTTTATCTTTATCGGACGGATAATATTTCGATGAACCATGATCATGTTTATAGTGACCCCCGTGCGACCCCCCGTGCGAACCACCACGCGAGTACTGCCTGGAGGAATCATGGTCATAGCCAGGGTGCCCGGAACGGACAGAATTCCGACCATGGGTGTCGTTCCGAAATTCCAACGATGCATCCTCTGCGGAACCCCTTCCCGATGGTTCCCGTTCCTGTACTTGGTTCCGGATAAGTTGCAGGAGTTTTTCAAGTTCACCCCTGTCAAGCCATATTCCACGGCACTGAGGGCAGGTGTCCAACTCAACACCCGATCTTTGGACAACCAACATGCCCACGGTACAATTGGGACACACCAAAAGTGGCATAAGCAATCTCCTCATGGGAAAATCGGTTACCTCCACCCCTTAATCTCCGAAGAGGGGGGGGGGTACGAGAGAAAAAAGATGATGCCGTTTGGGCAAAAAGTCAAAGACAAAATTGTGCCAGATCGCCACAAAGACCCCGCATACTCACAAGGATTGACAAGTCTTGTTCAGTGGCCCTAGCATGGCTCAAGGACGAGGTCCGGCAACCTCTCTATCCAAAGCGGAGTGATACTGTGTTGACGTGTTTTATCCTGATCCTGGGAAAAACAATAAAAAACAGAGGATAAAAAAAGGAAAGCTATGAAATGGCGGCTCAAGCAGTTGACAGGAGGGACATGGATCCCCAAGGTATGGTCAGGATTGGAGAAGTCGCTAAAATTCTTGGAATTTCCATTCGGACCATCCACATGTATGAACGCGAAGGATTGTTCATCGCCCACAAAAATGTCTCCGGCACCCGGTACTTTTCCCAAGAAGACATCGACTGGCTCATCGAAATCCGTAAATTGATCAAGTCCAGTATCAGCATAGCGGGCATTCGCGCCTTGATGTCGCTGATCCCCTGCTGGGAAGTGCGCCGCTGTGATTACCATGCCCGCACCAATTGCCCCGCCATCACCGACCACGACGCCCCCTGTTGGGCCAACCAGAGCAACCTGTGCGAAGAAACGGCCCAGCAATGTCGCCAATGTGACGCCTATCGCCTGCGCTTCAAAGCCGGATCACTCAAAAAAATTATTGATATCAAAATCAAGGACGGCCAATGATTGAACACCGCCTCCCCTCCCCCATCGAATCACCCACTACCTCACCAGCCAAGGTCGTCGCTCATGGATAAGATGGAACCGGAACTTTCCGATCCTTTCGATTCCAAGAAGGGGTCCTCCGATGACACCCTGCTTCATTATCTGCGTCGGGAACGGGCCGCCGAACGACGTGTGCTGGAAGAAATGTTCGCCCAATTCCTCCGGGATCAGCGTCGCGGTCGCCGTTGGCGCCTGTTCTTCCGCCTTTTCATCGTTGGTTACCTGCTGTTCCTGGCCCTTTTCAGCATGAGTGGCGATTGGGACGGCTTGGCATTGCGTCCCCTGGCCGAGGAAAAAAAACATACGGCAGTCGTTGATATCTCCGGTGCCATCGCCAGCGATTCACCCGCAGGGGCACGGGGCGTCATCAAAGGCTTGAAGGCCGCCTTCAAGGATCCCAATACCCATGGCGTCGTCGTCCGCATCAACAGCCCGGGCGGTTCGCCGGTGCAGGCCGGGGAAATCTACGACGAAATCAAACGCCTGCGCAAAAAATATCCAGCCATACCCCTGTATGCCGCCATTGAAGACGCCTGCCTCTCCGGGGGATACTACATCGCCGCCGCCGCCGATCAGATTTATGCCGACAAGGCATCGGTGGTCGGCTCCATCGGCGTGGTCATGTTCAATTTCGGCTTTGAAAAAACGTTGGAAAAAGTTGGCGCCGAAGATCGCAACCTGGCAGCGGGACGCAACAAGGCCTTCCTCAATCCTTTCAAACCCATGGTGGAAGAAGAGATCAACCATGCCAAAGGGATCCTGGACCGGATTCACGCCCAGTTCATCCAGGCGGTCAAGGAGGGACGGGGGGATCGGTTGAAACCCGGGAAAAAAGATTTGTTTCAAGGATTGTTCTGGACCGGCGACGAAGCGTTGGAACTGGGACTGGTCGATGGCCTGGGCTCAGTGGATTACGTGGCGCGGGAAGTGATCAAGGCGGACAAGGTGGTCAACTTCACCTCCGAGGAACACTGGATGGATCGGATCGGTCGCCGCCTGACCGACACCATGGCGCAATCCCTGACGCTCATCATGACACCCCACCCCGACCTGCGATGACCACGCAGTTCCAGGGAATGATCATTGACGGCGTATGTTTTCCGGGGTGATGAACAAATACAGCGTTCCAGGGAAAAGAAAGGTGAATTCAAAACGGCCCAACTTGACCCGATCCCGATCTAATAATTCCTTTCCCCGGGATGGAATGGGTTTGTCGTTGAGAAAAGTGCCGTTGGTGGAACCCGAATCCGTGAGCCAATACTGACCCGGTCCCAGCGGGTTGATAGTGGCATGAAAGTTGGAGATCGACCCTTCCGGCATGATGATGTCATTGCCTTCAGCGCGACCGATTTGAATGACGGGATCCCCATCCCCCGGGACATCGGGCGGAACAAGGGGATAGATGGCACGCTCCAATACTTTAAGATGCTTCGGCTCCGCCCCAAATGTCAAATCGGGGAGAAATGCCAAGGTGATTTCCGTATCCTCATCGGAACGCTCCACGGCGTAGCCACGAAACAATCCCGAACCCACCAGACTGGGATTGGAAATCAACTGCACGAACATTTTCTGCCCATGGCGTATGGCGTATTGTTTCAGGGCAACGTAGTCCGCCTTTCCCAGGAAATCGAGGAGTTGCTGAATGCGCACCGTCAGCGCCATCCCCTTGAGGCGGGCGTAGAGGGCGCTGGGCGACAAAAAAAGCCATTCGTAACGCCCTGTGGTTAAACGATCCTCGTCGTGCAAAAACACTTCGGACCCATCGTATCGCTTGCCATTGAGCAGGGTGGGATTGGTTGCGGGAGCGGAACGCAACAAATAGCGATTGGCTGAGGTACGCCGAATTCCGGCCTGGGTTTTGGCCACGGTATAATCGGGGATGACAAAATCATTGTTTTCGCTTCGCCCCAGGGAAAAAAAAGCTTCCTGATCCCCCATCCCCTGTTTGAAAAAAGGAAACAACCAATGCATCAGGGGAGGACGCAGCAATACCGGGCGCTTGCCGCAATCGGGTTGGCTGGGGTGAAACACCGTAGCATCCCCGATACGCTCGGCCAACGATCCTTCAAGCACTTCATTGCCCATGAGTACCGGCACCCGCAACAATCGGACAAATTCCTGCTCATCGTGTTCCCGGGCGAAAGAGTCCAACCCCTGGAAGTCCAAACGTCCCGATTTTTGCAGAAAACGTTGTATGGAAGCGTGGTCCTGGGGCATGATCGTAGCAACGGTTGCAAGTTTTTGAAGAAGGGATACCGGCCCATCATGCTACAAAAAGGCATTTCTTGTCAAAACAGTTTATTTTTCCATTAGTTGGCATGACCGTTTTTTTTAATCCCTACGAAATAATAATGCCGCCCATTCAAAGACAAAGGGGATGATCAATGCTCGAAAACTATCGCAAGCATGTGGCTGAACGGCAAACACAGGGGATACCGCCCTTACCCCTGTCGGCGGAACAAACACAAGCCCTGACCGAATTGCTCCTGGCACCTCCCCCGGGAGAAGGAACCTTTTTAAAAGAATTATTGGTCAATCAAGTCCCCCCCGGCGTGGACGAGGCCTCACGCGTCAAGGCGGAGTTTTTGGCCGGAATCGCCAAAGGATCACTGCTTTGCCCCGGGATCGAACGGGCGGATGCGGTTGCCATCCTGGGCACCATGATCGGTGGATTCAACGTCGGCCCCCTGATTGACCTCCTGGGGGATACGGCCATGGCCACCGGGGCGGTCGCGGCACTCTCCAACACCTTGATGATCTATGACGCCTTTGATCGCGTGGTCAAACTGTCGCAAACCAACCCGTATGCCAAACAGGTTTTGCACAATTGGGCCGACGGCACATGGTTCACCTCCCGCGCCCCCATGCCACGAGAAGTCACGGTGACGGTTTTCAAGGTGGACGGGGAGATCAATACCGATGATTTTTCCCCCGCTTCGGAAGCCTGGAGCCGGCCCGACATCCCCCTGCATGCCCAAAGCATGTTGGGTACCCGCATGCCCGGGGGCTTGGAACAGTTGAAAAGCCTGCACGCCAAAGGACATCCGATTGCCTTTGTCGGTGATGTGGTGGGGACCGGATCCTCCCGCAAGTCCGCCGTCAATTCGCTCTTGTGGTTCGTGGGCCATGACATCCCCCACGTACCAGCCAAACGTACCGGCGGGGTGGTCATGGGGGGGACCATCGCCCCCATTTTCTTCAATACCGCCGAAGATTCGGGCATGTTGCCCATTCAGTGCGATGTACGCCCCTTGTCCACAGGCGACATCATCACCATCCATACCAACACGGGATCCATCACGAAAAATGGTCAGGAGGTCAGTTCCTTCACGCTGCAACCCAATACCCTGGCCGATGAAGTGCGGGCCGGGGGGCGGGTCAACCTGATCGTGGGGCGCAAGCTGACCGAACAGGCCCGGCGCGCCCTGGGTCTGCCGACGAACGATCTGTTCGTCCTCCCCGACCGACCGCCGGAAACCGGACGGGGGTATTCGCAGGCGCAAAAAATGGTTGGTCGGGCCGTGGGTCAACCGGGGGTGCGACCCGGCGAATATTGCGAACCCCATATGACCACCGTGGGTTCCCAGGATACCACCGGACCCATGACCCGCGATGAAATCAAGGAATTGGCCTGCCTGGGATTCTCAGCCGACATGGTCATGCAATCCTTTTGTCACACTGCCGCCTATCCCCGGGCGGTGGATATCAAAACCCACGAAACCTTGCCCGATTTCATCGCCGAACGCGGCGGTCTCTCCCTGGCCCCGGGGGATGGGGTGATCCATTCCTGGCTCAACCGCCTGTGTCTGCCCGATACCGTCGGCACCGGCGGCGATTCCCACACCCGTTTCCCCATCGGTATTTCCTTCCCCGCCGGCTCGGGGCTGGTTGCCTTCGCCGCGGCGACAGGGGCCATGCCCTTGGTCATGCCGGAATCGGTTCTCGTGCGCTTCAAGGGCACCATGCAGCCAGGGGTTACGTTGCGCGATTTGGTCAATGCCATCCCCTGGGTGGCCATACAACAGGGCAAGCTGACGGTTGCCAAAGCCGGCAAAAAAAACATGTTCGCCGGAGCCATCCTGGAAATCGAGGGGCTGCCCGACCTCAAGGTGGAGCAGGCGTTTGAACTTTCCGATGCCTCGGCGGAACGTTCGGCGGCGGCCTGTACCGTCCTTTTGAACAAAGAGCCGGTCATGGAATACATCCGCTCCAACATCACCCTGCTCAAGAACATGCTCAATCGGGGGTATCGTTCCGCGGAAGCCATCAAACGCCGCATCGCCGCCATGGAGGAGTGGCTGCGCAATCCGCAACTCCTGACCCCTGATGCCGATGCCCAATACCGCGACATTCTGGAGATCGATCTGGACACCATCACCGAACCCATACTGGCCTGCCCCAACGATCCCGATGATGTGAAAAAATTGTCGGACGTGGCCGGTACGAAGGTGGATGAGGTGTTCCTTGGCTCGTGCATGACCAATATTGGCCATTTTCGAGCCGCGGGCTCCATCCTCGAAGGGCATTCCCCTGGAGATGTCCGCTTGTGGGTGGCCCCACCCACGCGCATGGATGAGCAACAATTGCGCGAAGAAGGGGTCTACAGCATCTTCGGCAAGGTGGGTGCCCGTACCGAAGTGCCTGGATGTTCGTTGTGCATGGGCAACCAAGCCCGGGTCAAGGACAATGCCACGGTGGTCTCCACATCCACCCGCAATTTTGACAATCGCATGGGTAAAGGGGCCAAGGTGTTCCTCTGCTCCGCCGAGGTGGCGGCTGTCACCGCCCTCCTTGGTCGCCTACCCACGGTTGCCGAATACATGAAAGAGATGACAGAACGGGTCATGCCCAAGCAGGAACAAACCTATCGCTATCTCAACTTCCAGGATATGCCGGGGTATGAAAAACGCGGTGTGGTGATCCCGATCAATCAGGCGTGATCACTTGTGACAGATTCCGCTGGAGAGGGTGGCACCCCTTTCCAGCGGGATTTCCGCCGGCTCAAGCGGGAACGGCTTTCCGCATGACGATGACACCGCCGCTTCCATCAGGCCGCATCGTGAACCATGACCACCAGACGTTTGCCAACGGCGGCAAGTGCTTGTTCAATTTGATCCATACGGGACTTATGCCGCAGATCAAGCACTCTTTGCACTTGTGGGAAATGCCATCCCAACCTTCGGGATAATTCCGCTCTGGAAAGGCCTGCATCCAACATCGTGACGTACAAACCGACCTTTGCGGCACTGATAGCAGACAGCCCCACTGTGGGACGACCCAGATCTGGAGATGGGTCGGGCAAAACCTCACCTTTGGCAACATGCGCCGATACCATCGCTTCCAGTAAATCCCGGGCCATGGCCAAGGCCTCTTCCCTATCGGATCCAAACGTCTCCGTATCATCCCAGTCCGGAAAAACAACACGAACCGCACCGAGATCCTCGACCAGATTGACCGGGTATGCCAGTCCTTTTTTCATGGTCTCCACCTCTCAAAGATCCTGCGGGTTTATCCCCAACTGGCGACAGATGCCATGGATTGTCCCCGTGGGAATTTCTTTCTTCCCATGTCTGGGAACAAAAGAAAACTTTCCATCCTATGTAACCAAGGCAAGGGAACCTTTGCCGGGGGTAAAGTCGAAATCGACCCCAAATTATTTCAGCATCCGAATAAGTTCATTGCTGTTCATTCCATAAAATTATCAGTTCTGTTTATATTTATCGACAAACACATCCATTTTGCAAAAAGCGCAATAAGGACAAACCAAGGCATCTCCAACAAAAATTATATCAGTACACCCTCATCTTCCAAGTCGTTTAGAAAACCTGCGTGTCCCGTGTTGGTTGCGATTGCGCTCATGAATGTGTGTTTTATTCGCGTTGCTTATTGTCGTCAATATAAGTAGACTTGAAGTGGTCTTTCGGTTCTTATCAACGACAGGGGTGGCCCGTGTCCGAGGCTTCAAGCAATTCTCAACAACATGCACAGGCCGGCAATCAGGCCATTATCATTCAGGTAGGTCGCGATGCCGGTGCCATCGTTGTGGGGACGGCTGATCCAACCCTGCGTTTGGATCCCCAAGATCAACCCCTTGACGTTCCCAGCGAAGACATAAAGCGTCTGATTCCCTATTACCGCTTCCTGGACTGTATCGGTCGGGAACCTTGGCTGCTACGCCTCAAAGATTGGCTCCACGCTCCAAAACCGTTAAGTGTGCGCACCATTATCGGTGGTGGCGGACGGGGGAAAACCCGTTTGGCGATGGAATTGTGCCGTAAGGTGGAAAAGGAATGGCATGCAGGTTTCGTGCGAGATAGCGCCTTAAAACGTCTTTATGATCATCATGATCCCGTTTCGTGGCTCTGGCCCGGTCCCACCCTGGTGGTCGTGGATTATGCCGCCAGTCAGACCAATCTCTTGCGTCGATGGTTGCTGGCGCTTAAGAACTCGGGCAGCAACAACACCCCTGCGCTTCGTATCTTGCTGTTGGAACGCCATGGCCATACAGGTGGCGGCTGGTGGAATACCCTGTTTCACCAGGGCGGTTGGGATGATTGAAACGATAAACGATTTGTTGGATCTACCGGAACCAGAAGAACTCCCCCCCCCTGACACTGACAGATCGTTACGAACTTTTCACCCATGCTGTGCAAAAATATGGAGGATCAGGGGCGATGTTGGCCTCGAACGCGTTGTTTCGACAACAATTGCAAAAAACCGACTGGGCGGGGGATCCCCTCTACCTAGCCATGGTGACCCAGGTGGCCGTAATGAATGGGGTGGAAAGCGTATTGTCTCTAAACAAGACGGATTTGGCTTTGCGGATCGCGGAACGGGAAAAGGGACGTATCCTGAAACATGTTCCGAACTAAACAACCACCGGCTAAGGCCGGTGGGTTTGGATTGCGGACTGAAAGTCCGG
>JADGCN010000008.1 GCA_015228975.1 Magnetococcales bacterium
CCCCGCTTTCGCGAGGATGACAATAACTACACATCCCAAGATAGCTGCGGTTTAGTTGCGGTGGTTTTTCCCCGGGCATGCGGGGGCTCACGCACCCATGGTGTGCAAAACCTTCTGAGCTTCGTGAAATTTACTGCGCAGCTAACGCTTGGATCGGGGGAATTTGGGATCGTCTTTGCCTTGTGTCGATGGGGCGCTGGCTTCCATTTGCCCGCGCTTTTCACGACGGTTGCGGTGGGTTCTGAGAAAGGCTTCGACAACCTGGGGATCAAAATGGGTTCCAGCCCCCCTTTTGATTTCTTCCAGGGCTTCCATTACCGACCAGGCTTTTTTGTAAGGGCGGTCGCTGACAAGGGCATCGAAGACGTCAACCACGGCTACGATGCGGGCTGGGAGGGGAATTTCTTCGCCTTTCAAACCCATGGGATAGCCGGTACCGTCCCAGCGTTCATGGTGGGATAGGGCTACGTCCAGGGCCATTTTAAAATTGCTGTCCTCGGCCAATATGGAGGCACCGATGCCAGGGTGGGTTTTGATGATCTCGAACTCGTCTTTGGTCAGTGGTCCCGGTTTAAGCAAAACGGCATCGGGTACCCCGATTTTACCGATATCGTGCATGACGCTGGCCCGTCCCATCTCCTGGGCGGTTTCCTGGGAAAATCCCAATTCCAGGGCGGTCTCAACCGTTTGACGCGCCAGACGTTTGACGTGATCGCCCGTTTCCGTGTCCTTGAATTCCGCCGCTACCGCCAACATGCGCATGGCATTGCGATTGGCTGCTGCCAGGGCTTCATACAGACGTAAGTTTTCCATGGCACCGGCGCATTGTACGGCGTACACCTCCAACAGGCAGCGTTCGTTTTCTGAAATATTGGTAATATTTTCGAGGTAGATGATTCCAAGGATGTTGTGATGGACCAGCAGCGGCAACATGACATGGCCTTCTGCCAGTACCAATCCTGCTTGGGTTGTTTTAATTTTGGGAAGTTCTTCAGTCAGCATCTGAAGTTTGGCATTGTCCGATTCATCCCATTTCCAACGGGCGCGAATTTCGAGGGTCTCCCGGTTATTCAATATGGCCAGGAAGCCAATGATGTTTCGGTGCTTGGTTGACGCGGGTTCCAGGAAGGTACACGTTGATTCGCACAAGCGAATGATTTGCCCCAAAGCCTCCAAGAAAAATTTATCGGGCTGATCGACGGGATGCAGATACATCCCCGGTGCGGCCCGGAGGACCATTTCCAAACCATGGCGACTTTGTTGCAACATTTTCAGATCGCGGAAGGATTTCAGGGCGGAACGCACGGTGGTGTAGAGTTTGCTGGCGGTCAGTTCGGTTTTGTCTTTGTAATCGTCGATATCGTAGGTGTCTATGACCATTCGTTCCGGGGCATGTCCGGGTTGACCGGTGCGAATGATCAGGCGAATTGTGTGATTATTAAGGTCGTTGCGGATGGTTTGTACCAGCCTGAGGCCGGCATCGTCGGTTTCCATGACCACATCAACGAGGGCCAGGGCGATTTCGGGTACTCGATGGTAAATTTCCAGGGCTTCTTTGGCGCTTTGGGCGAAATATAAGCAAACAGGACGCCCGGAGAAGCGGCAATCCTTGAGGGCGAGGCGGGTGATGGCCAAGATATCGGGATCATCGTCGACGACCAGTACAGGCCAGGAATCAGCGGGTGGCGGCGAAGGGGAGGGCTGGGTTGGGATGGTGCCGGACTCAGGGACTCCAGGGGAAGGGGTGCGGATAATTTTCATCAGTTCGTGCCCCCGATGGGAAAAGTAATGTGGTACCGCACGCCTTGCCCCGGTGAGCTTTCGCAGGAGATGACACCATGCAACCTGGACGTCACTATATTGTAACATAAGTAGAGCCCCAATCCACTACCCCCCTGCGCTCTCCTGGTGGTAAAAAAAGGTTCGAACACCAAGCTGCGGACCGATTCTTCCATGCCACAACCATCGTCGGTGTAGTCCAGTACCATGGTGTTGTTTTCGATGCGGGCGGCAAGGGTGATCTGCCCCTTCGGGTCATCGGAAGGGTAGCCGTGGGTCAAACTGTTAATGATGAAGTTGGTTACGATCTGATCGAGCAATCCGGGCCATCCCAAGACATTCAGCGCGGGGTCCACATGGACATGGAAGGTGATTCCGGTTTTCTTGATTTTATTGTGCAAGGAGCGGATGACATCGGTGAAAATTTCACGGACGTTGAATATTCTCTGGTCATCCGAACTTTGGTCAACGGAAGTACGTTTGAAGCTGGCCACCAGTTCTCCAGCCCGGCTAATGTTGGCCAGTGCCAGTTCGGCGGCTTCCCGGGCTGTGGAGATGATTTGGCGAAACTCGTCCTCGCGCACTTCCTCCTGCATGAGTAGTGCTTCCATGGTATTCAGGGTGTCACCGATCAAGGAGAAGCCCGTCACGGCGACACCGATCGGGGTATTGATTTCATGGGCGAATCCGGCGACCAAGCGCCCGAGGGAGGCCATTTTTTCACTTTTCACCAATTCATTGCGGGTGTGTTCCAATTCGGCAATTTTATCTTTCAATTCCCGGGTACGTTCCATGACCCGAATGTCCAGGGTACTCAGCAGTTCGGCCAGATCGGTTTCCAATTGTTTGCGCTGGGTGACATCTTCTTTGACCGCCAGGAAATAGCGAACCTTGCCGTTGTCATAGCGAATGGGACTGATAGAGATATCTTCCCAATAGGGTTCGCCATTTTTTCTGCGGTTGCGCAATTCGCCGCGCCAAACCTTTCCGGAGAGAATCGTATCCCACAACCCCTTGTACACGGGTGTCGGTATTTCCCCGGATTTGAGTACGCTGGGTTTTTGCCCCAAAAGTTCGTGGGCTTCGTACCCTGAGACGCGACAGCAACACGGGTTAACGTATTCGATATGGCCCTGAAGATCGGTAATGACGACGCTGACCGGACTTTGCTCCATCGCTTGGTAGAGATAGCGCAATTTGCGTTCGCTCATTTTGCGCTCGATCAATCCGGCCAAGGTTTGGGCTACGGTTTCCAGGAAGCGGATATCTTCGACTTCCCGCACATGGCCAACCTGGAGGTACAGATTTAATACGCCCAGCAAGCGTTCTTCCAGCAGGATCGGGACACAATAGTGTCCATGGGGCTGAATGCCATCAAAGCGTACCGTATGCTGGTCGTCCACCGTGCTGGAGAATACGATTTTCTTGGTTGCGGCTGCCTGACCACACAGGCAGGAACCCAAGGCGACTTCTTTGCATGAAAGTACAATTTGTTCGCCAAGCCCTTGATTGACCGATATTTCCAGGTTGCCACTCTTGGAATTATACAGAAATATGGCTCCCTTGTACTGCAAAGAGAGCCAGGGCACCGCCAGAATGATTTGCAGGGATTTGGTCAATTGTTCCTGGAGGGGAATCGATTTCAATGCCACTTCCAGAATACTGTTGATGGCCATGCGGGACATGAAATCACGATGATTTTTCTCGGCATTTTTCTTTCGTTTACTGATATCACGGATAATGGCGGTAAAATAGCGCCGGCCTGAGAGGGACCAAGTGGAAAGGGCCACTTCGAGGGCGACATGGAGACCGTCTTTCCTGATTCCCTGGACTTCCTGCGTTTCCCCTTGATGTCGGGTGCTTCCGCTGGCAATGGCGCTGGCGAAGCCGCTCAAGTGGCTCGGAAGAAATTTGGGGGGGATCAGCAGGGTGATCGGTTTTCCCATCATTTCCTGTTCCGAATAGCCAAAAATACGTTCGGCACCCCGATTCCAGGAACTGACATGCCCATTTTCATCGGCGGAAACAATGGCATCCACTGCGGACTGTGTCAGGGCGCGAAAACGATTTTCCTCCTCGGCCAATTCTTGTAAACCGGCATTGAGGGAGGCTTGGGAATGCAACAGATTTTGCCCGATTTGCGCAAAGGCGCGATGCAATCGTTGCAATTCCTCGGGTAGGCGTGATTGGGCGAGACCCTCCCTGTTCGGTGCCGCCGCAAAGCGTTCCAGGGTCTGGGAGGTTATGGAGAGTGGTTTGAGTATCCATTTGCCGGCCAATATCCACAATGCAAGACTCGCCAATGCGATCATGATCGCAAGGACAATATGCGGGGGGGATGTGAGGGAATTGGAGGGGTGTTGGAGTACATCAATGTAGACGAACGTGGCGGCTTCAACGGAACGACCGTTGGGGGAGGGGGTATCCTGTCCGGCATCCGCATGGGTTGTGGCAGGGCCATGACAGGACAGACACCCTGCCGAGAAGTGTATGGGGCGTGCCACGGTGTACCAAGGGATGTCATCCTGGGTGATGATTTCCCCTTGGGATTGGGACACCCCTTGTTCAGACAGAATGGACAGGATGGAACGTTCGCGGGCGGACGGGTGGTTCAGGGGATTGATTGGTTTCAGGCTTTTATTTTTAATCAAAAATTTCGATTGGCTGCTGGTGTTTGAATAGTTGCTCGTGTTGCACCAGGGACTTTTTTCGTTCGGATTTGTTGCGCCTATGGATTGCGTGGACCGAAAATGCTGGACCAAGCTTAAAATGTGGTTGGCTTCTATTTGGTAGGCGCGTTGCCGGTCCAGATTTTGATAATGATCCACCACACCGACGATAGCGACATACAGGACAACGCCGAAGACGGCAATCCATCGTTGAAGTCGTGTTGCCAATGACATGGAATGGGGATCCCATCGCGCTTTTATATTGATTGGTAATTTTACAATTGATGATGCTTCATCCATGTTTATCACTAACTAAAATGGATTTTCAATGTTTTTCTACAACATATTAGGCCATAATTTTTTTGTCAATTTCGGGTCTGGATACTGTGTGTCAACTGTTCTGATGAAATAAAAATTAAAATATATAGTTAAAAAAATTAATATTATATTATCGTTGCATTTTTGTGGAATGGTTGGCCCCCTGCGCCGATGCCGGACACCATTTTCCACTAAAAATTTCGTTGGAGTGCCCGGGATAGGGCATGACCTAAGGCGAGCAAGGCCCCTTCCATGTCAGGGGGGAATGGGGGGACGCCATGGGTGGGGTACACGACCAAAGCGCCTGGGAAAGGGACCTGGATCGCCAATGGGATGATCAGGTGGTGCCCGTCACATGGATTATTGCCGTCGGTTTGCTGCGAACGCCCGACCATGGTGTCTTCATGGTGTGTCATGTGTGTTGGTACGTCCAGGCCGCACAGGCATTTGCCCAACGGGATACCGGGGAGTTCTTCAACGTTAAATCCGTGTTGAATGACGAGAACGGTATCGTCATTTCGGGGGGATGGTACGAGGATGGCCCCCCGAGGCGCGTTGCCAAGCCAGGGAATTGCCAAGATTTCGGACAATACCTCTTCAAGTTGGATGGAGAGGTCGGCAGGGGACAATAAGACTTCATAGATTGCGATCTTGATCTTTTGCGTGATCATCTCCAGCGTGCGGTGTTGCAACTCCTGGACTCGTGTGCTGATGTCATGGAAAGTAACCACTGCACCCACGATAAGGTCATCTTGCAAAACGGGTGTGGAGGTGTATTCCACAGGGAAGCAGGAACCATCCCGACGCCAAAACAGCTCGTCGCTTAATGTGCGCGTATGACCATCGGTCAAGGTACTCAACACGGGACATTGGGTATGGGGATAGGGGGAACCATCGGGATGGGTGTGGTGAAACAGATCGTGGCCGTGATTTCCGAGCAACTCTTCCACGCGCCAGCCCAGCATGGAGGCACCGACCGGATTGATGAACGTAAGCCGTTCGTGCATATCGACGCCATAGATCCCTTCGCCGATGGATTGCAACAGCAATTGATTGTGTTGTTCCAAAGATTTCATGGCGGCATTGGCATCGGCTTGTTCTTCAGTTTTATTTCGTAAGGCGATGGAGCGTTCTTGAACCTTGCGTTCCATTTCCAGGTACGCGTCTCGCATGGTGTTGGTCATGCGGTTGAAGGCTCTGACGAGCGAACCGAATTCATCCCGGGTTTCTTCGGGGAGTTGTTTCGTGGCATGAACATTGTCCCCCATGGCCTGGATAGCAGTGGTCACTTGCAACATTCGGCGCAAGATCAAACGCTCGAACAGCAGGAGATGCACGCCGATGAACAGGATGAGCAGAAAAAATACGCTGGCGGCAAACAATAAATGGCGATCATGCTGGATGGCGATTTCTTTTTCGACCGGGATCTGGACGATGGTGGCGCTGACAACTTTTCCCAGTGGCCAATGAAACCCAGAGGTTGACCCATAGTTTTCTGTCAGTCCGGGAGGGGCCTCCTTCGGGTCGCCATGACAGGTGAGACAAGACTCTTCAACGAATACTGGATGGGCAACATAATAGAAAATTTGGTCATCCGTTTTTCTGAATCCGCTTACGGTTGTCAGAGAAGGTTCGTCCTGAAACTTGAGGATGATGTCGGATTCAAAGGGGGAGGCTTGGTTTTTTGGGTTCAGGGGATGAAATGCGGGTTGACGATAGCTGTAATCGGGAAAGATCTTGTTGAATTGTGCAAAAATTCCGTTGGTGACATACGAGCTGGATTTGCCCTGAAGGATGAATTCATGAGTCCGAGCGTCCAGGGCCGGGCGCAGCTCTTGGATGACATAGTCACGTGAAGCCCCGGCAAAACTGGCCAGAAGTTCGGTGTGTCGATTGATATGTTTCTCCATCTGGATTTTTTCCAGGTGTCCCAATAGCAAGGTTGCCAACAGGAGGGCTGTGGCCATGATCAGGGACATGGAGAGAAGATAACGATGTTTGATCGACATGGTTTTTTATTTATAATTATTTTATTGAATTATTATGGGCGCACAGTACTAGAATTAAAGATATTCATCCATGCCTTTTCGTGCAGCGATTGGCCGTCTTCAGCCTATAAAATACCAGAACTTTGGAGACGTTCCCAACTCTTCTTTAAGACGATAGACCGATTTGTTTTCAATGACGTAACGAATTTCAGAGTTCGGATCGAGTATATTGCCGAAGATACGCGCCCCGGTGGGACAGGCTTCCAGGCAGGCGGGTAATAATCCCTTGCGGGTGCGTTGCAAGCAAAACGTACATTTTTCCATGACCCCGGCGGGGCGGGGCCGATTGCCCAGATAATCGGTTCGCGCTTGATAGTCTTCCGGTGGTATGTGAGGTTTTCCCCAGTTGAAATGACGGGCGCCATAGGGGCAACTTACGGCACAATAGCGACAACCGATACACCAATCATAATCGACAACGACGATGCCGTCGGGTTCTTTCCAGGTTGCCTGAACCGGGCAGGCTTGGACACACGGTGGATTGTCACAGTGTTGGCAACTGACGGGCAAATATTTTTGCCCTGTTTCCGGCACCTGGGGCGGATTAAAATAGGGGTCGGCCCGCTCCAGGTCGACCGCGGTCTGCGGCATGGACAATACCCGTATGTTTTCCAGGTGCCCACCGCGGCCACAATTGTTTTCTCGTACACAGGCTTCGACACACCGTCGGGTTCCCTTGCACACCGCCAGATTCAGGGCTTGGGCAAAGTGGACTTGCGGGAGGGGCGGTGTCGCTTCGCATGTGACGGCGAGGCCATGGTGTCGTTGGGCATCACGTTCAATTCTTTGCAAGGCTTCTCGTACTTCGGCAGGGGACATTTTGGTGAAATGGCGTTGCAGCAGGCGCTCCAGGGTATCACTGAAGGAGGTCGTGGTATCCATTGCGGATGCGGTTCCCAGGGAGGCCGTGGCGGTGATGGCGATACCCTTGAGGAAAGTGCGGCGCTTGTGGGCGTGGGGGGAGAGGGCGTTTTTTGTCATGGTTGGCGGGTCTGCGGTTGGGTTGGTGGTGTCACAGGTTTCCAGGGACGGATGGTACCCGGTTGCGCCGGAGGTGAGGAGGGGACCAGGGGCCGTGTTTTTGGTTGATGCGGATTGTGGCAGGCGGAACAGGGCTGGATTTTTCGTGGTCCCTGCCAGTTGCCGATGCGCTTGCCATGGGCACCAAACTGCCAATCCCTGACTTTGGCACCGTGGCATTGGCCGCATAGCAGGTGGGCATCCTTGAAATCAACGGTTTGATCATGATGCAAAATCAATCGTCGTGGTTCGGTTGGTTTGTGACAATGATCACACCACGGGCCGGGTTGGGGCCAATGGGTGAACATAAGGGTATCGTGGGGTTTTTTCAGTGTTCTGGGAGCCAGATCGGCTTGGCGCCATCCGTGGCAGGAAGCACATTTGTCGGGACCGGGTGGGTTGGCAACCGTAAATGGTGGTGGGCTCGTGAAAGGTTGTGCCCGGGCTTGATGCATGTTGGCGGCGGCAAAAAAAAGAGTGACCAGGAGTGCCGCGTTGAAAAGCAGGATACTGGCATACAGTGTTTTAACTCCCCGGGAAGGGGATGGGCGCTGGGGCGGCACGCCAAAGTCGGGATCTGCGCGTTGGCCTTCCATCTTGTCTCCTCATCCTGGTCCATGTTGGGGTTCTTCTGCCATAGTGACCAGAAAGAAGCAACCATTTTTTCATCATGGCATCGTTGTGGATCGGGTGGCAGCGGTTTTCACGGGATGATCCCATGATTCGCGCCTGTTCTCATGGATCCTGCCGACTGACGACAATTTTGACTTCCTCCATGGCGGATACAGGGAGGGTCATCCGTAACAAACCCTCATGATCGGACGCGATGACAATGTGACCCTGTTGCATGGGTACGTTGTTGTGATCGAAAGTTTCCACACGATAATTTCCCGGTTTCGGGACTTTCCAAGCCATGTCACCTTTGCCAAAACCGTGGGCGTTGAAGGTGAACCGGTGCGGTTCGATGATCGTGAGCCCGAAAATGCGCCAGCGACTTTCGAGTAGATAAGGTCGCGGGGCAGGCGGGGGGCGTGCGGGTGTCTGGTAGGGTATGATCATGATTTGGGGGGTGTTGATAGCTTGGTCCAGGGCAACGTACAGGCTCCCCTGAAAATGCCGCTGGCCTATGATCCCTTTGGATTGGGCAAAATCGACCTGTTTGAGGGTAGCATGGTCGAAGCGGATGGTTTGCAGGTTGCCTCGATTGCGAATTTCTACGGCCCCTGATGGCAGTCGGTAAAGATTGGCCTGAATGGCGCCCTCGGCAATCGATGCGTAAAAGCTGGTGGCCACCGGGGCCAATGCTTGTGACCGGGCATAGTCCAGATTGCTTTTCAATGCGTTGAGACTGGCCAGTTTTTCCCCGGAATACAGGTGGTAATAAATATTGAAAGGAATGAGGCGTCGCGGAGTTTCGGAGTTCTTGACGGTATGGATTAAATATTTAAAACCGAAAAACTGATCGGTCCACAGGTTGGTATAGGTATTTTCGTTGCTGGCGGATGCGTAACACTGCCACTCCGACTGGACTTGACGCCCCAGGGGGGCGATCCAGGCGATTGAGGGAAATTTGGCATCAAATCGGGTATTGCCTCCGTTAAGATTGGCCATTTTGGCTTGGCGGGTGGCAGCCAGGGCTGCCTGGAATGGCAGGGTGTTTCCCGACCATTGCAGGAGTCGGACGGTTTTATTGGGGGGGAGGAGTTGTTGCATGGTCCGGTTGGCGCCCTCGATTTCGTCGAACAGACTGAATGGCTTGCTGGCGTAGGAACGGGGTGTTTTATAATTCCTGTAACTTTCTTTGTTCTTTGCATCATCAGTATTGTGATTCTTGTCTTCCGAGGTGGTACTCTCCTGGAACAGGGAGGTGTCGATGGCTGCCGCGGTGTTTTTCTTCTTGAAGCCGAGAAATTCAAGGATACCATTGGATAGCAGGGCGTTTTCCCGTTCGGGATAATTTTTCAGATAGGGGGTTTCGCGAGTTGCATCATAATGTTCAAAAAAGGCCCAGTCCAAGGGATGACTCAAGGTATGATTGCCCGCTTCAACCTGGGGGGGGGCAAATAAGGCTTTGGCAATCATCCGGTATTTGTCGGAACCGTACCAGGCGGGGTCCAGATCACCGACAACCGGGGCGACGGTTACAGGGAGTTCGGGATAGCCCTCGATGATTTCCTTGAGGATAACTTCGGCAACGGTCATCCTTCTGTCGTTATAAGGTTTGACTTCGGTCAGATTGCGCAGTCCATCACCGTCGATATGACTGTAGTAGATGCGTCGATTGGACAGGGTGGTGGCATCGGGTTTCGGCAAGTCGTCGGTGGCAAAGGCCAGTCGAAAAAACTCAAAGGGATTGATGATCCACTGAAAAAATTTATGATCCTCGAAGGGATCCTGATCCATGAACAGGGCGTAGTCGCCGGCAACGAAGCCGCCACGGGGACTGGTTGCGATGAGGACATGATCCTGTGTTGGCGTTGCAGCACTGCGGGCCAACAAATGGGGGGTGGCATCGGCTTGATCGGGGATTATGGCAAAATAGCCAGGGAGTTGTTTGGGCAGGGGATGTTCAAAGCCGACGATCATTTTATCCTGGAGAATGATTTCTACATCCCGGGTCAGGGATACCCACTGGTCCTGGAAAGTAAAACCCATTGTCTGCCAAAATGTTACCGTCAAAGGGAGTGGGGGGGGGATATCTTTCAGGTTGGTGGACCAGGGGGGACTTCCGAACAGGACCAACCGTTTGCCCGCATTCATGAAGCGAATCGCCCAGTTGAGAAAAATTTCCGGGTTTTCCGTCTGCGTGAAGTCGGTCCAGATGAGGGCACCCCGTACATCGGGCAGGGTGGCTGGGTCGGGCAGGGGATTCTGGATGTCCAGGTAACGGACACGCAAACCAAGATAATTAAGCGGCATTTCGGCAAATTTGTGTGTTTGGCCAAACCAGGCTTCGCCATTGTGTTGCTTTGAGTTGTAGAAAGCCAGGATGACGCGGGGAATAAGCGATGGTGCGGGCGCGGCCTCATCGGCACGGGCGGACGATGACATGATGCAAGCCACGATCACGACCAATACATGACGAAAAAAAATCATGGGTGGGGCTCGGGGATCACTTGGTTTAATTCCCGGGTGGCCACGTAGGGAAGCAAACCATGGCTCCGTTGTTGGCGATAAATGGCGACCAGGCCAGGGATATCGCTGGGGAGCCAATAATCAAGTGAGAAAAGGCTTAAGTGGGGACGGATTTCTTTAAATCGTTGCAGTTGGGCCAGGATGGCGTTGTATTCGGCATCGGGGGTGAGAACGTAGGTTTGGCTTGCGGCATCATAGTGGCTGCGGATTGACTCCGCCAGGATCATGTCCACATCGTAGAGCAGGTGTTCCAGGAGGTCAAAGCCGCGGTTGATCATGATCGGAACCTGGGGATAATGACGATGGATGGCCCGGATCAGGTCGATGCCCCCTTGTCGCATGCCAGCAAAGCGCTCGGGGTCCAACGATTCCAGATAGCCCGGATTATCCATGGTATCGATAAAAATACCGTGAAATCCCTGTTGCAAAATCTCGGGTACCAACGTTTCAATGACCATCTGCGTCCAAATGGGGTTGCGAACATCCACCATGTAACTCCCCGGCCAATTCTTGTTTTCCATGAGCAACAGATTGCGTTCCAACGCCGTGTGATAGTACGGTCGATGATTTTCCACTTCTCCCAGACTCAGATAACCCAGGATGGTCTTGCCCCGTTCTTTCAGGCGTTGCAGGGGGGGGTGGGACATGCTGTCGAAAACAATCAGGCTGTAGGATTCAAAACGCGATTCGGGTTCCTTGTCGGCGTAATAAACGACCCAGGAATTGGCGAACGCCCCGTTGATCCAGGTCAGAAAGGTGAACAGGAACACCAGCGCGAAAGAGGGCTTTTCTCTGAAACAGGAGGGCATGGCCAAGACTCATGAATGTACGTTTATATGGAAGGATGCCTTGATAAGGCGGTAAAAGCAAATGATTACGTGCAAGGGTCGGGGCATTTTTCCTGTCACAAGGAACAATCCTGTCGAGGTGTGCATCCATCGCGTCTTGCCCGGGGATTTCCATATTCCCGGTGATGGTTTTATCCGACAAACGGTATCATGGGAAAGCGATGGGCTGATTGGGCTTTGGGACACCTGAAGTCAGGTTGGGGCGAATGGCTCGATATTATTCCATAGGTTTGGTTTTGTGCATGGTGGGTATAGGCCTGGGGTATTTGTTGCTGCCGTCAGCCCATACGCTGGCGTTGATCTATTTGCGCGACCATGATTATGCCCGGGCCTTGGAATTGTTGGAAGGGGACCAGGTGACAACGGTTGCGGAAGCCTTGCGGTTATCCAACCTTTACTTGCAAAACGGCCAGGTTGATCAGGCGATCCAGGTTTTGGAAGCGATGGTGAAAAAACATCCAGGTCATCATGAGTTACGCCAGGAACTGGGAAAACTGTACCAGTATGCCCAAAGGGAGAAGGATTATCTGGCCAACCTTGAAGAGAGTCGGCAGACGCATCCCTCCCTGGAAGTGTTACAGCAATTGGCCAACCTGTACAGTTTTTATTCGGATCCTGAGAAACAGATCCATGTCCTTGAAGAGATGGTCAAACGATATCCCAGGCAGATTACTGGATATCGGGATCTTGCCGCAGTTTTGATGGCGGAGTCCCGGTTTGAACGGGTGGTGACCACCTTGCAGGCCATGAAAACGCAGCATCCCCGGAGCATGGATGGGGAAAGCTTGCACAGATTGGTGTATGCCTTGCTCAAACTGGGCCAGGAGCGGGAAGCCCTGGCGGAAGCCCGTTCCTGGCTGGCCGGTCCGGTTGATGAACAAACCATCGGTATGATCGAAGAATTGTTGTATCAGGGGGGATCCCCGGAGTTGGCGTGGCTGTGGCTGGAGGATGTGCGGCGGAAGCTGCCGAACTCCATGGATGTGATGTTGCGCTGGGGGCGTATGGCGGCGCAGACGGGGCGCGGGGAAAACGTGTTGCCGGTATTGGAGGGATATTGGCGCCGAGGGGAATTACCGGCAGCGGGAATCATGTTGATGTCGGAAGTGGCCGTGCGCTTGCGCTGGTATGGCAAGGCGTTGCGCATCATGGCGAGTTTGCCCGTGGGGCAGCGACCGTATTGGTTACAGCGTGCCTTGGGCGAGGGGGTGCTTGCGGAAAGTGGAAGCTTTGCGGCACGGGGGGTCATGCAGGTGGTTGAATCCGGCTTTTTGGAAGATTATCCCGTGTTGGCGGCGGAACTTTCATTACGTGCCGGCGTGAGCCAGGAGGATTTGCAGCATTGGTTGGACCGTGGGAAAGAAGTTTCCCTGGAACCTGAGTGGCGTGTGCGACTGGCGATTTTGTTTTTGCGTCTCGGGCGGTTGGCGGAAGGGGGTGGCATGTTGCGGGCACTGGCCAGGGAGACAACCGTGCCCCCGGCGGTATTCCGGGAGTTGGCCGGGTATTATATCCAAACCGGGGATATCAAAGGCGGGATTGCGTTCTTTGCGCAACTCCGGCAAGGGCAAACAAATGAATCCGTCGAAGAGGCCTGGGTGGTGTTGTTGGTCAGCAGTGGCGACCATCAGGGGGAATCTTTGGCTTGGTTGGCCGCTCGCACGGAGTTATCCGAAGCCTTTCTCAGTGACTTGGCCAATCGGGCGTTGGATACCGGGCAGCTCAAGTTGGCCCACACGTTGGTGGAGCGACTGGGACATGACGATGGTCAGGGGGGGATGATCGTGGGCCAGGAAAGTTTGGCGCGGACCTTGTTGCGTGCGCGGTTGGATTGGGCGGATGGCAAATTCATGGCGGCAATGCAAAGATTGCGACCGTTGTACCCTGTTTTGGATGCAAATGGCCACCAGTTCTATGAAGACGTGGTCATCGCGGCTTGGCGCGACAAACAGCCGGTACGCCCGGAAGTGCTGGCTTTGGTGCGCCGTCACCTGGGAACCCCTGGCCGGGTGGGGGACCTGGAACGACTTCGGCTCTATGGCATGTTGGCTTGGGAAGTGGGGGAACGGGGGCTCGGGGCGAAAGCTCTGATGGACGCGGCTGCGCATGCGACACCGGATAGCCCGGAAATGAAACAATTGTTGTATGTTTTGGGTCCGAGACCGGAGAAAGCCGCCTTGGATTGGCTGTTAGCACGCACCCGGGGGGCTGGGGAGCGTGATTTGGCGGGTTGGGTGGATGTTATGACCGGGGTTGGGCAGGCGGAGATGGCATTGTCGATCGCTGAAGCGAGGCGGCCCATTCCTGGACGGGATCCCGCCTTGGCGGATGCCATGGCGCGGGCTTGCAGGTCGGCGAAAAATGTTGAAAAAATGGTGGCGATTATCGATGGGGAAGTGTCGGTGACCTCGGACATCCCCCGATTGCATGCCTTGGCGGGCCTGGCGGAAGGGGGTGATCAGTCCAAGCTGGTGGAAAAGATTTATCAAAAGGTACTCAGTGGGGATGCCAATGATGAAAAGGCCTTGAAACGTCTGGGATACATGGCTTTTTATGCGGGCGAATGGGAACGGGCGATTGGCCTTCTCGGTCGTTATGTATCGCGCTATGACGACAATTACGAACCGTTTTTTTTTCTTGCCGAAGTGTATCGTTCTTTGGGGATGATGGAGAAGGCCAAACCTTTTTATCTGAAAGCATTGGCCAAGATTGACAGGATGGACCGACTTGAGCATTCGGTTCGGGTGGCACGGACGCGCATGACAGAGCGTGTGGGCCGTTGGGCCGAGGCGTTGAAAGGGTATGCGGGATTGTTACGGGAACAACCTGGTGATAAGCGATTGAAGGCGGACTATGTGGAGCTGCTGTTGGCGCGGGGCATGACCCAGGAAGCCAATCAGGTATTGCGTGCGGCGGGGGTGCATTGACATACGCTACTAAAATATCGTTGTTTTTCAATATTATAATGAGATTCGGCTTGCCATGGGAGAGGTTCGTGGTTACTTTAGAAAGGACAGGTAAACGTACAACAGGAGGTTGCCATGGCTGTCCTACCCGAAATGGTTCCCGTATCTGACTTGCGCCAAGATGCCGCTGCTACTCTTAAGCGGTTGGAGCATTCCCGCGATCCCATTGTCATTACCCAACGGGGACGGGCCGCCGCTATCCTGATGGGGATTGAGGCCTACGAACGCGGTGAAGAAGAACGCCTTCTCCTTCGGCGTCTGGTCAAAGGCGATCAGGAGATCCAGAGTGGCCAGGGGCACTCCCTGGAGGAGGTCTTGGGCGAAGCCGAGGCGTTTTTGCACCGCGAATCTGCATGAAGCTTCGGTTTACAACCTCGGCGCGGACTGAGTTTTTGGCGGCCTTCAAAACTATCTGCCGGGAGAATCCCACGGCAGCTCAGGCATATTTCCAGCGCGCCAAGCATGTGTTGCAACGCCTGGAGCCGTTTCCATACTCCGGGCGTTCTCTCCCAGAATTCCCCGACCTGCCGCATCGGGAGGTTATCGTGCCGCCCTACCGATTCATCTACCGGGTTTCTGATGATACTGTTTGGGTCGTCGCGGTCTGGCATGGGGCGAGACTTCTCGCAAACCCGGAGTTCTGAGCCATTATGACTTAACCAAGGTTGCGTCCATGATTGAGACGCAATTGCAGGTATTGCTGGCAATATGAGCGATGGAGCGATGCTATTTTCTTAATTCTACTTTATCACATTAGAATATACGCCCTGGATCGCCGCTTTCGCGGGGATGACAGAGCAGAAAATCCGTTGAAAAAAAGCAACCGTCATCCCCGCGAAAGCGGGGATCCAGAAGCTACAAACGCCGAGCTGGAAATGTGACAAAGTAGAATTAAAGTGAGTATCAAGGCTCTAACGGGTGAAGGAATCCATGACCTTTTGCTTGCTGCATTTCAGGCAATGAGATCCCATCATTTGGTTGATGCGGGATAACGTTTGGCCGCAATTCAGGCAAAGACGGTTTTGTTGCCGGCGCTTGAGTTCAGCGGGATTTGCCGCCAGGGCGTTGCGGACACTGAGGGATGGATCCTCGGCGAATAGCGTGAGGATGCTTTCCGGTGCTTGCGGAAAGCTGGCGACGGCGGTACGCACGCGATCATCGGTGTCTCGGGCCAATGTTTGCAGGATTGTCATATCCAGGCGGGAATGACCCAGCAATGTCATTTTAACCATGGAATTTTTTTGTTGGGTGAGTGCGAGCAGCACCTCCATGGGCGTATTGGGATTTCTGGCCAGGGCGAGGCCAATGGTTTCCTGTGGAAAAGCGGCCAGAGAGGTCAAAAGGGTGCTGGTTGTTTTCGGGGAGGCCGCCATGGCTTCCATGCGGGTGATGGCGGCCCGATGGACATCCCGATTGTCATCACGATAGAGTATTTCCAATATATCCAGTGTGATGGTTGGGTTGGCGCATACGGAAATCCGTACATCGGGGATGGCGCAGCGTGCGAACAGTTGGACGAGGGGGGGATGGCTGGCTTCCCGGGCACGCTGGGCCACTCTTTTTTGTACCCTTTCGGAGCGATCCGATGCCAATAAATTGATTATTTTCAGGGTCAGATGGTCGTTTTCCAGGACGGCTTCGCGGATGGTGGTTGAATTCTCCCGCGCCAGTGTTTCAATGGTCTGTACTGGCAGGGCGGGATTTTTGGCCGCTGCCAAGCGAACCTCCTTGAAATAGTCACCGGTGAGGCGGACCAGTTGTTCTTGAGGGGTGTGGGGGTTGCCGGCAACGCACTGGCGTATTTCCAGGTCTTCATCCTGTGCCAATTGTGTCAGTATGGCGGCACAGTGGGGATGTTCCAGGTTGAGAAAGGTTCCGACAACCTTTTTGGTGGATGGACAGTGGGACAGGAGGAACAGCAGCACATCCCCGGGTAAGTCGGCGATCCAGAAGGTTTGGATGTGTACGTCAAAGATACCTTCCTTGATTTCATCCCGATTGTTCTGGGTAAATGCGATGCAATCCTGCACCGATATGGGTTTGATGGCTGGCATAGGGCGAACGCTTTGAATGAGTGTGTGCGTACTGTATGTAAATTAGAGTTTTTTCAGTTCTACACAAGCCATAAAACCGCCCCCTTCCGGGAAGCTGAATCGGATAGAGCCCTGGTGATCGCGAATGACCGCATCCGCGATGGCGAGACCGAGTCCCACCCCTCCGGTATCGGGGCTTCGGGAAGGTTCCAGGCGGAGAAATGGTTTGAAAACATGGTCCCACTCTTCCTTGGGGATACCGGGTCCGGGATCGCGGATGGCAACGACCAATTTTTTCCCTGAGTCTTGTAACGAAACTTGGGCCGCCCCCCCGTACTGTACCGCATTATGGATGAGGTTCGTCAAGGCCCGTTTCATGGCCAGGGGGCGACACGAACAGGTTTGTTTGTCGGCTTCGACGAAGACAACCTGGTGTCCGGCATCGACCATATCGGCACAGATGGCGGAGAGGAGGCTGTTCATGTTGACGGGTTGTTTGGCTTCGCTACTCATGCTGTCCCGGGCAAACGTCAGGGTGGATGAAAGCATGAAGGCCATTTCATCCAGGGTGGCTATCATTTGTTTGCGCGTGGTTTCGTCGTCAACAAATTCGGCCAGCAGTTTGAGTTTGGTCAATGGGGTGCGCAGGTCGTGGGAAATGGCGGCGATCATCCGTAGCCGCTCTTCGACGAATTCGCGAAGTCGGCGATTCATGCGATTGAAGGCCCGGGCAACGGCAACGACTTCCGATGGTCCGTTCTCGGGGAGTTGAACGATGGAACGATCCTGGCCTATGGTGTCGGCTGCGGCGACGATGCGTTTCAGGGGTTGGGTCATGTAGCCCGCAATGATCAGGGCGAATACCAAGGTGGCTCCCGTCATGATGATTACCGACAGGGTGGCGTGGCGAAACAAAGGGACATGATTGGCCGCCAGGCGTGTTTCCAGCAGGAGTCGGTTTTCCCCGGGCAGATCGATCCAGGCATGTAATTCTCGTTCCATGACGGTATCGTGCATCAACCGGATAATGTCCATTTCAAGATGGAACAGAAAGCGGTGGAACGATCCGTGGTGGTGGTTCCAATCGGGCAGAGTGGCGTTGACCGCCGCAACGTGGGCCAGGGGGGCATGCAGCAGGGTTTCCAGGCGTTGTCGCAGGTGTTCATCGTTTTGTTCCGGGGGTGGGTTGAAATGCGGTCCTGATGCGGGAATGAGCCGACCATGCAGGTCATGGCGATTGATGGCGGACAAGACCGTCTCGTGCAGGGATGCCGGTGTTTCCAGGAGCAACCGCGTAATGACGGCCATCCGTGCCAGCAGTTCCTCTTCATTGGTGAGTACCGCAGGCTCCAATTTTTCGCTGGTGAATACCAGGATGCTCAGGATATGGGAAAAAGTCAGGCCAACCAGTAAAATGACCAGTGTTCGTCCCGCCAAACTGATGGAAAACAAGGGCCTCATTGCGAGTGGACATCGGCTGAGAACAGGTACCCGCCTCCCCAAACCGTTTTGATGATCCGGGGATCTTTGGGGTTGGCTTCAATTTTGCGGCGCAAGCGCATGATTTGCGTATCAATACTGCGGTCGAATTTTTCGACGCGGGAACCATGGATCAGGTCCAGGAGTCGCTCTCGACTGAGTACCTTGCCGGGGTGACTGAGGAAGGCCAGAAGCAAATCAAACTCTCCGGAACTCAAAGGTTCCACCAATCCTTCGCTGTTGACCAGTTCTCGTCGATCCTGGTGTAATATCCAGTTGGCAAAGTGCATCCGCGAACCCATGGTGGGGGTTGCGAGTTGGTCATGATTGTGGCAACGCCGCAGAACTGCCTTGATGCGGGCCAGTAATTCGCGGGGATCGAACGGTTTGCTGATGTAATCATCGGCCCCCATCTCCAAACCGACGACCCGGTCGCTGTGTTCGCCCAAGGCGGTCAACATGATGACCGGAATGCTGGTGTGTTCCCGCAGTTTACGGCAAACGGACAAGCCGTCTTCGCCAGGCAGCATGACATCCAGTATGACAAGGTCGATTGACTTCTTTTCCAGTATTGCTCGCATGGCGCGGGCATCAGCCACTCCTGTGGCGATCATACCGTGTTCATTCAGATATCGGACAACCAGTTCCTTGATTTCCCGGTTATCCTCCACCACCAGAATGCTCGGTTGTTTGTCCACGGTGCTTGTTCCAGATTGTCATACTTTTGTGACAATTGTGTCATTCATTCGTGACAGGGGCGTGGTAACGTCCACCTGGGAAACTGACATTGAACAGGGATTGTTACCAACAATGGAAAACAAAGCAATGCCAATTGTCACCCTGTTCCTGGTGATGCTGGGTTTGGTCGTATTTCCGACTGGCTTGACCTGGGGACATGGTGGTGAGGATCATGGTGCCGGGGATCATGGTGCTGCCAAGGTTATACAGCAGCCAAGTGTTTCCTCTGGCCTGGGGTATGGGGCCCAGGGGGATCGATTTGAAGGGGTGGTTGTTCCCACGGAAGGCCCATTGACGTGGCTCTATCTGTCTGACGTGGCCAGCAACGCCGCTGTGGCCCAGGCGACGGTCGAAGTGGAGGCGACTGGCAATCCGGGCTGGACGGACACATGGAAACCAACGCCTGTGGCGGGGGTGTATCGTTTGGAACGCTTGTTGTCTTCGCAGGAGGCGGTTACGTTAACCATTACCGTGACCCATGCCGATGGTTCCGACTTGCTCCTGATCGCCGTGCCGTCTCACAACCATCCACCAGCCACCTCCCCGGAATCCCCAGAGTCGAAGTATCAGCACTTGTTCACTCCGGTGGGTGTGGTTTTCGTGGTCGTTTTTTGCATGGTCATGTTGTTAAGACGGAAAAAGGCGGCTGCGATGCTGGTCGGGTTGCTGCTCATGGCGACGGCGGGTCATCTCCATGCCCATGGCGGTGAGGATCACAAAGCGCCATCGCAGCAACCATCGATGATTGTGCCCGGGTCGGGCCGTGAGGTTGCCTTACCCAAGTCGAGTCAATTTTTGTTGGATGTACGGACTGCGGCGGCAGCGAGCCGTGAAGTGATCCAGACCATTCGCCTGGTGGGACGGGTGATAGCCGATCCCGCTTTTCATGTGCGCGTCCATCCGCAATTACCTTCCCGCATTGGTTACGATCCGTTGTTTCCGCCGCCCCGATCGGGACAATGGATCAAACGGGGGCAACCATTGGCGGTTCTGGATCCGTTGTTGTCACTCGGGGAGAAGGCGGGGCAGCGTCAATCCTTGTTGAAAGGGGAGCAGATGGAATTCTCGGTTGGCCGGGAAATGGTTCTGGCCCCCATCGACGGGCAAATGACCGATGTCCACATTGTTCCGGGAGACGTGGTGACGCAAAACGATGTGTTGGCGGAAATCATTGATCCCGCGCACCTGTGGATTGAAGCGGTTTTGTACGATATTTCCGTGGCGGAGCGGATCATCGGGGGAACGGCGGCGACGCGGCAGATCCCGGGTAAACATTTTCCGCTTGTCTTGATGGGGATCAGTCCCAAGGTGAATCCGGAAAATCTAGGTTTGCACCTGCAATTTGCCTTGGGTGACAACACTGCACCGGTCAAAGTTGGAATGCCCATGGATGTGTATGCCCATACCGGTGCTGAATTGTTTGGCATTGCGATTCCACGGGTGGCGCTCCTTGATCAAGGGGGGATCCCCATGGTTTGGGTCAAAACGGCCCCGGAAAGGTTCGTCAGTCGTCCGGTGGCTCTGGGACGAAAAACGGCGGAATGGGTGGAAGTGTTGCAGGGGATTGGACCCGCTGAAAAAGTTGTGGTCCAGGGTCACAACCAGCTCAATGCCATGCGGTGACCAGACATGCCCGGTCTCTTGGACGCGATTATTCGGTTGGCCTTGCAGCAACGCTTGTTTGTTGTTGCGGCGTCGATCCTGCTGTTGGTTTACGGTGGTTGGGTGGTTGCGGGTTTGCCGGTTGATATTTTTCCTGACCTGAATCGTCCAACGGTGACCATCATGACCGAAGCCCCCGGGTTGGCACCCGAGGAGGTGGAATCCCTGGTGACCATGCGTATTGAGTCGGTGTTGAATGGCATGCCGGGGGTTTCCCGTCTGCGCAGCAATTCCGGTGTCGGATTGTCCATTGTATTTGTTGAGTTTTCATGGGGAACCGATGTGTATCGTAACCGGCAGTTGGTTGCGGAAAAATTGGCGACCACCGTTGAATTTTTGCCGCGTGACGTTGTGCCGGTCATGGGTCCGGTGAGTTCCCTCATGGGTGAAATCATGCTGATCGGCCTCAGAAGCGACAAGGGTACAACTTCACCCATGGCATTGCGTTCCATCGCCGATTGGACCTTGCGCCCGCAATTGTTGGGCATGGCCGGGGTGGCCCAGGTGATTCCCATCGGTGGCGAGGTGAAACAATACCAGGTACTCGTCGATCCGACGCGCATGATCGCCTTGGGGCTCTCATTTGAAGCCTTGGAACAATCTCTCACCAGTTTTGCCAAAAACAGCACGGGCGGCTTTCTGTCGCAACACGGGAGGGAGTTTCTCATTCGCAATCTGGGTCAGACGACCGATTTGGAAGATTTGCAACAAACGGTGGTGGCCGTCAACAAAGGCGAATCGATTACGTTGGGTCAAGTGGCTGATGTACGGTTCGGTGCCGGGGTCAAACGGGGCGATGCCAGCATCAATGGTCAGGCGGCGGTCATCCTGGCGGTGCAAAAACAGCCCGGGGCCGATACCGTGACCTTGACGAGGCGTCTGGAGGGTGTTTTAGCGACCATCCAGCGCACGTTGCCCGATGATGTGAAAGTGGATCCGATTCTTTTCAAACAAGCCGATTTTATCGAACGTGCCATTGCCAATGTCGAGGAGGCGTTGCGTGATGGGGCTGTATTGGTGGCGGTGATCTTGTTCTTATTCCTCATGAATGTGCGGACAACGTTCATCAGTCTGACGGCCATTCCTTTGTCATTGGTGGTGACAGCCCTTATTTTTCAATGGTTTGGATTATCCATCAACACCATGACCCTGGGGGGATTGGCGGTGGCCATCGGTGAACTGGTGGATGATGCCGTGGTCGATGTGGAAAATGTATTTCGGCGGTTGCGGGAAAATGCGCATTCCGCGGCCCCCCGTCCAACCCTGGATGTGGTTTGGCAGGCCTCCAGTGAGGTCAGAAACGCCATCGTCTATGCCACCATCATCGTCCTGCTGGTTTTTGTACCCGTTTTCGCTTTGTCGGGCATTGAAGGGCGACTTTTTGCCCCGTTGGGCATCGCCTATATCGTTTCCATTCTGACCTCTCTCCTGGTTTCCCTGACCGTGACACCTGTACTTTGTTTTTTGTTGCTGCCGCGCATCACCAGGATGACCCGGGGTGATTCCTGGCTGGTGCGGCACCTCAAGGCGATGGATCGCCACGTATTGTACTGGTCCTTTGGACACGCCCGGCTGTTGATTGGTGTCACGTTGGTATTGGTGGTTGCGGCGGCGCTTTCGGTTCCTTGGCTCGGGCGCACGTTCCTGCCCTCCTTCAATGAGGGAACCGTGACGATCAGCGTGATCATGGCTCCGGGCACATCCCTGGAGGAGTCCAATCGCATTGGCACCATTGCCGAGGGTTTGTTGCATCGAACCCCGGAAGTTATTTCCACGGGACGCCGCACCGGGCGTGCGGAATTGGATGAACATGCCGAAGGGGTGCATTTTTCCGAAATAGACGTGGATCTCAGAGCTTCTGGACGCAAGCGCGAGGCGATTCTCGGGGAGATACGGGGCAATCTGGGTCTGATCCCCGGAGTCAGTATCAATGTCGGGCAACCGATTTCCCATCGGTTGGATCATTTGTTGTCCGGGGTCCGGGCGGAGATTGCTGTTAAAATTTTTGGTAACGATTTGGATGAGTTGCGTGCCAAAGCCGAAGAAGTCAGACAACACATGGCGACCGTGCCCGGGGTGACCGACCTGCAGGTGGAAAAACAGGTTCTCATTCCCCAGTTGCAAATTCGCCTCGACCGGCAAGAGGCCCGCAAATACGGGCTTTCCCTGAACCAATTGACCGGGATTCTGCAAACGGCATTGAGCGGCAAGGTGGTGTCTCAAGTTCTTGAAGGGCAGCAGAGCTATGACGTGGTGTTGCGTTTGGCCGAGGCTTGGCGTGCCGAAACCGGGGATTTTCATCAAATCCTTATCGATACCCCGGCGGGCAAGATTCCCCTGGAATTGGTGGCTGAGGTGGTGGAAACCACGGGACCCAACATGATCAACCGGGATGACCGGCTGCGACGCATCGTCGTATTGGCCAACACCCAGGGGCGTGATCTCGCTGCGGTGGTCGACGACATCCAGGGGCGCGTGGCCCGGGTGACCTTGCCGACGGGGTATCATATTTCGTTTGAAGGGCAGTTTCGCAGCCAGCAGGAGGCGACCCGCACCATGGCCTTGCTCTCCCTTATTTCTTTGTCGGGTATTTTTCTGGTCCTTTACAGTCATTTCCGTTCGTCGGTCTTGACGATGATCATCATGGCCAATATCCCCATGGCCCTGGTCGGCAGCGTTTTGGCCCTGTGGTTGACGCAAACCCCATTGTCGGTAGCCAGTTTGGTCGGCTTCATCACCCTGACCGGCATCGCGGCCAGGAACGGCATCCTCAAGGTAACCCATTATCTCCACCTGATGCGGGTGGAAGGTGAGCCGTTTGGACCTGAAATGGTGGTGCGTGGCTCGTTGGAACGCTTGACTCCGGTACTGATGACGGCCCTGGTGGCGGCCCTGGCTCTGATTCCATTGATTGTCGATGCCGGGGCGGCGGGCAAGGAGATTTTACACCCGGTGGCGGTGGTGATCTTTGGTGGTTTGCTGTCATCAACCTTGCTGGATACTGTGGTGACTCCTGTGGTGTTTTTACAAATGGGTAATCGGTTTAAAGTTATGGAGCAAAGGCGATAAGTCTGGGTAAAATATTAATTAACAGGAGAAACAGGCGATGCTTCACACTGGAAAAATAATCTTAGCGCTGGTGGGGTTTCTTTCCTCCTGGTCCGCCTGGGCACATGGTTCGTTAGTGCCCCAACATGGAGGACGTGTGGTGGAAACCGAGGGCGTTCGACTGGAATTGGTGGCCAAAGACACCAAGGTCGATCTTTATGTGACTGACCACGATGATAAGCCGATAACGGTCACAAGGGCTTCGGCCAAAGTTGTCATTTTGGCGGGGGGGAAGAAACTGGAGGCTGCCTTACAGGGGGCGGATGGAAACCTGCTTTCCGGTACGACCCAGACGCCGGTTGGTGATGACTTTTCGGCGGTGATCACTGTTTCAGGTTTGGCAAAACCGATTTCCGCCCGTTTGCCAGCGCAACATTGAACCGGATTGGGAGTGCGCCATGCTGTGTCCTGAGAGATCAGGTTGTCACGTATTCGGGATCGTCTTGTTTTTGGTGACGGGACTCGGGTTGTCCGGTGTTGCGGAAGCCGCGGAGTCGCATGCGCATGGGCAGGTGGTGGGCGCTTCGGTGGCCGATCTCCTCACGCTGGCCAAAGAAATGAACCCGGAGTTGTTGGCCTCGCGCTTGGACGCCGATGCGGCCGCTGCCCGGGTGGCAGGGGCGGGGGTGTTGCCAAATCCCAAATTGCAGATGACCCTGGAGGATGTGAGCAAAAACCGTGATGGTTTGCCCGGACGGGTGGCGACGGAAAAATTTCTCATGCAACAAGAGTTGCCCTGGTGGGGAAAACGGGATTCACAACGGACCATTGCCGAGGCGGAAAATCGCGAGGCGTTGGGCAAGCTGGCGGATGTCGAGGCGGACATCGCCCTGCGTATCAAAACGGCCTATGCCGACTACCATCGGGTCCACCTCACCATGGATCAGACGGAGGAATGGATCCAGATCATGCGCACTCTGGTTCGCATGGCGCAATTTCGTTACGCGCAAAACAGGGCTATGCAATCGGAAGTGACAACGGCGGAAGCGGAACGGGGGGCGCTGGAAGTGGACAAGGTGCGCCTGGGCAAAGAGCGCAGTCGCATTCGCGCACGCTTGAATGCCTTGGTCAATCGTGCGCCGGATGCGCCAATCGTGGAACATCCTGAATTGCGTCCGCTGCCAGCCGCGGAAATTTTGGATTATGCCAAATTGTTGGAACGTGCGTTGAGGGACAATCCCGTGCAGAGCATGGTTGCGGCACGGGCCGATGCTGTCGATGAGAATCAACGGCTGGTTGAGAAAGGGTGGTATCCCGATATCACCCTCGGGATGGGGTTGGTGCAACGCCGCAATCCCGAGGAAAAGGATAGCTTTGAAGCCCAGGTGGAATTGACACTACCCGTGCCATGGGACGGGTACCGGGCGCGGCAATGGGAGGCCGTCGCCCGAAACGGGGCGGTGCAGGCACAATTGCAAGCGGAACACGTGCGTATCGCATCGACACTCAAAGAAAATCTGTTAAGCCTGGAAGAGGCTCGGGAAGTGGCGCAAGTGACCGAGAATACGTTGTTGCCGCAGGCGCGCATGGCGTTGCAATCCGCCTTGAAAAGTTACCAAACCGGATCCACGGAGTCGGTTGCGGTATTGGATGCAGCTCAAAGATTGAAAAAATTTCAAATCGATTGGCTCAAGGCTCAATTTGAGGCCCAAATCCGTCTGGCAGAAGTGGAACGGTTGATCGGGGGTGATTTATGAAGTGCGCCAAGCTTGTTTCCATGATGGCATGCGTGCTGGCCATGATGGTGGTCGATACGGCGACGGCTGAAGTGGCTGATAAAGGGGATGGGTTGATTCGTATCGATGTGGACAAGATTCAACAATGGGGGGTCAAGAGCGAAGGGGTCGTTCGGCGATCCTTGGCCCGTTCCATCCGAGCTGTGGGCACTGTCCAGGTGGATGAGCGCAGGCTCCAGATCATCAATCTGAAGTATGAAGCCTGGATTGAAAAGCTCCATGCCAACACCACCGGGCAGGTGGTGCAGAAAGGGCAATCGTTGATGGAGGTCTATAGCCCGGCGTTGATCTTGACGCAAAGTGAATATTTGGCCGCGGCCAGGTCGGAGCAGTCGCTTCACGGGGCCGATGCCGAGACCCGGGCTACGGCCCATGAGCTGACTGAAAGTGCGTTGATGCGTTTGCGCAACTGGGATATTTCCGAAAATCAGATCAAACGCTTGCGTAACACGGGTCAATTTGGGCGGACCATGAGTGTCATTTCCCCGGTGAGCGGGATCATTTTGGAAAAAGCTGCTATTCAGGGGATGCGCGTCCTGCCGGGTGAGATGCTGTATCGTGTTGCCGATTTGACAACTGTTTGGGTGGTGGCGGATGTGTACGAACAGGATGTGGGTTTGATACGTGAAGGAGTGCCCGCCGAGGTTGTTTTAAAGGCGATTCCCAACAAGACATTCCACGGCAAAGTGACCTTGATTTATCCCACGCTGTCCGCTGAGACCCGCACGGTTCAGGTGCGTATTGAACTGGCCAATCCTGATGGTTTGTTGCGGCCCGCTCTGTATGCCGTTGTGCATCTTTCGGCGCCAACTACCGGTGCCATGGTTCTTGCCATTCCCGACTCGGCACTCCTGGATCACGGTACCCGCCAGATTGTCCTGGTGGAACACGGTGCCGGGGTATTGGAACCACGTTCGGTAGTGGCAGGAAACAAGGGTGATGGATTTATCGAGGTATTGGAAGGAGTGAAAGAGGGAGAAAAGGTTGTGGTGCAGGTGCGATCTTTGTTTGCAGCGGATGCCAATCTACGCTCCCTCCTGGGCCGTTCCATCCAGTGAGCGTGGCACTATCAAACAGGCCGTCTGGAGAAAATAAATGACCATCACGCAAAGCAGTTCATGGAAACGCACTGGTTTCATTGCATTGATTGTTTTATGGGTTTCCATGGTTACGGCGCCCGGTACCTTTGCCCAGAGCGCGCACGAACATGAAAGTCACGGGATCGTCACACCCGCCCCGAGCGCGCACGATCATGGCACATCGCAGGGCGATCATGGGAGTCATGCGACGACAGGACATGGGGATCATGGTGCCGGGGGCGGTCATCAGCATCCGGGCTTGCCGATGGTCTATGTCTGGAGTGTCGTGGCCATCATGGTTGTCATGATGCTCTGGGGTGTATGGGCCGGAGCGCGCAAGGAACGTCCACAAGCCACGTACAATCTGGCACGAATGCCCCTGTTTGGCAGGGTCGTTCGTTGGCTCAATCGTTCCCCCTGGCCATTGGTAGGGCTTAAAATGATTGCCCTGCTCGTTTTTTTTGGGGTCGTTACCGCAGGATTGGTGGGTACGTCATTACCGGAGCGTAATCTGGCCACTTTTTTTGTCTGGAACCTGTGGTGGCCTTTGGTGGTGGTATCGGTATTTTTTATCGGAACGGCTTGGTGTGCCATTTGCCCCTGGGATACCCTGGCAACCTGGTTGGTACGGCGTCGGCTTTGGCAGCGGGTTGTGCCGCCTCCAGGTTTGAATTTGAAGGTTCCACGGCTGTTACGGAGTGTTTGGCCGGCATTGGTCATGTTCATGGGGTTGACTTGGCTTGAGTTGGGTATTGGTGTCACGGGTATTCCCAAGGCAACGGCTTTGATGGCTTTATTGATGGTGATATTGGCCCTGGTTTCCTTGTTGGTGTTTGAGCGGAAGGCTTTTTGCCGCTATTTTTGCCCTGTGGGGCGGACGTTGGGCTTTTACTCACGTCTGGCGCCCATCGGGGTGCGGGCGCAGGAGCAGGACCTGTGTACCAACTGCACAACCATGGAATGTTACAATGGATCGGCCACGATTGAACCCTGTCCCACCCATCTGACGATTGGCCGTTTTTCCCAAAATACCTTTTGTATCTCGTGTGGCCAATGTGCTTTGAGTTGTCCATACGGCAATGTTTCCTGGCGCTTGCGCCCCCCGGGAGCGGAGGCGTTGGCCGAGGCGCGACCCATGTGGGATGGGGCCTGGTTCATGTTGGCATTGCTGGGGATCACCAGTTTTCATGGCGTGACCATGATGCCAATTTGGGGCACATGGATGGCGGGTATGGCGCAATGGCTCGGGGAAACGGGCAAGCCCATCATCAGTTTCACCCTGGGCATGGTGGGAGGTTTTTTGTTTCCGGTGGTGGTGTATGCCCTGGCTATCGGGGTGACGCGCATGCTGATGCCGAAGGCGTTGGGCTATCGTCGTCTGTTTGTGACCTTGCCCTTTTCGACATTGCCGTTGGCATTTGTTTACCATCTTTCCCATAATTTGGATCATCTTTATCGTGAGACGGGAGGTGCCTGGGAGGTGTTGGCCAATCCGTTGGGAACGGGAATGGCGGCATTGAGTGCGGCGGAGAGGGCGGCGCGTATGGCCGGAAGCGGGGGTGGGGAACAGGTGCTGTTCCTGGCACAGACGGGTCTCATGGCCTTGGGGGTGGGATTGGCGGTGGTGATTTTGCGGCACCGGGGATGGAGCTTGCAGGCGGGCGGGGTACGTTTGGCGGGCTGGCGGCTCATTCCCATGCTCTCTTTCATTGCTGCTATGAGCGCGGCCAACCTGTGGTTGATGTCACAAAGCATGGGCATGCGGTTTTAAACGAAGTTGGGAAGAATGGTACGCCCTTTGCTTAGGAGTGCCGTAAGACTATCGAAAGTCTGAGCGGTCGTTGCTCCGGCTCGTTGGCTTGAGCAGCAGGTGGCACGTACGGTACAAGGGAAAAAACCATTACTAAGGATCGGTTATGCTCGCTACTATCTTCCTGGTCTTCTTTGTTGCTATCAGTTTTGTCTACGGGCTTGGGATTTCCAATCCAGCCCAGTACTCCATGAAATCCCTCATGGGGAGGCTTAAAGGGCAGAAGCCCATTCAGGAATTGTCCCACGTGAAGTCCTGACAGGTTTTGGTAGGGTTTTCGCAAATGTCAGTTTTTTGTCTTTTTCGGAATGGCAGCGCCCCGTTGTTGTGATCGGAACGTCTGCGCCAAAAAAAACGGCTCCCAATTGATGTTTGGAAGCCGTTTTTTTTTGTACCATCTTCCAGACTGCACTGGCTATTTTTTGTCTGGCTTGGCTGCGTCTGGTTTGGCTGCTGCCGGGGCTGCGGGTGCTGCCGCTGGGGCTGCTGGGGTGGCGGGTTTGGCTGCTGCCGGGGCACCGGCTGCTGGAGCTGCTGCTGGAGCTGCTGCTGGAGCTGCTGCTGGAGCTGCCGCTGGAGCTGCCGCACCAGCGGGTTTGCCGGCTGCCGGGGCACCACTCGTCGGAGGGGCGTTGTCCGGGATCGCGTCCTGACCACCATAGGTGTCTACTGTTCCAGCCAATTCCGCCATACACTTGCTGATGTAGCCTTCCATCTTGTCGGCGGCAATGCCATCTTCCTGCGCCCATTTTTGGCAGGTACGCTTGTCAATTTCTTGATCTTCCTGGGGGGCAGCGGCCATCGCGAGTGTGGACACGAATAAGCTGGAGACTACCAATAGTCCCATTTTTTTGATCATCATGTTTTTTCCTCTCCTGTAATGCCAATAGTGGCGTGTTCCATCCCTATTGTGTTCAGTATGGGGTCCTATGCCGCTTGGCATGGAAGATTGCCGGTGGATGGGATACGGCGGTGGAATGCATCATAATTCTTTTAAAGGCCTTGCGCAATTATTGCCTCTTAGTGAGGAATGGGTGTGTCGCAGGCCGTGTCTTCCACGGGTATGGGGATCGGGTGCGGAATGGGGAATCAACGAACCGACCATTTTTTTACGTTGTCCCTTGGGGTGGGGAACGGTATTTTCAGCGGATACCTTATGAAAGATTGGCAGGATATTGTTTCCAGCGACAGCCTGTCTGTTGCTCGGGCATGTGGAAGGACCGCTTGTCTCTTTAAAGAGGAGAGGGTCATGGAGAGGATCGCCGCATCCATAGCCGAACGATTTAATCATGATGGCCATGTTTTTCAAACCGTTGCCGGGGAGTATCTCGATTCCGTATGCGGCGGGCAGGCCATCCGGGTGGATGAGGGATTTGGAAAAAAACGTTTTATTTTTCAAGACGGTTCCTCCATTACCATCGGTGATGGACGGTGGTATCTGGGCTTTGAGCATTGCTTTTGCGGCTTGGGTGACGGGCATTTCCCCGGTTGTCACAATCAGGAAACCGTTCCAATTTCTTCTCCCGTTCTATCAGAAGTGCCCAAACCCGATGCGGTTGTTGCCACTGTTATCGAAGAGACGCCTTCCATCCCGTCCGCCGATGTTGTCGAAGAGACGCCTTCCATCCCGTCCGCCGATGTTGTCGAAGAGACGCCTCCCATTCCGTCCGCCGACGTTGTTGAAGAGGAGGCACTTATCCCTCCTGCCGAGTGCGTGCCGAATCCCCCGGCGTTTACCATTCGGACTTATGGAAAGATCAACTCAACGATTGCCATGGAGGGGAGCCGTAACCAGGCCCGGCGTCAGGCGCGGGGGCTGCTTTCTCTTGCGGCGGGGGTGACGCATTCGTGTTTGATGGATGCCCGTGGCCGGATTATTGATGCGTATGAGTTGGTGCCCCTGGCGCATGGGGAGGGCAAAATTAAAAAGATTAAACCGGGAGATTTGAGTCAACTCAATCAGATTGAATTGCCTTTTTAAGGGGGAGCGCCCAAAAGATGCGGGGTAGGGAACAGATCGTTGCCTGGATGGCTCAGGGAGTGTTGCAGCGGGAAGAACTGGCGCGTTTGTTCGTGGAATTTGCCGGCTATGCGGCGGCGGTGGTGGGTGATGATGGAGAAATTCAGGTTTACGGTGGGGGGCAGTGTGCCTGTGCCGATGTCCTGGCATCGGACCATGAACTGATGGAATTTATAAAATTTATCAAATATACCAGGAATGTAACGTAATGCTGACGTACAGGATGACGTGAAAATGCGTGGAATTTGTTTGGCTGGCCCTTGAAGAATGGGGAATCTTGAAGAAGAATAGCGAAAACGGGGAGGAAATGATCTTTCAAAGTTGTCATGTCTGCATCAGCCATGTAGAATCCCGGTATACCGAAGTATCTGTGATTCTCTCGCGCCCTTAAGGCGTGACGGATCCCTTGCGTGCTTGAAGCGTTTCATGTTGCGGGGGCATGCATCCAATGAAGCCGAAACCTATCGAGGAGTTTTGATATGAGTACTGAAAGAATGCCGTTGAACACAACGATGCTGAATGAGTTGGAGTCTGGTCCGTGGCCAAGTTTTGTCACCGATCTGAAGGAATATTCCAAGAAGCGGCCCGTTGTTGCGCAACTTTTGAATCAATTGGAAGAATCCTACCAGAATAAATGGAATTATTGGCAGGGCAAGATCCTCAATGCCCCCGGTTACGGTGGCGGCATCATCGCCCGGGTGTCCGACAAAGCGAGCAAATATCCCGGTCTGGCCAATTTCCACACCGTGCGCGTCATTGAACCGCCGGGTTGGGTGTACAGCACCGATGCCCTGCGCGATCTGGCCGACATCGCCGAGAAGAATGGCGCCGGCATCCTGCAATTCCATGGCATGTCGGGTGACGTCCTCCTGTTGGGTTTTGACGATGCCGGCTCCCTGCAATGCGCCGAAGACTTGATGAGCAATGGTTGGGACATCGGCGGTTCCGGTGCCGCCATGCGGACCCTGCAATGCTGCGTTGGTCAGGCCCGCTGCGAAATGGCCTGCTACGACACCATGAAGATGACCAAGCATATCACGGACACCTTCATCCACTATCTGCACCGCCCTGAGTTCGTCTACAAGTTCAAGTTTAAACTTTCCGGCTGTCCCAACGATTGCGCCAATGCCATCGTCCGCTCTGACATGCCCATCATCGGTACCTGGCGGGGTGACATGCAGGTCAACCAAGCCAAGGTTGCCGAGTTCATCGAACAAAAGGGGATGGAGTACCTGATCGATAACGTCCTTACCCGGTGTCCCACCCGCTGCTTGTCGGTTCGCGGCAAGGAATTGGTTGTGGACAACAGCGATTGCGTGCGTTGCATGCACTGTATCAATGTCATGCACAAGGCGCTCAAGCCCGGTAAAGATCGTGGGGCCACCATCCTGGTCGGCGGCAAGCGGACCCTCAAGATCGGTGACACCATGGGATCGGTTCTGGTGCCGTTCGTGAAGCTTGAAACCGACGAGGATCGGAGCAATTTCACCGACTTTGTCGAGAAGGTGTGGGAATTCTGGAATGACAATGGTATGGACCACGAGCGGATCGGTGAATTCATCTACCGTATCGGTATGTTGACTTTCCTTAAAGGTGTTGAGATCGAGCCTGATCCGCGGATGATCAGCCGTCCCCGCACCACGTCGTACATCAAGTTTGAAGAGCTGGGGCCAAGCAGGTTTGAAGGTGAACGGGTGCAAAATCCCCCCGTTTGGAATCGTGAATCGGAGTCTCGGGAAAGCCTGTAGGATTCTCGTCTGTCGCCAACACGGTAAGGTTCAATATAAAGGAGTCAAGAGCGTTATGAGTCAACCCACGTTGGCGCCCCGGGACCAGGGCGCCCCCGATTACACCAAGTATTTGCACCCACTCATGGCCAAGAATTATGGCAAGTGGGACTACCATGAAAGGTTGCGCCCAGGCGTACTGGTCCATGTAGCCGAAAATGGTGACAAGCTCTATACCGTCCGGGCCGGTTCACCCCGGACCATGAGTGCTGATACGGTTCGCAAGGTGTGTGCGATCGCCGACAAGTATTGCGAAGGCCATCTGCGTTTCACCACCCGGTCGAACATTGAGTTTTTGGTGGGCAAGAAAGAAAACCTGGATCCCCTGATTCAAGCCGTCGAGAAGGATTTGGGCTGGCCTCTGGGTGGCACCGGACCTTCGGTGTCCAATATTTCCCATACCCAAGGTTGGTTGCATTGTAACCTTCCAGGGTCCGATGCGGCGGGTTCGGTGAAGGCGTTGATGGATGATCTCATCCACGACTTCAAGCATGAAGAACTCCCCAACCGGGTCCATATTTCCTCGTCGTGCTGCCAGATCAACTGCGCCAGCCACGGTGACATCTCCATCATTGTGCAACACCATCATCCACCTCGCATCAACCACAAAAACATGCAGATTTGTGAGTTGCCCAAGGTGGTTGCCATCTGCCCCGCTGCGGCTATCCGCCCAGCGGTGGTTGATGGTGTGGAAACGGTGGAAGTGGTGGAAGAAAAATGCATGTATTGCGGCGCGTGCCACGGGCAATGTCCCAGCATGGAAATCCGGGATGCCCAAACCGATACCCTCTCCATTTGGGTCGGTGGCAAGATGTCCAACGCCCGCAGCGCACCGACCTTCATGAAACTGGCTGTCTGGGGTATTGCCAACAATCCCCCGCGTTGGCCTGAAGTGTCGGCTGCGGTCAAGACAATCCTGAAGGCCTATAAGGAGGGTGGCAAACCCTGGGAGCGTCTTGGGGAGTGGATCGAAAGGATCGGTTGGCAACGATTCTTTGAAAAGACAGGCTTTCCGTTTACCCGCTATCATATCGATGATAGCCCGGAAGCCCTTTCTACTCTCAACAGATCGGCCATGCTCCGACTCTGATGAAAGTTTGGTAACCTGTTCACTCCGGGAGGAATCCTTTAATGCTAGAGTCGACTATACTGACACAGATTTCCAGGGAGGATCTGGAAGCCAAGCTCGGGCGTGGTGTTGTTGAAGAAATTGTTGTTCGTAATGGCACTAGTTGGAAGTGTCCCACCTATGTGCAAAGAATTCCTCCCTGCCGGGATGCGTGTCCCAGCAGTGAGGACATTCGTGGCTATCTGACGACCATTGCCCAGGCTGGAATGCGCAAGGTGAGCCACGATGTCGCTTTGGATGAAGCGTGGGAACTCTTGACCGACAAAAATCCGCTGCCATCCACCCACGGGCGCATTTGTCCGCATCCGTGTGAATCAGGATGTAATCGGCAGCACTTGCCGGATGGTTCCGTAGCCATCAACAACATGGAACGGTTTATTGGCGACCATGGTCTTAACCGCAAATTGAAGTATAAAAAATTGACCGACAAAGTGTCGGGCAAAAAAGTTGCGGTGGTGGGGTCTGGACCGGCCGGGCTATCTTGTGCTTACCAACTGGCACGCAGAGGGCACAAGGTAACCATCTTTGAAGCGTTTGCGAAGACCGGCGGCATGCTCAGGTATGGCATTCCTTCCTATCGTCTTCCGGACGATATCCTTGATGCAGAAGTACAAAACATCCTCGATCTGGGTATTGAATTGAAGTGTAATACCCGTATCGGTCGGGACATTTCTTTCGACGACCTGAGAAAGCAGTTTGACGCCGTCTTTTTGGGCCTGGGTGCCCACAAAGGGAGCGTCATGAACATTCCCGGGGAAAATTCCGCGAATGTGTTTACTGCGGCCAGCTTCCTTAATCGGGTCAACTCCGGGGCCAAGGTGGAAATCGGTTCCCAGGTGATTGTCATCGGTGGTGGTGACAGCGCCATGGACGCCGCACGTGTTTCATTGCGGTTACAGGCGGAATTGGATGCCGCCGATGCCTCGGGGGATGCCAAAGCCTATGATCAGGCTTGGGAAGAAGCCGACAAAAAAGCGTTGCATGATGAAGAGACCGTTTCCATTGAAAAAACTGCCCTGGATTCGGCCCGTTCGGCCATCAGGGTGTCGAAGTATACCAAAGTGACCGTGTTGTATCGTCGGACCAAGGATGAAATGCCGGCGATCGCCAAGGACGTGGTGGAAGCAGAACACGAAGGGATTCATTTTGAATTGTTGACCGCTCCCGTGGAGATTGTCACCGAAGGTGGGCGGGCAACGGGTGTCAAGTGCATTCGCATGGAACTGGGTGCCCCGGATCAATCGGGACGGCGGCGTCCAGTCCCAGTCAAGGGGTCTGAATTCACCATTGCCTGTGATACCATCATCATGGGCATTGGTCAGGTTCCCGAGTTGGAAAAAGGGATGGAAGCCTTGGCCGATAAATCGGGATGGCTGAACATTGACAAAACCTTTACCACGGGGACCCCGGGGGTGTTTGCAGGAGGGGATGTCATCGGTTTGGGCATTTCCACCCGCTCCGTGGGTCATGGACGTCTTGCGGCACGGGCCATTCATGCGTTTCTGATGGGCGAAAACATGAATCTGGTTCACAAAGCCCGTCCGGTCAAGCATACGGAGATGCGTTTGGGTTTCTACCCGGCGATGCCACGGAATGAAGAAAAGCAGATTCCGGTGGACGAGGCGGTTACAACCTTCAAGGAAACAACGCAGACCATCCCCTTTGAGCAGGCCTTGTCTGAATCCAAACGGTGCATGAGTTGTGGATTGTGCTTTGTGTGCGATCAGTGCCGTATCTATTGTCCCAGGGAGGCGATTGAGCGTGATTTCAAACGTCCCCAGGGCAAAGTGATGCATACTGACTATACCCGTTGTAATGGGTGTCATGTGTGTCATCAGGCCTGTCCCTGCGGTTATATTCAGATGGGGATGGGGTTGTAGGTCGCACAAGAAGGTTTGAATGTTGGGATAAACAGGCGGTCGGAGAGGTTTTCCGGTCGCCTGTTTTTTTTTCGGGAAACCGTGTTGAACCTTACTCGGCATTTTGCTATTGACCAACCTTCCAAAGCAGGAAAGAGTTGTGATTATACGCGTCATGTAGTACGATCATGCCATAATCAAGTCATGGCGCAATGCTGTTACGTTTAAGGTTTGGAATGGGAAAAAAACCAATCAATTTCGCGGTGTTGACGTGGATGCCGCGATTGATTTGTTGTTGGCCTTGAACGTAGCAAAATCCTTGAACGATCTTAGTCCATTGGCGAGCGTGGGATTGCACAAGCTGAAGGGGGATCGTGAAGGTCAGTGGGCCATGACCATCAATGGACCCTGGCGTATTTGTTTTGAGTTTCGGGATGGCCATGCCTATCTGGTGGAAATAACCGACTACCACAAGGGGTAAACTATGACTCCTATAGCACACCCTGGTCGTTTGCTAAAGCGAGAATTGCAAGCACGTTGTCTAAGCGCCAACCGCTTGGCTTTGGAGCTAGGGGTTCCTTCTGGACGCATTATTGACATTTTAAATGGCCGTCGCAGCATCAGTGCGGATACGGCGGTTCGGCTTGGTCGTTACTTTGGCAATGGGGCGCAATTCTGGATTAACTTACAGGGTCAATATGATATTGCTGTGGTGGAGCGAGATCGGGGAGAAGAGATTGATCGGCGGGTTCACCCGGTGGTGACCATGGCCTGATTTTGGGGAAAAAATTTTTCCTTGACTTTGACCATTGATACCGTGGCGGCGCATTGATTTTGCAGAGCATCCCACATACGGTTCGGCAATGTGTGCGATCAGTGCCGTATCTATTGTCCCAGAGAGGCGATTGAGCGTGATTTCAAACGTCCCCAGGGCAAAGTGATGCATACCGACTATACCCGTTGTAATGGGTGTCATGTGTGTCATCAGGCCTGTCCCTGTGGTTATATTCAGATGGGGATGGGGCTGTAGGTCGGCGGTATCATAAAAAAGTTTGAAATCACATCAGGCGATCGGGAGAGAAAATTTCCCGGTCGCCTATTTTTTTTCCAGGAATGGAAGCCTTGAAAAGCATCAAAAATACACGATGTTGAATATAAAGAATATAGAAATAATATTTTTATAAAAGCTCTCGCGATGGAAATCATGGGTAATTGGTGGTAGATTTGCTTCATGCTTCATTCTTTCATCCGCAACAGCAACCCAATGGTCAAACAGGGCTATCCAAGGTGGAAAGGCGATCCTGCGCCAAACGAAAAAATGTGCATTTTCAGTTTGTTAGAGGCATTAATCCTCGACAGGCTGCTGCATGACCAACACGGGAGGTGGATCATGAACGAACTTGCTCAACAACAGTGCCGCCCATGTCATGGGGGAGCGCTTCCCCTGGACAGGCAAGAGGTGGACAGGTTGCTCGGTGAACTAACGGATTGGAAGCTGAACGATTCGGCGACACGCATCAGTCGGCTTTTCCAATGGCGTGATTTTTATCAAACCATGGCGTTTGTGAATGCGGTAGCCTGGGTGGCGCACCAGGAGGATCACCATCCGGATTTGGAGATCGGTTACAATCGGTGTTTGGTACAATACACAACCCATGGCGTAGGTGGCTTGTCACACAATGATTTTATCTGTGCCGCCAAAGTGGATGCCATGGTTGCCAGGGAAGGATTGGCCATGCGGAAACCATGACCTTTTTTCCAGGATGACCCGGGATTTTGGGACATTCGGGCTGATTGGGCAGTCGATCATGGCATGACTGGCGGTTTTGCCTGGAGAGTCATGATCCCGGGTACCTTGGATAGGGGGGGGGGGCTGACGCGCCCTTGCCGTTCAAGTCGTTTGGCAAAGGTCACGGTTGGTTTGTTTGGATATGTTGCAGCCAGGATGCGGCGGTTGCCGATAGTTGGTCCAGGAGAAGATGGGGGAAAATACCCAACAGGATGACCACGCTGGCCAATGTCAGGACAACACCCAGTTCCCGTTTTGTCAAATCTTCCAGGATGCCATCGGTTTCGCTGAGGGCCGGACCAAAGAAACATTTTCTGAATAAATTCAGAAAATAACCGGCCCCGAGAATCATTGTTGCCAAGGCGGCCAAGCCGACGCCGGTGTGGGCGTCAAGGATACCCATGAGGAGGAGGAATTCGGCGGGAAAACCACTGGTTCCGGGGATGCCCATGGAGGCCAAGCCCAGGAGTAAATACAGTGCGGTCAACATGGGCATGCGGCGTGCCAGTCCCCCCAGGTTGACCGCCTCGGTGGACTGGGTGCGGTGTTGGATGAACCCGGTGAGGAAAAACAATCCCGAGGTGATCAGGGAAAAATTGATCAACTGAAAAATGGCCCCCTGCAGGCCGGAAAGATTCATCGCCGCCAAGCCCAGGAGTACCAGACCGACATGGCTGATACTGGCATAGGCCAATAGGGTCAGCAGATTGGTCTGGGACAATGCCAGAAAAGCCCCATACAAAAGACCTGCGGTGCCCAGGCCGGTGAGCAGCCAATGGTATTCGCGCATCGCCAGGGGGGCCAGGGGGATTAAAAAGCGTAATATGGCGTAGGCGCCCAATTTAAGGCCGGTCATGATGGCCAGAACGACAACAGGCCCCTCCCTGGCCATGGTTGGCAGCCAGACGTGCAGGGGCACCATGGGTAATTTGGGGGCCAAGGATGCCAGCAATAAAAAGAACAGCAGCGTCTGGAAAGGTTTGGAGGCGGGAGTGGCCAGGAGGTCGGGCAAAGAGAACGTCAAACCCTGGCCATGGACCAAGTGCGCATGGTCCACTGCGAGCAGGACAAAGGCCATCAGCATGGGAATGCCACTGGCGATCATCAGCAGGGTGTATTGTACCGCTGCGTAGCGTCTGTGGGGACCCACCCCCCACAAACTGACCAAAAAGTAGACGGGGATCAGGGCCAATTCCCAGAAAAAGAAAAACAGGATGGTATCCAGGGCCGAGAAGATTCCGTAGGTGACGGTTTTGAGCAACAGCAGCAAGGTATAGTACAGCCGGGGCATGGTTGTGACCCGGTTCCAGGAGCTGAGGATGGTTCCCAGGAAGAGCAGTGCGTTCAGCGGCAGGAACCAGACCGATAGCCCGTCCACGCCCACCCGATAGAAAATAGGGATGGAAGGGATCCAGGCATGGGTTTCCACCCATTGGAACCCCGGCACCCGGGCGTCAAATCCCAGGAGGATGATGAGACTGACCAGGAGTTCCAAGATAACGGTGATCAGTGCAATCCGGCGTATTTGGCAACTATTCCGGGCGCGCCATATGAAGAGGGCCGAAAGGGGGAACATCACCAGAAGCAGGCTGATCAAGGGTAATTTGTCCATCGGGTTCACCAGGGTGACCTCCCTGTCGGCAGGGGGTGAGTGAACAAGGCCCCAAGTCCTTCCAAGGAGTGATCGATCAGGAGTATCCATGGTTCGGAGTAAAACCCCAGGGCCAGCAGGGCGAACACCACCATGACGGCAATGGCGCGCTCCTCAAGTTTGGGTTGCTCCATGGCTATTTTAAGATCTTTCTGGTTTTTGGCCAGGAAGGTGCGGTGAAAGGCCCAGAGCAAAAAGCCGGCGGAGACCACGTTGCCCAAGGCGGCGAGAACGGTTACCAAGGCGCCGAAGCGGCCAATAGCGGCTTCCAATATCAGATGAACGGCGTCAAAACCGGGTGTTCCGGGCATGCAGATGATGGAGAGACCGGAGATCAGGAAGACGCTGCCGATGATGGGGAAATGGTCGAACAAACCGCCGAGTCGATCCATGAACATGGTTTTGGTGCGACGGTGGACGAAGCCGGCGGAAAAGAGCATGCCGGCGGTGGCGAGACCGAGGTTGACCGATAGGAGTACGGTTCCTTTCAGGGCGCGGTGGTCCAGGCTGAACAGTCCGATGGTGAGGATACCGGTGTGGCTGATGACGGCGTAAGCGAGCAGGCGGCGTATATTGGCCTGCATCAGGGCGAGAACGGCGGCATAGAAGATACCGGTAACGGCAATGGCAACGACATATTTGTGCCAATATTGAACGGCATTGGGGACCAGGGGCAGGACAAAGCGCAGGATGCCAAAGATGCCGATTTTAAAACTCAGGAGAAAGACGGGGACGACGGCCACCATGCCGTGTTGCATGACATCCGGCAGCCAACCGTGCAACGGAAACAAGGGGATCCGTATGGCTAAGCCGTAGAACAGAAGGAAAAAGACCACCATTTGCATGGGGGTATCCATGGGTGTTTTCAGCAGATCCACTAGGTCAAAACTCCAGATTCCCCCGGTTACCTGGTTGTGATGCCACCCCAACAACCCGGCTCCCAGGAGTAACAGAATCAGGCTGATGGCCATGAACTGGGTAAAGCGGATACGTGGAAAAATAGTGCTTTCGGTTGTGGACCAGGAGTGCAACAGGAGGCTGACGAGGATCATCTGGAGCATGGAACCCCAGGCGAACAGGACGATGTCGAGGACAAAGAACTGGAACATGAGCGTCGCTTCCTGCAGGAACACCACGATGAGGAAGCGCGATTGGGGTTGGATGCGCTGGGAATGCCCGTAGAGGATGATCATCAGGGTCATAAAGCTGGTCAGGAGGGCGAACAGGGCACCAACGCCATCGACGGCGGCATGGTATTGAAAGGGGCCATAAAGTTGAATGCGCTCGGCATATTGCAAGGTTGCGGTTTGCGGATTGAAGTCGGCGACCAGGGTGATGGCGAGGAACAGGTGCAGAATGGATCCCATGATGCCAAGCAAGAACAATCCAGATTTGTTGCGTAACAGGGCAATGGCCAGGGCCAGGGCAGCGGGAAACAATTGCAACAACCCCAGGAGCGGCAGGGAGGCGTGGAGCGACCAGTGGATTTCGTTGTAGGGCATGGAGTTTATTGCTCTTTAAAGAATGATCACAAAGGTCAGGGCAATCATGAGGATGAGATAACGGGGTTGGCTGAGTAAATGATCGATGAGTATCAAGCGTTTGCCAACGAGTTGCAAAACTTCCATCAAACCAGCCCCGCCCCCCTTCAGAATCATATTTTCTTCAAAGGAATACAGGATGCTTGCCAATCCTTGAATCATCTTGCCAGCCACGCCGGTGCTGCGATCAACCGCATAGCCGGAAGCTGGAATGGCACCGGTTTGCTGTTCTTGCCATTGGGCCAGTGTAGAGATGGCATTGGCATGGGCGGGAAGGCCTGCCAACGGGGTGATGGCCCGGTGTTCCAGGAGACGCATATCGGCAGCCAGTTTCATGGTTGGGGCCACGATCATGGCATCGCCCAGATGTTCCAACCAAAATCGTTGCAGGAGAGCCGTATGCAATCGTTGCCAACGGGTGAGCCAACGTGGGGCCGGCGGGGCGGGACGATCCAAATCATCCATCAGGGATGGGGCGTGCAGGAATTGCCAGGCACGGAAACTGGCATGCAGACCCAGATGCCATGCCGCCAGGGTAAACCAGCCGAGGCCACACCAAAGAAACATGAGCCCGATTTGTGAGATGGTGGCGAATATCAGGGAGCTTTTCACATCGCTCTGTCCCTGGGCGGTGATCCAGCCATAGAGTGCGGTGACAAAGCCGATGGCGGCGATGGCTGTCAGAAGGCTCGGGGTTTGTTGCAGCATGGGTTCCAGGCGCAGAGTCAAAATGACCCCGGCATGGACCATCAAGGAGCCGTAGAAAATGGCACTGGATGGCGTAGGTCCATCCATGGCGCGGGCAATCCAGGAGGAAAAGGGGATTTGCCCCGATTTGGCGAGGGCGGCGCACAGAAACCCCAGTCCCACCAGGGTGGCACCCATCGTTTCCACCTGGGGTGCCGCACGGGCTATCTGCCTCCAATCGACACCGCCGCACCAGGTGAATGCCGCAAAAATGCCAAAAAGAAAGCCGGCATCGCCAAAGCGGTTGGTGATCAGGGCGCGATTGGCGTTTTTCGTGGCGGTGTTGCGCTCAAAGGCGTAACCGATCAGCAAAAAGGAACTGACCCCTGCCAGTTCCCACCCCACAAAGACCAGAAGGGCGTTGCCAGCCAGGACGATCAATTGCATGGCACCGATAAACAGGTTCAAGATCATGAAAAATCTTAAAAATCCAGATTCACGGTGCATGTAGGGGATGGAAAAACGGATAGTCAACAGGGAGATCCAGGCCATCAGTGTGGCCAGAGACAGGCCCAAGCCATCCAGCATCAAGCCCAGGGGAACGGTATAGGTTCCTGCGCCAAACCATTCCCCCGAGTGGAGTGCCCCTGAGGGACCGAACAATACCGCTTTCACATCGAGCAGGAGGAGGACGAGCAATGCGCCCAGGGTGGCTGCAAAGGAGATTTTCCCCACGGTTTTTTCTTTTGCTTCGTGCCAAACCGGGTGGAACAGACGTTCCCCGGCCAGGGTCAGTGCCGCTCCCCAGGGGAGAAAGATGGCCAGCCATGCGCTGTGATCAACCATGGATCCTCTCCTGCCTGGGGTGGATCAGTGCCGGTCCCAGATGGTTGCGATGTCCCCGGTACCAGTCTGGTGAGCATGCGACTTCGGGGACGGGAATCGGATTGCTTTCCCAGACGACCCAACCCCGTTGCGGTTCAAACATGTGAATCTCCGGGCCATGGGGGTTTTTCGCCGCCAACAGCACCCAACCGTTGCCCACCCACTCCTGCAACAATGGTTGGCGCAAATAGATTTCGGTCAGAATGCGCGTCTCCGCTTCAATAATGAGCTGCAGGCGCATGGCCTCGTGTATTTCGATCATCTGCAACGGCAGTCCGGTCCGTAAATCCGATTCCGTACCATCCATGATGCCAAAGAAACCGGTCAGGTTGTGGGTGACTTTGGAGCCACATCCCAGGCGTTCGTTGTTGACGGTCGAAAAATAGTATTCCAGGTTGATGCCACCACCGACAGGGGTGACGTTGAGGAGGATTCTTTCCAAAACCTCCCCGTTGGGATCGGTTTCCGGGTTGTAGGAAATCAGGAATACCCGCCGATCCAGAAACAAGCCGCGACTGAAACTGCGGCGTCCGACGAAGGCGGCGGCATTGGTGGCATGCCCCAATTCGGGACGCGCCTGACTGACATCCAGCCGGCGTCCCTGCATATGCATGAGTGCGGTTTCCGGATCGGGATCATCCGGGGCGGAGGCCACCTTGCGACACCGTTCCTGGGCACTCATGCGGGCGGCGTGTTCCAGATCGGCGATGCACTGTGCCAAGTTTGTGACCGCGTATGGTGGCAGGAGCGAGCGGTCAAACCAAGTGAATTCTTCATCGCAGGTATTGTGATTGGCACCGACGAACCAGGTATCATCCGGGATGACGATCCCGTCTTTGATCAATAGGGTACGGACTTCAGGGCGATTGGCCATGGCGGCGAACACCCGGGCGTTGGGACCGCCGTGGCGACCGGAACAGGCACCGCAATCGTATGCGGCACGATGGGGATTGTTTTTGCTGCCGGAACCGTGGCCCATCAGGATCACCAAAGGGGCGAAGTCCGAAGTCAAACCGATGGTGCGTAAAAACCGCCCAACCCGTTCCGCCTGTTCCTGATCGGTAAATCCAGAACGATTTTGTTCTGGAGAGGCGATACTGCCATCATCGGTGGCGGTCAGCGTGATGGTGGTATCCAAGGTGGGTAGCAGACGGGCATGGACTGCCTGCATCATGCGGCCATGCTGTTGCGGACGCCATTGTTTGAAGGTCAGGGCAACGAGGAGCCAGGGTGCCGCAAGGGTCAGCACCCCCATGCTGCGGAGTAATCCATGGCGTGTGGCGTTGAACAGGAGATCCTTGAAGCGCGACAGTTGGGTTCGGCTGCGGTCATAGATTCCTTTTTGGGCCTCTTCCCGAGGGGTGACGCATTCATGAACCCGGTGCGAAGGCTTGTCCACGATGGGACAGAGGGCGGATTCAAACGTGTCGTCCAGCCCTTTCCAATTGATGGCGATGCCAAAAAAACCGGCGGCACCCAGTGTTTCGATGGCGGGATTGTGTTCTTCCAGATGCCGGCGTATCCCTTCCTCGCGATCATCCATGCAAAATACAATCTGACTTTTGGGACGCTCTTCGCGTCTGGCCCAGGCCCCCTGACCATGGTTAAGGATGACGGCAGCGTACAGGTGGTCCCGATAGTGATATTCATAGGCTTGCAGCCAAAGAAAACCGAAGACTTCCGGGGTCAGGAGATCCAGGCAAGCCAGCATGTGTTCGATTTGGGGCAGGGAGAGTTCGCGGATGCCGCGACCGCAAAGCCCCAAATGTTGCGTCAGCCGGAACAGGCGCCAACCATTGTGGTGCAGGGTATGCGTGACCGTTTGACCGGTGGGTTGACTGCGGTACCAGGTCCACATCACGTGCGCCACGGCGCGCCACTCATCGATCCCCGGTGGCGGATCCGTGTTGATCAATTCCTGGGCACGATGGATGAAATAATCGGGCAAGGCTTGGTTGAACAGGGCATGCCGCACCAGCAGCTCTGATTTGTTGTTGTTAAAATACCAGCGCAGGAAAAAAAGATTGGGGGCGATTTTCCACGTTTTCAGACACAGACGCCGGGCAAACAGCCGTTCCAGAATCAGGCGTACCGCCAGATATTCGGCCAAATCAAAACGGGCGGTGGAAGCGGCATGGTGGGGATGGCTTTGGCGCCAGGCAAACATGCCTGACCACCCGGGAATTTCCTGACACAGCCGTTCCAAATAATTGGGCCACAGTTCTTCGTCCAATCCCAGGGCGAGCATTTCCGCCATGATGGAATCCAAGGGATCATCCGGCAATTCGCCCAACTGTTCTTCCCAATCGGGCATTTCAGCAAAAACCCACCCCATATCGGTATGCGCTCTTTGGCGCCAGAAAGTGTAGAATCCCTGTATTCCGATATTTTCCTGCCAGGCACCCACCCCCAGATCCATGTAATGGGTCAGGTAGCGGATCAGTGTCGGTTGGATGGTATCGAGAATATCGTGTCCGGTCAGGGCCAGCAGGAAACGCCGCAAGGTCCATTCCCGACCGATTTTATGGATCATATTTTCCAGCAGGGCATCGGCTTCCATGCGTACTTGGGTGCGTACCCGGAATGCCCCTTCCTCTTGCGAGGGATCTTTGTGGGCGAAATCGCTGATCATCGCCTCGGCCTGATCGGCTGACAGGTCCAACAAGGCTTCCGGATGGACCCACTCTTCGTTCAGTCCCAACACGGCGAGGCATTGGCTCCACAGGTCGAACACGGCTGCGGTTTCCGAGGATAGACCACTCTCTTGTACAATGTTCTGTCCGATTTCCGGGGGAAGATCCTCTTGAAAACGATACCGGGCTTGTTTTTCTTCCAGATGCCAGGTGAGTTTCAGGGCGGAAAGGGGTGCCATATTCCACTGCAGCCCCGCCAAAATCACATCTTTTCGATAAAGTTGCCGGTTGCCCAAACGGGCGATCATGGCATCACCGTCCAGAGTGGGCATGTTGTGGATCGCCTGCAACAATCCTTCCCGGGTGATGCGTCCCTGGGCGAACAGTTCGCGAAACCGTTGGTCGGGGAGAAAAGGGATGATGCCGGTTTCTGACCGTGCCAGGGATAACGCCTTGAGAAAGGGGTGTTCCTGATAGGCGTGCAAGGTGTTGTGGTGGACGAAATCCTTGAGGGGGGCCTGGGCCGTCAGGCGGTGTTCCATGTGCGCAATGGCATGGCGCAGGCGGTGCAAAATCTCATGGTTTTCCGAATGGGGATGGTTGCTCATGATCGGCCACCCTAAAATCCTGGAGGAAAAGAGGCGCTGAAGGTGGCCACCGAAGCGGTGAGAATACGAATGACCGGATCGGGATACCAACCGAACAGGAGTGTTGTCGCCGCCAAGAGGGAGGTGGCGGTCAGTTCAAAGGGGGTCAGGTCGGTCACGGAACGCATGTTGGGGCGTACTGGCCCGGTAAAGAGTCGGCCAATGGTACGAAAGGCGTAGGCGGCACTGATGAGTACTGACAGCGATAACAGGACGATGACCCACCCCCAGCGTTCGTAACCGCCGATCAGGGTGTGCAGTTCGGCGATGAAACCCACGGTTCCGGGAAATCCCATGGCGGCCAGCAGGGCCAGGACGGTGAACAGGGCGAAGCGGGGAGTGATTTGGATCAAGGAGCTGTAGTTGGTGATATCCCGGGTATGGGTTCGTTCGTACAGCAGGCCGATCAGCAAAAACAGGCTGCCGGCGACCAGACCATGGGCGAGCATTTGCAACGTTGCTCCCATCATGGCGGTTTGATTCAAGGATGCAATGCCCAGGACGACCACGCCCATGTGACTGACCGAGGAGTAGGCGATCATTCGTTTTAGGTCATGCTGGCGCCAAGCGAGGAGACCGCCGTAAAGCAGGCCAACAAACGCGACCGTGGCCAGTGCCGGTTGCAACATCACCATGGCGTGCGGCAACGTCAAGGCGGCGCGGATCAGGCCATAGGCACCCATTTTCAGAAGGATGCCCGAGAGGAGGATGCTGATGGGGCTGGGGGCTTCAACATGGGCCAGGGGGAGCCATCCGTGCAGCGGTACCAAGGGAATTTTCACCCCGAACCCAAGGAGGAATCCAGAGAAGATCAACAGTTGGGTCCCCGGGGACAAGCCGGCGGCCCCGCTGGCAATGGAACTCATCTCAAAGGAATGGTTGGTGGAGGTATCGAACAGCACCAGAAGGCTCATCAGCATGAAAACCGATCCCCCCATGGTGTACAGGACGAAATTGATGGCGGCACTATCCCGATTGGCTCCACCCCAGCGGCTGATGAGAAAAAACAGCGGGATGAGCGTCAACTCCCAAAACAGGTAGAACAGTGCCCAGTCCTGGGCCATGAACACCCCGAGAATGGCGGTTTCCAGGACCAATACCAATGCGTAATAACTCTTGATCCCTTGCTGGATGCTGCGTGAGGCGATGATGGCAATCAGGCAAAGCAACGTGGTCAAGATGACCATGGGATAGGAGAAACCATCGATTCCCAGGGCATAGTAGGTCCCCAGTTGGGTATTCCAGGAAAAACGTTCGCTCAACTGCATGGAGCTGGATGCGGGATCAAACCAATACCAAAGTCCCAGGGACATGATAAGGGCGCTGAGGGCGTGAGCCAGGGCGGCACCACGAATCATTCCGGTATTGTTTCCCGGGATGATGGCGATGGCCAGGGCACCGACAAGAGGGATGATCAACAACAGGCTCAGCAGCAACAAGGTCAGGTTTCTTTCAGCACGTTATTGGTCGCACGGGGGAAAGATCCAGACTACCAAAACCCGAAGCCGCCGCAAAGGCATTACATTCAATAACGCCCTGAGCAACACTTCGATAGTGCGGTCAGGTTGTCTCCAGGTAGGTATAATCGTTCAGGGCGGCGACATAGTCACGGAGATAGAGGCGTCCTTGCTCCTTGCTGACGCGCCCCTCGGAGACGGCCTTGCGGGTTAATTTATCCACCTTTTGCACCAAATCTTCCGGATCGTAGGAGACGTGGCGTAGGACATCGCGCACCAATTGACCCGAAACCACCTGGCAAAAGCTCCATCCGCGCTCATCGTCGGACTGGGAGACATGGACCACGTTGGTATCACCGAACAGATTGTGCAGATCCCCAAGAATTTCCTGGTAGGCTCCGGTGAGGAAAATACCCAGAACGTAAGGTTCGCCCTTTTTAAACGAGTGGAGTTCCAACGCCGGTTTCCATCCTCGTTCCCAATCGATGAAGCGGTCGATGTGACCATCGGAATCGCAGGTGATATCCTGCAGGGTGGCCAGATTGCCCGGACGTTCGTCCAGGCGGTGGATCGGGGCGATGGGAAACAATTGGTCGATGGCCCAATGATCGGGGAGCGATTGGAATACGGAAAAATTGCAATAATACCGGTTGATCAAATACTCTTGGGCTTCCACAAGTTCCGGGGGGGGGTTGATCATGTCACGTGCCAGGGAACCAATCTTGGTGGCAATGTGGTAGATCATCCGCTCCCCTTTGGAGCGTTTGGCCAGATCCAGGGAACCGAGAACAAACATTTTTTGCAAATCTTCCCGTACCTGCATGGTATCGTGCCAGATGGCGCGGGCATTGCGGTTGTTCAGGTTGTCGAGCATTTCGGCAAGCTCACGAATTTCCAGAACGTCCCCCTCTTCAACGGATAAATTTTCTTCGTCGATGGGCAGGCTTGATGTTTCCAGGACATTGATGAGCAGCATGGCATGGTGGGCGGTGAGGGCGCGGCCACTTTCGGTGATAATATTCGGATGGGGCAGGTTTTTCTTTTCGCACACATCGTGCAAGTAGCCTACCACGTCATCGGCATATTCCTGGATGGAATAATTGACGGAGGAATCGTTGGTGGAACTGGAACCGTCATAATCGACCCCCAGACCGCCGCCAACATCGCAATATTCCAGGTTGCAGCCCAGGCTGCGCAATTCGACATAATAGCGCGCCAGTTCCGCCAAGCCATTTTTGAAGCGGCGAATGTTGCTGATTTGCGAGCCCAGGTGAAAATGCAACAGTTGCAGGCAATCCAGCATGTCCATGGAGGCCAGCACCCGGACCATGTCGAGAACTTCGGTTGCTGATAGACCGAATTTGGAGAACGGACCACCGGAAGAGATCCATTTGCCTTGTCCGGTTGCCTCGGGTTTGATACGCACGCCGATGAGAGGCCGGGTTTGCATCTCCTTGGATATTTCCAGGAGCAGGGATAATTCCTGGGGCTTTTCGATGACGATGTGGACTTTCCGTCCCATTTTCACCCCCATCAGCGCCAAGCGGATGAACTCCCGATCCTTGTAGCCGTTGCAAACGATGGGCGATTCCAAATTTTCCAGCATGGCCAGGGCAATTTGCAATTCGGGACGCGAACCCGCTTCCAGGCCCATGAGGTAGGGGCAACCAAATTGCACCAGTTCTTCGACGACCTGCCGTTGTTGATTGACCTTGATGGGGTAGATGCCGACATACCTGCCACGATAACCGTATTCCGTAATGGCGTTGGAGAAGGAATTGTTCAGATGTTCGATGCGCGAGCGCAAAATATCGGAAAAGCGCACCAGGACCGGCAGGGAGATGCCTTGGGATTGGATTTCGTCGGCCAATTCCTTGAGATCGATGGAGCGATTGGAGTCCTTGGAGGGGGAGACGGTCAGGTTGCCTTTGTCGTTGGCGCAGAAATACCCATCACCCCAGGCCAGGACATGGTAAAGGTCCAGGGAATCCTTGATGGACCACGGTATGCCCGGTGTGGTCGCAGCGCGATAGTTCGATTCCGTCTCCCGCGCCCCGGGGGAACGGGCTGGGAGTGCATCGGGAAGGAGGCTTGGGTTGTCAGTGGGACCGAGCATGGGCTTTAAGTGAACTCCGAATGGGATGACGATAAGGCACCCTTGATCTTTTGATCTTTTTTTCCCGTCCTGTAAAGGTCCGATGGTCGGGCAGGTGGGATTTTTCAGGGGGAGAATCGGTGTGTGGACAGTTTATGGATACGCTGGGTCAATTCCAGGTCAGGCACATGACATCTTGTGTCTGCAAGCATCTTTTTAAGTGCTTCTAAAATACGATCTGGTGGAACAATTTTCTTTGAAATCATATGATCCATGATCCATAAAATACCATGGACTTCGATTCCATCAGCTTCAGCACTTGTTCGCATGGACTGGTCGCCTGTGAGAAGAGCGTATTTCTTGCTCGACGACAAAACGAGGGCAAAACAGTCAACTACGCTCAATCGACGACTCTTGGATCGATAAGAGTATGCGACCAAGACGTCGTCCGAATCAAGCGCCTCAACATTCAATCCAAATTTTATCAAGTCATTTCGGTTGTATTCTCTCGAGATCGATCAGTTCCTCCTCAAAAAGCACGTCTGGAACGACAAACTTAAAGGGTAGATGAAACATTTCCTTCAGAAGGTCACGTTTGGACAGTTCGATCAATAGAGAACTATCGCTGACGAGAACTTTCACTCGTCATCACTCCAGAGGTCCAGACAGAATGCGTTCCATCTTGCTGACCGGAAGGCCCATTAGCTCTGCAGCTTTAGACCCGGAAATAGCCTTCTCGGCCAATGCCCGGAAACATAGACGCTGGAACCGACGGGGCGACTCATCGCGTTCCAAGGGAGAGGGCTCTTGTTTTCTCCAATGCCGGCCCATGCCAGAAAAAATCTTTCTAAGCGTTGCTTCGTTAATGATACCAAGATCACGAAAACGAACGACAAGGGCTGCCGCGCTGACTCCAAACATTTTTTTGATTTCGATTATTTCCCCATATCCAAAAGCATGTCGTCCCGTTCCCACCTCTCCAAACAGTTCTTCCCTGGGTACGAGAAATGCGCTGGCAAATCGTTGGCAAGCCTTCTCCGCGTCAAAACCACCCTTCACATCAAGCAGCAAATGTCCAAGTTCGTGGGCCAGTGTAAATCGTTGGCGTTCAATTGACTTGTTGGTGGAGCAAATCACAGTGGGAACCCCATCAGTTCCAGAACGCCGTATATTGCAAGTGAAACCATCAACAGACGATGGAAAATCCAACTTAAGAACCTTGATGCCACGTTCTTCCAAAAGTTCTGTCATATCCAGAATAGGGTCCCCTCCGAGATTCCAGGCAGAACGGACAGATTCCGCAGCATGTTCAATATCTTCGGGACCATGAACCGGAAATGGTGTCTCAGCGGGCTGATCCCATTGAACACTTGAGAGATTGAGCAATTCTTCTATCTGGAGATAGCGATCGACATGGTCGAGGACAGCTCCTTCGACCAATGCACGTTCTCGAGCTTTTGTCGATACAAGTTTCCTGAACTCCACATTTTCCAAAACAATATCGGAAGGGCTCAACAGGTAACTCACTGAGACTCCGAGAGCTTTTGATAAGGCAATGCATACGGTCGAACTCGGCATCATCTCGCCGCGCTCGTATTTGCCAATGGCTTGCGCGGAGACGGCCCCGTTGATACGGGTCGCCAAGTTACGAAGCGACAAGCCTTTGCACCGTCTGGCAAGTTTCAGACGTTCATGAAACATGGTGGTCTCCTTTACAGTTTACATATTACATGAAATTGTCATGATTTGTAAACTGAAGGAGAAAATTTCAACCAAGAGTTCAGCCCAGTAGCAGGCGATAGCCGACCCCGGATTCGGTGAGGATATGTTTGGGTCTGTTGGGATCGTTTTCCAGCTTGCGGCGCAGATGCGACATGTAGACCCGCAGGTAATGGATGTTTTCGGTTTGGTTGGGACCCCAAACGTCACGCAACAGGGTCCGATGGGTCAGGACGCGTCCTGCGTTGGCGATGAGGGCGGTAAGGAGACGGTATTCAATGACGCTGAGATGCACCATGGTACCGCTGCGGGTGATGGTACGCTCGCTCAGATTGACCTCCACATCCCCAAAGCGGGTGATCGCAGGATCTTCCGCATGGGGGCGGGCCGCACGCCGCAGCAAGGCGCGCACGCGGGCCAACAATTCCGGGATGCCAAACGGTTTGGTCAAATAATCATCAGCTCCGGCGTCCAAGGCGGTGACCTTCTCCGATTCTTGGGTGCGCGCCGAAAGGATTAAAATGGGTAAATGGCTCCAGGAACGCATATCCCGGATAACCTCGACGCCATCGCAGTCCGGCAGGCCCAGATCGACGATGACCATGTCGGGTCGACGGGTTGCCGTTTCGATCAAACCACGTTTGCCGGTTTCCGCATCGACGACGGCATAGCCTTCGGCTTCCAGAGCAGCACGCACAAATCGGCGAATTTGCGGTTCATCTTCGATCAGGACAATCTGGAATGGCGGCAGATCAGGCATTGATATTATCTTCGGGCAGGAGTGGCGGTGGGGATCCCAATGGCAAGTGGATTGTGAAACAGGCACCACCCGCGGGATGGTTTTCGGCGCGAATCGTCCCATGGTGCGCCTCGACAATGGCACGCACAATGGTGAGACCCAGGCCAAAACCGGATGCGGACATCTCCATTTTGCCCCGCTGGAACATTGTGAACAATTTATTTTCCAAACCAGGTGGCAGACCGGGACCATCGTCTTGAACGACAATTTCGACAAACGCATCGTGAATCCGGGCAACGATGGCAACCGTGCTGCCCGGTGGCGTGTGACGTGCGGCGTTTTCAAGGAGATTATTGAAAACCCGCGTCATTAATGCGGTATCCATCGGGATCAACGGCAGGTCTTCGGGGAGATTGATTGTTGTATGATGACGGCTGAGGACTGCGGCACAGTGTTCCAGAGACAAACCGATGATTTCTTCCAATGTTTGCCATTCCTGGTGCAGTGTGACCGTGCCCATTTGCATGCGTGCCATGTCGAGAAGATTGTTGGCCATGGAGGTGATGCGTGTCACTTCATCGCGAATGGCCCGCGCCAAGCCGGCATGAGGTTCGGCGAGTTCGGGCGTGGCGAGGATCATGGCATCAGCCAACCCTGATACGATGGTCAGGGGTGTACGCAAATCGTGGGAGACCGCCGACAGGAGGGAATTGCGCAATCGTTCCGACTCGACACTGATCTGCGCGTCACGCGTTATGGTGACGTAGTGGACACGCTCCAGGGCGATGGCGATCAGGGTAACGCACGTATCCAACATGTGTTGCTGATCAAGGGGGAGATCCCAGGGTCTCCCTTCCGGGGAAATGGCCAAAACTCCGCAACGTGTGGAAGAGGCCTTGATCGGGACGTAGAGGACTTGGGCCGAAGGCAGGGTATCGGTCCCCAGGCCGGCACTTCGTTCATGGTCGTGGCTCCACTGGACGATACCCTCATCGACATCCTTGAGGGTTGAAGACCCTTCTGCCAGGACCATGCCCCCCGCCCCCCCCGGCAGGTAAATCGCCACTGCGACATCAAATCCCCGTTTAAAAAAAGTGCGGCCTATTTCGACGATTTGCTCGATGCTTAAAGCTCTGGAGAGTTCTCGCGACATCTCAAACAACGCCCGCATGCGTTGCTCGCGTTTTCTGGCCACGGCGGCCTGGAACTGTAGGCCGGCGGTCAATTGTCCCACCACCAGGGCCACTGTCAACATGACCCCGAAAGTAACCAGATATTGGGCGTCCGTTACCGCGAAAGAAAAATAGGGGGGGACGAAAAAAAAGTCGAAAGAGGCCACCGACAGGAACGCTCCGAGGATGGCGGCCCATTTTCCCAGACGTACCGCGATGAAGACCACCGCCAGCAGGAAAATCATGACGATGTTGGCGGCGTCCAGGACGCCACGCAACGGTGTGCTGACTCCTGTCACCAGGGCCGCGATTATGAAGGTCTCCCAAATGGAACGCCAAAAGTGGGGTGTTTTTCCTGATGCGCGACTGGGGGAGGAGGATGGTGTTCGTGGTTCATCATCGCGAGCAACCTGAAGGATTTCCAGATCCGCTGCCATGCGACCGAGTTTTTCGGCAAAGCCGTGTTGCCAGGGCAGGCGCCGGTAGCGGTCCCTGCCGACCAAGAGGGTGCCCAGGTTGTTTTCCCTGGCATAGTGGATGGTTGCCTCTACGGCGTCTGGGGCTGTAAGGCTTGCGGTATGTGCGCCAAGATCCCGGGCTAGTTTGAGAATGCCCAGGATGCGGGATTTTGCGGTATCCGGCAGGGATTGCATGGCCGGGGTCTCGATGGAGATGGCGTGCCAGGGGGCACTGGTCTGATTGGCGCGGCGGGCGGCGCGGCGCACCAATTTTTCGCTGTCTGGTCCTGGCCCGACGCATACCAGGACCGCTTCCCGAGTTGGCCAGACGGTCGCAACCGATTTTTCCCGTCGCCAGGCGCGCATGTCACCATCGACCCGATCAGCAGCGCGACGCAGGGCCAGTTCCCGCAGTGCCAGAAGGTTGCCTTTACGGAAAAAATTGTTTTCGGCACGTTGGGCTTGTTGGGGAAGATACACTTTACCTTCCCGTAACCGTTGCATGAGGTCATCGGGTGGCAAATCCACCAAAACCATTTCATCCGCTGTGTCGATCACGTGATCGGGCACCCGTTCCCAGACCCGCACGCCGGTAATCTGGCCGACAACGTCGTTGAGGCTTTCGACGTGTTGCACATTGACGGTGGTGAAGACATCAATGCCCGCCATTAGTAATTCATCGATATCTTGCCAGCGCTTGGGGTGCCGGGAACTGGTGACGTTGGAGTGGGCCAGTTCGTCGACCAGAATCAATTGCGGACGAAGCGCCAAGGCGGCATCCAGGTCAAATTCCTCCAGGGTGTAGCCCTTGTAGTCGATGATACGGCGCGGCAGGATCTCCAGACCTGCCATCAAGGTTGCGGTGTCCTCCCGTCCATGAGTTTCGACGATGCCCACGATCACCTTGACGCCCTGTTCGCGCAATACGCGTGCGGCGACGAGCATGGCGTAGGTCTTACCGACGCCGGGGCAGGCGCCAAAAAAGATTTTTAGCTTGCCCCGGCGTTCCTTGGCGTTGGCATGCTCAATACGCGCCAGCAAGGCATCTGGGTCAGGACGGGAGGTTTCGCGATTCATGGTTTGGCTCTGCCCTGGTCCAACGCTTGGTTGAGGGTGAGGATGTTGACACGTGGTTCACCCAGGATGCCAAAGGTGCGTCCTTCGGTATGTTGAGTGACCAGATCGCCCAGCGCTTGTTCGGACAATCCACGTGCCTGTGCTACCCGGGGAATCTGCCATTGGGCTGCTGCCGGACTGATGTGGGGGTCCAGGCCGCTGGCTGAGGCGGTTACCAGATCGACCGGGATGGGAAGTTTTTGTTGCGGATTGCTTTCCTTAAGTGACGTTATGCGGTCTTTGACGATGGTTTCCAGATCGGGATTGGTTGGCCCGGTATTGGAGCCGCTGGAGGAGCCGGCATTGTACGGCATGGGCGTGGTGGCCGATGGACGGCTCCAAAAATATCCGGCATCGGAAAAGGGCTGCCCGATCAGGTTGGACCCAACAATTGTTCCCTGATGGTGTATCAGACTACCATGGGCCTGATAGGGGAAGAGTGTTTGCGACAATCCCGTAATCAGCGCCGGGTAAAGCCCTCCGGTCAACAAGGTCATCAGGAGCAGCATGAACAGGGCGGATTTGAATTCTTTGAGCATGGGTCGTGTCCTTAAACCAAATGGAGAGCGACCAAAACTAGGTCGATGGCTTTGATGCCGATGAAGGGGACGATCAGTCCGCCGACACCGTAAATCAGAAGGTTACGTCGCAGCAGGGCATCGGCCCCTATGGCACGGTAGGGTATCCCTTTGAGTGCCAGCGGTATCAGGGCGATGATGATCAGGGCATTGAATATGACTGCGGCCAGGATGGCGGAAGCAGGGGAGGCCAGTTTCATAATGTTGAAGACGTCTAGTGCGGGATAGGTGGTGGCAAAGGCCGCTGGAATGATGGCGAAGTATTTGGCCACGTCGTTGGCGATGGAAAAGGTGGTCAGTGCCCCCCGGGTCATCAACATTTGCTTTCCGGTTTCCACCACTTCAATAAGTTTGGTGGGATTGGAATCCAGATCAACCATGTTGCCGGCCTCTTTGGCGACCTGGGTTCCGGTGTTCATGGCCACGGCAACGTCGGCCTGCGCCAGGGCAGGGGCATCATTGGTGCCATCGCCGGTCATTGCCACCAAGCGGCCTTCCTTTTGGTATTGCCGAATCATGTTCAGCTTGGCTTCGGGGGTGGCTTCGGCGAGAAAATCATCCACACCCGCTTCGGCGGCGATGGTGGCGGCTGTCAGACGGTTGTCCCCGGTGATCATGACCGTCTTGATCCCCATGCGTCTGAGTTCGGCGAAGCGTTCCTTAATGCCCCCCTTGACGATGTCTTTCAACTCGATGGCTCCCAGGGCAACGGAACCTTCCGCCACCACCAGCGGGGTAGACCCTCGGCGGGAGATTTCCTCCACCGATTGTTGCAGGGTCGAAGACCAATGGCCTCCCAAGGCTTCGATGTGGTGGCGTACCGCCTCTGCTGCCCCCTTGCGTATGCTGCGTCCCTGCCAGTCGATGCCGCTCATCCGGGTTTGGGCTGTAAAATGGACAAACGATGCCCCTTCTGATTGGATGTCCCGTCCCCGTTGTTGCAGGGTCTCCTTGGCCAGGACGACGATGGATCGGCCTTCTGGTGTTTCGTCGGCCAGGGAGGCTAGCAAGGCCGCATCGGCTAGGTCGCGTTCACTGATACCGGGGGCCGGGACAAATGCCGATGCCTGGCGGTTACCCAGGGTAATGGTGCCGGTTTTGTCCAACAGAAGTACGTCCACGTCCCCAGCGGCCTCGACGGCTTTGCCGGAGGTGGCCAGGACATTCTTCTCCATCATGCGACTCATGCCAGCGATGCCAATCGACGACAGCAGTCCGCCGATGGTGGTCGGAATCAAGCACACCAGGAGCGCGGTCAGCACCGTGACCGTCACCGGTGTTCCCACTTTGGCGGTCTCGACACTGTAAATCGAGAAGGGAAGCAAGGTTACGGTCGCTAGCAAAAAGACGATGGTAAGCTTTACCAGCAGGATGGTGAGGGCGATTTCATTGGGGGTCTTTTTCCGTTTGGCCCCCTCGACCATGCCGATCATGCGATCCAAAAACGTTTCTCCGGGATTGACGGAAATGCGAATTTTCAACCAGTCCGAGAGGATACGGGTGCCCCCGGTGACAGCGGTAAAATCCCCGCCCGATTCACGAATAACCGGAGCCGATTCACCGGTGATCGCCGATTCATCCACCGATGCGACCCCTTCGATGACCTCGCCATCACCCGGGATGATATCGCCGGTGGCAACCATGACGATATCTCCCCGCCGCAAAGTTTCGGAAGCAACATTTTCCAAAACGTTGTCGACGTAGGGGCTTTTTAATTTTTTGGCAATGACGTTCTTACGCATTCCTTTCAGAGCCTCTGCCTGGGCTTTACCGCGCCCTTCGGCGACGGCCTCGGCAAAATTGGCGAATAGTACGGTAAACCATAACCAGAAGCTGATGGCAAAGATAAACCAGGCAGGGGCCTCACCATACCCTGCCAAGGCCTGGAGGAATAAACCCATGGTCAAAAAGCTGCCCACCCATACGACGAACATCACCGGATTCTGCAGTTGGTAACGAGGGGACAGACGCTGGAATGATTTGATCAATGCCTCTTGCAGGATGGCAGTATCAAAGAGTGATAGGTGTTTTTGCATGGGTGTGACTCCTCAATTAGTGTCCGTTGATCATGTGGACATGTTCGACGATGGGACCCAGGGCTAGGGCTGGAAGAAAGGTCAAGGCACCAACGATGATGATTACACCGATGAGAAAGGCCACGAACAAGGGCGTATGGGTGGGCAGGGTGCCTGCCGATGAAGGGATGGTTTTTTTGGCGGCGAGCGACCCGGCGATGGCCAGTACCGGGATGATGACCCAATAACGTGATAGCAGCATGGCCAATCCCAGCAGTATGTTGTAGAAGGGCGTATTGGCCGACAATCCCGCAAAGGCGCTGCCGTTGTTGTTGCCTGCGGAGGAGAAGGCGTAGAGGATTTCGGAAAATCCATGGACCCCCGGGTTGGCAATCCCTGCCCGTCCAGCTTCTGTTACGACGGCGACAGCCGTCCCCAGCAATACCGCGATTAAGGGAATGAGAATGGCAATGGAGGCCATTTTTATTTCAAAGGCTTCGATCTTTTTTCCCAGGTATTCGGGGGTGCGCCCGATCATCAACCCGGAGACGAATACCCCAACCAAAGCAAAGAGGAGCATGCCGTAGAGCCCCGACCCCACGCCACCAAAAATAACCTCACCCAATTGCATCAGGGCCATGGGGGCCAGTCCACCCAACGGGGTGAAGGAATCATGCATGGCGTTGACCGAACCATTGGATGCTGCCGTCGTGGCGGTTGCCCAGATGGCCGAATTGACGATGCCAAAGCGGACCTCTTTGCCTTCCATGTTGCCGCCTGGAGTCTGGTTGGAGGCGATGACATCCAGCCCAAGTTTGTCAAACAGGGGATTGCCGCTCTGTTCTGCTTGGACGCACAGGGTCAAGAATGCCATGAAAACGATCACCATGGCGGCCAGAATGGCCACACCCTGTCTGTCATCACCCACAAACCTCCCGAATGTGAAGCAGAGTGCGGTTGGGATCAGGAGAATTGCAAGCATTTCCATCAGGTTGGACAATGGTGTGGGATTTTCCAGGGGGTGGGCCGAATTGACGTTGAAAAAACCACCGCCATTGGTCCCCAATTGTTTGATGGCCACTTGCGAGGCGACCGGTCCCAGGGCAATGACCTGCTCTGTTGCCGTTTGTTTTTTGGTAACAGCTTGTCCGTTGGCATCCTTGAGAGGTTGGCCGTCTGGACCATTGACGGGTTCCTCATAGGTCACTGGTTGCAGCAGTTTGGCGGACTGATAGGGGGAGAATGTTTGAACCACCCCTTGCTGAACCAGCAGCAGGGAGAGAATCAGACTCAAGGGCAAAAGGATGTAAAGGGTAGATCGGGTCATGTCCACCCAAAAATTGCCGATGACCTGTACCTCTCTGCGGGTGAAGGCGCGCATCAAAGCGACCAAAACTGCCATGCCCGTGGCTGCCGAGACAAAATTTTGTACTGTCAGACCGAGCATTTGTGTCAGATAAGAGAGGGTGGTTTCGCCACCATAACTTTGCCAGTTGGTGTTGCTGACAAAACTGATGGCGGTATTGAAGGATAAATCCGGGGAAACGTTGGCTTGGGATTGGGGATTGAGTGGCAGCCAAATCTGGGTGCGCTGGAGGAGATACACGGCCAGAATGCCCAGCAGGTTGAAGATCAATACGGCTAGGGCATAGCGGGTCCAGGACATTTCCTCGTCCACCTTGACGCCACACAACCGATACAAACCCCGTTCTACAGGAGACATCCAGCGCAACCCCATGGGAAGTTCTTTGGCGTAAATGCGTGCCATGGTCACTCCCAAGGGCCAGGCAAGAAACAGCAAAACCGACAGATAAAACACAATCTGGAAAATACCGTTGGCAGTCATGGGGATCCTTTCTTGGAAAACGGTGGTACCGTTTGTTTGGGCACTTGGTAAACACCGACATGGCGATTATCGGCATTCATGTGAATTTTTCCGGAAACAATAAAACCACGAAAAGATAGACAAAAATTCCAACAGCCAGGATGGTTCCGATCAGGTAAAGAATGGACATTAGCGTCTCCGCAACTGTTCAATCAGTGGGATGAGGGAAGCCGATGCGGCAAAGAAAACGAGTATGAGTACAAGAAGAAACAGTTCCATGACGTTTTGCTCCCATTTAGAGGAATTCCAATTGCGCCATCCTATGGGAGGAAAAATCAAAATAGGCTTTAAAGAGGGCAAGAAGACATAAAAATTTTATCAAACCGGTTGATGCTGATAACATTTCCAGAAAAAAAGGTTGCAAGCGTAGCCCCCTCTTCCCGGAAGAAGAGGGGCTATGGAAACAAAGGAGTATCAGGCTACCAAGTGATTCCGGGTACCCTTGATGGTTCCATCAGACAGGACTGTCTTAAATTGTCAGTGTGAAAGTGAAACAGGTGGTTGTGCGGGTGCTGGTGGTACAAGCATATGTTTTTCCTGGGTGGCAGGTGGGGAAACATACTGCACAGGTAAAGGCCACGCACGCATGAGTCCGAACAAAATACCGATCCCACCAAGAATCATGGCCCCCGTTTTGATCACCATTCGGAGTTCAAGTTCTTTAAGGTCGCGTTTGATCTCGGTTTTCGTGGTTTCCGTCTTGCTGTCCAGTTCCTTAAAACGGATTTCAGTTTTGGCGTCCAGTTCCTTGAATCTGGTTTCGGTTTTGACATCCAGTTCCTTAATATCTCGCTTCAGATCGGCGCGTACGGACTCAATTTTAGCATCTATCTCCTTGATATCACGTTTTAAATCAGTACGAATCGTTTCCAATTCCACCTTGGTGGCCAAGCGGTCTTCCATCCATTCCATAATGGTTTCGGCCTGTACCTCCGCTTGAGGCTCAGGCATCCCGGCGGCTTTCAGTTTTTTCACGTATGCCAAAGAATCAAACATGACCGACATGGTATTGCCCCTGCCAGAAGAAATCCCAGGAAATAGGGTACCAAGTCCAAAGACGTTTGACAACGTTCACAGCAGGAGATAATGTTAAACTGAAGTTCCCCCGGTCATTTTCTAAGAAGTACTTATTTTTCAGTTGCTTGGAAGAATATCCCCTGAATAATGTAGTCATGTAAATAAATTTAAAATTCTTGATTATCAGTTTATTGAATGTTATTCTGTAGGCATGTATATCTCAAAAATACCAAATCGCACATCACCCCCCACCTATCTCCTCCGCGAAAGCTATCGCGACGGTGGTAAAGTAAAGACGCGCACCCT
>JADGCN010000090.1 GCA_015228975.1 Magnetococcales bacterium
AATTGTGAGTGTCCATGGTCGTTATTGAAACTCATATGGCCTCCTATAGCAATGGAATAGAACGTTAGACACCCAGTGCCCTGAATTCAGGGGAGGCAATTGTAGCTTAACCAACTGTCGCAATCCCCGGGTCCACCATAGTCCGGTTTCCTCAGCAGAGAGGAGGGCTACACCCTTACCCCGGTAGGTGTGAATGCCGATTTACACGTTGCCAACCGAAAAAAATGCAACAAAAGGCGGTATGATCTTGCCAAACCGCCCCTCTTTGCCCACCATGATGCCGCCAGATGGATTGAACGCTGTTCCTTTTTACGGGGGGTGACCCATGATACCGGATTCTTCTGAACCATATGAGAACGTTATGGAACATCACTCCAAAATATTGATTGTGGATGATGAATTTTTTAACATTGAATCCCTGGTCGGGTTATTGAAGACGACCTATAAAATCATGGTGGCCAAGAATGGGGAGCAAGCCTTGCGGGCTTTGCAAGGCGATGCCCTGCCCGATTTGATCCTTCTGGACATCATCATGCCGGGCATGGATGGCTTTGAAGTGCTGCGCCGCTTGAAGGAAAATCCGCACACCCGCGAAATCCCTGTGATTTTCTTGACATCCAAAAATGATATCGAGTCGGAAAGCCAGGGTTTGTACCTGGGGGCGGTGGACTATATTTCCAAACCGTTTCATACCACGATCGTCCATGCCCGCATTCGCACCCACCTGGGGCTCAAACGCAAGATGGCCCTGCTGGAAAAGATGGTCTCCCTGGATGGCCTGACAGAAATACCCAATCGGCGTTCGTTCGATAGCGCCAAAAAACGGGAATGGGATCGGGCCATGCGTGCGGGGGAACCGATTTCCCTGATCATGATGGATGTGGATCAGTTCAAGCAATACAATGATCATTATGGTCATTCGGGCGGGGATGTGTGTTTGCAATCGGTGGCTCGGGCTTTGTTCAACTGCATGCATCGGCCTGGGGACTTGGTGGCGCGTTATGGGGGGGAAGAGTTCGTCGCCATACTGGCCAATACCGACCCGGAAGGTTCCGAACGGGTCGCGGAACAGTTGCGTCAGGCCGTTGTTGCATTACAGATGCCGCATGCCTCCTCCACGGTGGCCGCACACGTCACCATCAGCCTCGGAGTGGCCACGATACTTCCCACACCCGTGGCAACGCCGGAACAGCTTCAGGAAGCGGCGGATCAGATGCTCTACGAAGCCAAACGCCAAGGTCGCAACCGCTTCTGCAAAATATCGTTACCCTGCTGATGCTACTTTGTCACATTCGTTGTCCATCATACCCGGGAGAGAAACGATGTCCGCAACCGTCACCGACACGTGGACAAACAGCGGTATGCGACCCCATAAAACCTTATTGCCACATGGTGGCGGGGTGCGGGAAGCCTCCCGGGAATGGGGTATCCCCCCCGGGGAATGGCTCGATTTATCCACCGGGATCAATCCCCGGGGCTGGCCCGTGCCCCAGGTGCCGGAAAACGTCTGGAACCGGCTGCCCGAAGATGGGGATGACCTGGAATCGGTGGCACGGGCATACTACGGTTGCCAACACCTGCTTCCGGCAGCGGGCTCGCAAGCCATCATCCAATCCTTGCCCCGTTTGGTCGCCAAGGGCCCCATTGGCGTCGTGTCGCCAACCTACGCCGAACACGCCCATGCCTGGTACCGGGAAGGCTTTGAAGTCACGGCATTGGATGAGGTTTCGGACACGCTTCTGGATCGATTGCAGGTGTTGATCGTCGTCAATCCCAACAATCCGACCGCACGGGTGATTCCCAAAACGACACTCCACAACTGGTGGCAGCGTTTGCAGCACCATGGTGGCTGGCTGATTGTCGATGAGGCGTTCATGGATGCCGCAGACCGTGAGAGTGTTGCCGCCGATACCGGACGGGCGGGATTGCTCGTCTTACGCAGCCTGGGCAAATTTTTTGGGTTGGCGGGTGCGCGGGTTGGCTTTTTACTGGCGCACCCTTCTGTGTTGCAGGCGGTACGCGCCGAACTGGGGCCTTGGAACGTCGCCGGTCCCTCCCGCTGGATAGCCCGGGCCGCCCTTGCCGATCATTCCTGGATCGAGAAAACCCGCGACCATTTACAAAAAGAGAGCCAACGTCTCAGTCAATTGCTCACAAGCCATGGCCTCACTGTTCAAGGACGTACCGCCCTGTTTCAATGGGTACCCCTGGCCAACCAGGGGGTATGGTACGAAAACTTGGCGCGTTTGGGGATTCTGGTCCGGAAGTTCGACAATCCCCCCGGCTTGCGTTTCGGACTGCCGGGATCGGAAGCGGCATGGGAACGATTGACACACGCTTTGCAACACAGTGTCACCGTCATCCCGCCACCCGGATGAGGTGGGTTTCCCGGGCGACAAAAGATCCGCCTCTTTCGTTTATTGCGTCTGTCTTTCTTTGCGCAGAAGGCGTACACTAATAAAGGTGGTAAGGCTGATCCAAGTCGTACATAAAGGAGCATCTCCATGGCTAACGGTATCGACACAGTCTCCAAGGGTTCCATGCAGGCCATGTTGACAAATTATCGCAATTTTATCGACACGACCGGCGCGAAAAAAAAGGAAGCCGCCATCCAAACGGAGCGTCAGGGATTGTCGCGTAATCATCTGACGCAAAAGGGCAAGAGCAATACCGCCGGCACCATTGAAGCATCCACAGCCGCGCAAAACGCCTCCAACAAACCCAAAGTTGCCAAACCACAAGGTGCGGCGCATCCGCAAAACCCAAAAAAGGTGTAACGGGTCGCTTTGGCCCGATGGAACAACGTCCCGCCCCAGCTTTGCGCATGTTTGGGGTTGGATCCCCCCTTGTTTCAGCCCGTGCATGTCCATAAACCCGATCTTCTATGCATCACACCCCTTTATGTTGAAGTGGGGACGGCGCACAGCATGCTCGTATTTGTCCCGTTAAAAAAAAATTGATCGATGATTATCGATAGCCATTGAAGGTTAATGTAACCTGTTGTACCTTGCACTCGTTTCGCAGGTTAATGACTCTATGCGAGTCATAGTAGCGTGCAGATTTTCTTTCCTTAACTGGTGGAGAGCCGGTTGGGGAGCCTTTGGTGTTGGAATCTTGGCGAAAATTAGAATGGCACAAGAATTTATTACGTTAACGTTACAAAACAACGAAACAAACCACGGTGACGGAATAACTGAAATAATAAGGTCTTGCAAGCAAGTCCAATAACCAGCCCCGGGCACCAAGGAATGTGACCAATCATTGTAACATAAAAATGCAAACAACAACCCGTATAAGGTGACAACAACCCGATACCGATATGTCCCCTGGCTCACCACAATGCTGAATATGCAAGAGTTCCGGGACGTCAAAAACCCCATGTAGGAGATGAATCATGTTGAAGATGAACAAGTTGATTTTGGCCGCAGCCCTGGCGGTACTCGTAGCCCTGCCTCTGGATGCCTTCAGTGCAACCCGCCACAAAAAAACCAGAATGAGCGCCACCAAAATCGCGTTCATGAAGGCCAATCCCTGCCCCTCGAACGGAAAAAGCAAAGGTTCTTGCCCCGGATACGGCATTGGCTACGTCATTCCGCTGAAACAAGGTGGCGTGGACTCCGCTTCCAATATGCAGTGGGTGCAGAAAAAAGCCAAGAAGGTCAAGAAGAAAATGAAAATCTAATCTTGCACGCCGGGGCGGGTCGGCGCGATGACGCCTCCGACTCGTGGCACGACAGGACAAGATGAAAACCCGGACGTACGTTGGTCCGGGTTTTTTTTGTGCCATAAAGTCCTGATCATCCCAAAAAGATCCGTGCCAAACTGGTTAAGGCAAGGTACTATCGCCCCGAATTGAACGTGGGGGGTGATCGTTTTGACTTTTTAAACCGTTACATTTTACCACCAGACCACCCTTTGCGAACCAAGAAGCGCACAATAACCTCACAGAAAATTATAAATGGAGAACAAAAAATGGCTAGCATTGCACTTAAAGGTGGCGCCACCCATACGTGTGGAAATCTTCCCGCCGTCGGTGCGCCAGCGCCCGATTTTTGCCTGACCAAGACCGACCTGTCCGATGTCTCCTTGAAAGACTTCGCCGGCAAAAAGGTAGTCCTGAATATTTTTCCCAGCATTGATACCCCGGTCTGTGCCGCCTCCGTCCGGCATTTCAACGAAGCCGTCAGCAAACTCAGCAATACGGTGGTATTGTGTGTTTCCCTCGACCTGCCCTTTGCCCATAGTCGGTTTTGTGGCGCTGAAGGTCTCAATAACGTCATTTCTGTGACGGAACTGCGCGCCCGCAGCTTTGGCGAAGTCTATGGGGTACGTATTGTTGACGGTCCCTTGGCGGGATTGTTTTGCCGTGCCATTGTCATCATCGACGCCAATGGCAAGGTGACCTACACCGAACTGGTTCCGGAAATCACCCAGGAACCCGATTATGCCAAGGCCAAGGCCGCACTGTAATCAAACGCCATACCCATGATAAAGGCCCGGGGTTACGACTCCGGGCCTTTTTTTTTGGCAACCTATTGTTACTTTACAGGCATGTGTCGCGTCTTTCACGGACTGGCTTTGAGCAGCATGCGATTGGTGGTGGAACGTGACTCGCCAATGCTGGACACGCGAATGGCGGCTTCGCCACCAACCGGGCATTTGTTTTCACAGATGCCACAGCCGATGCACAAATCGGGCTTGAGGTAAGGTTGCTTGAGGGTGACGCTGACGCCGTCGCGGTTGCTGATGGTGATAAGACGATACCAAATGGCCTTGGGAGAGGTGGGGCAAACCTCTTCACAAACGATGCAGGGGATGTCCATGGCCCATGGGAGGCAACGCCCCCGGTCGAAAAAGGCGGTTCCCAGGCGAATGGGGGTGTCGAAAGGTTTTTGACCGATTTTTTCGTTGACGGCGATGGCACGGATGGCCCCGGTGGGGCAAACCCGGCCACAGAGGACGCAATGGTGTTCGCAATAGCCGACGCGTGGGATCAGGATCGGGGTCCAGATCCCCTCCCATCCCCCTTCCAACAGGGTGGGTTGCAAGGCATTGGTGGGGCAAATCCGCATGCAGGCGGCGCATTTGATACACCGTTTGGCGAAATCTTCTTCGGCCAGGGAGCCGGGGGGACGGATGATGGTGGGCAGATCGGTGGTGACCGACGACAGCGAGCGTCGCATGAACGGCAACATCACCAGCGATGCGGCAGCCGTTTCCAACAGGCGCCGGCGATTGAGATCCAACGGCAGGTGAATGCTGCTGCGGGATTTTGGCAATCCGTAGCGCAAGGCGCCTTCGGGGCAGTCGGCGATGCAGTTCATGCACAGATGGCACTCGGATTTCCTCCAGGCGGCATGGGGATCGCACCCCCCCTGACAATGATGCAAACAACGATTGCAATGGCTGCACAGGTCCACATCCCTTTGAATTCCCAGGGGTGCGAAACGAGAGAGTATCCCCAGCAACGCCCCCAATGGGCAAAGCACCCGGCACCAGAAACGGGGCATGAAACGGTTGGCCGCCAGTATCAAGAGGAACAGGGTGGCGATCAGCAGACCGCCTTGAAAGACGGGGGTGCGGGGATAAACAGAGAGCCCCAAACCATCCAGCATGGGGAGGACGGCCACCGTCAGGGAACGGAACAACAGGGCGATGGGATCCAGCAAACCGGCCTGCATCCCCCCCAACAGGGATACGATCAGGAAAAAGGTGAGGAGGTGATATTTCCAGCGAAACATGGGTTTGTAAGAATTGGCGGCATGGCTGGCGGAGGGGCGATGGGTGAAGAGGCCCAATCCGGTCACGTGATGCAGGCTCCCCAGCGGGCACACCCAGGAACAAAAAAAACGACCGAGGAACAGGGTGGGGATCACGACGGCCAGGGAGAGGATCATTCCTTTGTAGACGGTGACGCTGGTCAGGAAGCCACTGAAGGCCACCAAGGGGTCCAATTCCAGGAACAAGGGGATGTCATACCCTTGCATGCGGCTGAAATCGCCGGCAAAGAGGAGCAGGAGGAACAGGAGCAGGAAAAAAGTGGCGTAGAGGCGTCGAAGGGTTCGCAATCCCGGAATGGTCCGTTTCATAAGGGTACCCTACACCCGGGTTTCCGACCGGTTCAGGTCTTGCCAACGCACGCGCCCCAATCCCCGCGCCTCGGCCAAGGCCAGGAAGGGGATTTTGTCGGGGGTCAAATCCAGATGGCCCAGGGCGAGGCTGTCCAGGGCCACTTCGTCCAAACCGGCCAGGATGGTCTCGTGGTGGACGACATCGTCCAGGCTGCCACCGGTGGGACCATTGGCTTTGAGTACCCGAGTGGCGTCCATGATGGTCAAGGTGGGGCGTACCGCCGCCGCCAGATCGACGATGGAGGTGTGGATGTCCTGATGCAACTGATTGCGACGCCCGCCGATGATACCGTACCAGTTTTTCATGGCCAGGGTGCATCCGCTCAGGGAGTGGTGTTTGACGATGGGCAGATTGATCACCTTGTCCACTTGGTGGAACAAACGGTTGACCGGCCACACCTTGAGCAGTTTGCCACCCATGTCGGTGGCGCGGAAATCATCTTTTCCCGGCAGGAAGACATGAGCGCCCGCCTGTTGCGCCGCCTGTTCGATACCCGAACGGACGAAGCATCGACCGGGATCATTCAGCGACACATCGGTGACCCAAACCCGCGACGCGCCCGCCTCGCGACACAAACGGGCCACGGAAGCCACCAACTCCGGTCCGGTATTGGCCGCCTGTTCCGGCAGGCGATCCCAACCCACGTTGGGTTTTAACAGGACCCGATCCCCTTTTTGGATGAAGCGTTCCACCCCACCCAGGGTGTTGAACGCTTCCCGCACCATGGATTCGACATGGTTGCCATGGACGATGGCGAGGATGGGATGGCGGCTTGATTCGGGCACGCGAAAATCTTTCAGTTTGAATATTTCCTCTTGCCGATGTCGCACCGGTTCCGATCCCCGGATCCAAAGCCCCCCGGCGGCCAATACGGTCGAAACACCGGCCAGAACGCCCATCCGTTCGACGAACCGACGCCGACTCCATGTGGCCTGAACCTTTTGAGGTGTTTTTTTTTCAGAGTGTTGGCTCATGGCTGGAAAAAGTCCTTCAAGGGTGTTTCCAAGGTTTGCGCATCGGTGCCGAAGATACCGAGCCATTGCGACTTGCGTTCCATGACGAACCAATCCCCTTCATAGGGATCGTGGATGACGAGTCGGGGCAGGGAACCTTCGGTGATGGTGGAGGTGGTTGTTTTTTCCCGGGCCAGGAATTCCGTGAGCTGTTTTTTCACCGCAGCCAGTTCGTTGGGGGATCCGGTGAGCAGGAAGGCTTCAAACGTGACCTCCCCCCGCTTGAACTGTCGAACCAGGACGTTTCGCAAAAAGGCCAGCCCATGATAATTTTCCCGGATGAAGCGGGTGGAAACCGTGTCCCCGAGATCGGGGAATCCAAACACCAGGGCCGATTTCCCCGTTTTCGCCGTCAGGGGTGTGGCCAGGTGCGCGGCCCAGGTCTCCAGGGGTTGGTCGGGGGTGAAGGTGGTCAACTTGATGAAGAAGCCCCCTTGAATGAAATCGAGCCCTTGGCCGTGGGCGAATCCCATGGCACCGATGGTGACGGCCTTGGCATTGGCCGGGGTTTCGTTCATCAACATGCCGAAGGCGTTGAGGGGTTGTTCCATGTCGAAAACATCGACGGTCAGTTGCGGTTGATTGGTTGTGGCATCGACGCCGTAATCGGCCACCACCAGGTGTTTGAATCCCTGGGCCAGATAGGCGTCGGCGTGACCATTGACGTAATCCGACAAGGTTTCTTTCGTATAGTGCCGGAGTTTGCCGATGCGGACCAGGGTGCCTATTTTTTCTGGGATCCAGGCGCTGTCCGCGGAGGAGGCGTTCCCCCCTTTGGCGAATTGCAGTACGTCGGGGTCATAATGCTGTCCATCCCACCACACCAGCGTTGCCAGCAGCGGCAGCAGCAACAACAACGCCACGCGAATCCAGGGATGGGGTTCGGGTGTGGGGATGGGTGTGGCCATGGGGGGTGACCAATGGATTTACGTTGCCACCTTCAGACAATGGTGGAAAGGGTCAGGTTGCGATGCGCCTCCTGGAGTTGCGAGGTGACCGACAAGCCATGGGGACAGGCGGCGTCACAGGCCGAGGTAGCGCACGACAAACAGGGGCGTGCCGATTGATCCAGGGCGGCATAGGATTGCATGGCTCGTTTTTGCTCGCCATACTCCTTGAAGTACATGTTGTAGCGCAGGATGGCGGCAATGTTGACATTGTCGGCGCAGGCCCCCAGGCAATTACCGCAGCCGGTACGGCAATAGCTGGCCCCGTGCAGGGCGGCGTACTGATCGAGGGCGTGTTGATCCCGGGCGGTGAACGTCTGCCCCGAGGCGGGCAGGTAGGTATCCAAATCCTGGGCCGACTTGAAGGTGATGACGAGGCCGGCGATGGCCTCGTGTTGCAAGACCCATTTCAGGGCGGCTTGTTCAAACTGTCCCGAATCCAATTTGGCACCGCTGTCCTTGGCTCCCGCCAGGGTTTTCATGGCGATCACGCCGACACCCTTCTCTTTGGCTTGGCGCAGGATGTCGGGGATCTTGGGAAATTTCATGAAGTTGAAAGCGATCATCATCAGGTCGAAGTGTCCCGACGCGATCGCCTCCTGCATGAGTGGCTCCATGTTGTGGGGACCGTGGGACGAAACGGCCAGATATTTCACTTTCCCGGATTTTTTGAGCTGGTCCACCGCCGTCAGCATGTTGTCATCCAACAGGCGGCGTTTTTCGTGTTCCATGTCGCTCTTTTCGCCGATGGCGTGGACGAACACGACATCCAGGTATTCGGTTCCCATCCGTTTCAGGCTGTTCTCCACCGATCCCACATAGTCCGAGACGCTCGATCCCGGTTGCAGATGGCTGACCCCTTCCTGATAGGGGATCGGGCGGCAAAATTTGGAAGCGATGGCGATTTTGTCGCGATTCTTGATTTTTTTCAGGGCGTCGCCAATATGATCTTCACTGGGGCCGTAGTCGGGCGCGGTGTCGAAATAGTTGATGCCCCGGTCGATGGCGCGCAGGATCAGGGAACCGGAGGGGACGTTGCCGGCTCCAAAGGAAACATCACTCATGCTGATGGCCGTCTTGCCCAGGTTGCGGTAGCGTTTGATGACCGGGCGGGCCTCCGGGGTCTCTTCCGCAAGGGGGGTTCGCACCGGTTGCCCCAGGGCCATGGCCGTGGCTGCCAGGGCGGACGATTGCAGGAATTGGCGGCGTTGCATGGTGTGGCTCCTCGATTATTTCATTTCAATTCAATCATTACGACATCTTGGAAAAGCCAGTATAGCACGGAATCGACCCTTCCGTCCATCCTAATGGCGCGGCAGGGAACGTGGCCACGGCGGCGCCAACGGCAATCGAAAGATCTCCCTCCAAATACAGTAACTCTGATGTACTAAACACCGGGATCAATCATTATATCGTGAACTATAATTGCCAAAAAATAGCAATGATATTCCAAAATATAATTGCCGGTAAGTAGCAATGATATTCCAAAATATAATTGCATAGCAGTATCACCAACATATTGTTATTTAATGATTATGCCATATTGTGCCGAAAATTGAGAGATAATGATTGATTGCGTATCGCCCATTGTGATAATTTGATGGGATCATAAATGTATTTTTTATACATATTTCTACATCCTGGCACTTTGCCGGTCGTGTGCTACGTGGGTGACCTTAATCGTCTGGGAGAATGGCATGGAAAAACTCAATTGCTGGGAAATCAAAAAGTGTGGTCGGGAAGTGGGTGGGGCCAAAGTGCAGGAGTTGGGGGTGTGCCCCGCCTCCAATACCAAAACGGGACACGTCAACGACGGCGAGTTCGCCGGAAGGATTTGCTGGGCCATTACCGGAACCTTTTGCGGTGGACAACAACAAGGCACCAGGCAACAAAAGGAAGATAATTGTCGTAAATGTGAATTCTTCCTCCACGTGAAAAATGAGGAGGGCCGGGAGTTCAAAATATTGCCCCCCGAAGAGGTGGACAGAGTTACGGTAACCTCCAAGGGCAAGAAAACGGAAATCGGACTGCGACTGGTCGAAGTATTCGACCACAACGTCTTCAGTGCTTTTGAAAAGGCCTTCAACTCCCTTTCCAATTCCAAGGGGACAAGCAAGGCGGATGTGCGCTACATCCTCGATTTCAAACGAACCAAATACATCGATTCCTCCGCCCTGGGCATGCTGTTGCTGTTTCGGGAAAAAGTGGGTGGCCCCATGGCGGATATCCAATTCACCAACGTGCGCCCCGCGGTAAAGCAGGTGATGGATACCGCCAATTTCCAGAGATTGTTCACCATTCGCTGAGAGGATCCACCTGTCACCATGGGGCCGGTGCCACATGAAAAATGCTTGGTGGCCTACCATGGTTTCATTAATTCTTGATGTATCGGAAAAACAATCTTTCCGACTCTGGCTGTGTTGGAGACAATTAAGGGCTTACAGGGTTTTGTTCCGGTGTGATTTGACGTTTCGTGGCGGAATAATTCACTGGATGAGCACTGGACAGAGTGAAAAATGACCAAAATCCACCATTTAAGGCGCACTTCTCCTGCGGTCACGACATCACCCGAAAGTAAGGTGGCACCTGTTCTTGATCACCGAGAGGTTGGATGGGAAGACAGATGAAACAAATTTCATGACCTTCTTGCAGATACGGCAGATCAGTGGATCTTCACCACGGAACATCTTTCTCTCCTCGGAATGTGGACGAAGAAGCCGTTTTGGTATTCCTTTTAAGGTCTTTAGAGAGGCTGTGATGCAAAAAAGCGGAAAAGTGAGGTGGTTTTTATTTTTGGGTTTTGCCTTTGACTTTGGTTTTGACTTTTTTGAATCTGGGGTGATCGGGTTTTGACCTCGCAATCCTTGGAAGAAGTGTTCCGGGTGTAATGTGAAAGGTAGAAGAATTATTTCAATCGTGGCAAGATGCGTGGGTTAAGGGTGTCCTGGTCCTTCTGGAAACATCCAAGTGGACTCTGACATTCGACGATCCTTCTTGATCAATGAGATGAACGCATGAGTGCCAAGACGCTTTTTGCCAAGATATGGGATGCACATCAAATTCGCCAGGATGCGGATGGAACGGCGTTGCTGTACATCGACCGCCATCTGGTCCACGAGGTGACCTCTCCACAAGCCTTTGAAGGGCTTCGGCTCAACCGGCGTACCGTACGGACACCCGAGGCCACCTTTGCCGTGCCCGACCACAACGTCCCCACCCGGGATTTGGCCCAGGGTATCCAGGATCCCGTGTCGCGCCTGCAGGTGGAAACACTGGAAAACAATTGCCGGGAATTTGGCATTCGCATCTTCGGTATGGGCGATCCACGCCAAGGGGTGGTCCATGTCATAGCCCCGGAACAGGGATTGATCCTCCCCGGCCTGACGGTGGTGTGTGGCGATTCGCACACCGCCACCCATGGGGCATTCGGTACTTTGGCCTTTGGCATCGGCACTTCGGAAGTGGAACACGTCCTGGCCACGCAAACCTTGACGCAAAAACGCCCGAAAACCATGCGCCTCACCTTGACCAATACCCTGGGTCCCGGAGTGACACCCAAGGATATGGTTCTTTATCTGATCGGTCGGATCGGTACGGCTGGCGCCACCGGTCACGCCATCGAATTCGCTGGTGAAGCCATCCGGGCACTCTCCATGGAAGGGCGGATGACGGTGTGCAACATGGCTATTGAAGCAGGAGCGCGTGCCGGCATGGTGGGCGTGGATGATCACACCATCGATTATTTGGCCAACCGTCCCTATGCCCCCAAAGGGAAAGATTGGATTGAAGCGGTCATCCATTGGCGACACTACGTCTCCGATCCCGGGGCTGTTTTTGACCGGGAACTGACGTTGGACGCCAGCGCCATCGAACCACAAGTCTCCTGGGGGACATCGCCGGAAATGATGGCGCCCATATCCGGGCAAATTCCCGATCCCGATACCATGACGGATCCGGTCAGGCAAAGTTCCGCCCGCAAAGCCCTGGCCTACATGGGTTTGCAACCAGGCACCCGGATTACCGACATCCCCATCGACAAGGTGTTCATCGGCTCCTGTACCAATGGTCGCATCGAAGATTTGCGTGCCGCAGCCCAGGTGGTCAAGGATCGCAAGGTGGCCAGCTCCATCAAGCTGGCCCTGGTGGTGCCCGGCAGCGGTCTGGTCAAACGCCAAGCGGAAGAAGAAGGCCTGGACCAAATTTTCATCACCGCCGGATTTGAATGGCGTGAACCGGGGTGTTCCATGTGTCTGGCCATGAACAATGACGTTTTGTCTCCCGGGGAACGCTGCGCTTCGACCTCCAACCGCAACTTTGAAGGTCGGCAAGGGGCCGGTAGCCGAACCCATTTGGCCAGCCCCGCCATGGCAGCCGCCGCAGCCATCCATGGTCATTTCGTCGATGTGCGTCGGCTGTAGGTATCCGTCCGCAACTGTCGTTATCCGTTCGTTAATACCGCAAGCGTGATTCGTAAGGAGCGAAGTCCATGAATTTGGAGTTGGTATTGTTCAAGGCCTGTCCCTTTGCCCAACGGGTGGTCATCATCCTCGACCACCTGGGGGTGTCCTGCAAAAGGACCTTCGTCAATCCCAGTGATCGCCCCGATTGGCTGTTCGATCTGTCCCCCATGGGTCAAGTCCCCCTGATCAAGATCAATGACACGCAGGTGATCTTCGACTCGGTAGCCATCGGGGAATTTCTCAACGATCTCACCCACGGCACACTCCTGTCGGCGGATACCCTTGAACGGGGCATACAACGAGCCCTGGTGGAGTGGGCCGGGACGTGTCAGCGCGCTTTTGGCGAGTGCATCGCGGCCGCCGACGAAAAAGCCTGGCATCGAGCGATCGACGATCTGAGCGAAAAACTCTCCTGGGTGGAAAAACTGGCGCACGACTCGGGGCCATACCTCATGGGAGAACGCTTCTCCCTGGTGGATGCCGCCATGGCACCGTTGTTCATGCGACTCCAGGCACTCCATCACGTCGTCCCGTGTTATGATAGCGAGGAGATTCCCAAAATGGCCCGGGCCATGCCCGTCATCCTGACCATGCAAGCCGTCCAGGGTTCCATCGAAGGCGACTTCAGCCGCATCTTTCGCATGATGGTTGCGGGGCGTGGCAAAGGTGGTTACGTCGATAGCCGAATGGGTTGATTTGCGCCTTCAAGAGAGGAATAAAGAACCATGGAACCTTTCAAACGCATTGAATCAGTCGTGGTGCCGTTGGATCGCGCCAATGTGGATACCGACGCCATCATTCCCAAACAATTTTTAAAATCGATCCAACGCTCCGGTTTCGGACCCAATCTGTTCGATGAGTGGCGCTATCTGGATCGTGGTGAACCGGGAAAATCCTGTCAGGGACGCCCAGTCAATCCCGACTTTGTACTCAACCAACCGCGCTATCATGGAGCACAAATCCTTTTGGCTCGTGATAATTTTGGTTGCGGCTCCTCGCGGGAACATGCCCCCTGGGCCTTGTTGGATTATGGCTTTCGCGTCCTGATCGCACCATCGTTTGCCGATATTTTCTTTAACAATTGCTTTAAGAATGGCATCCTCCCGATCATCCTGGATACCCAAACCGTAGACCGGTTGTTCCGGGAAGCCTCAGCCACCCCCGGGTACCGCTTGGCGGTCGATCTTCCAGAGCAGGCCGTAACCACCCCGGATGGACATACCTTGCCTTTTCAGGTAGATCCGTTTAGCAAACATTGTCTGATCCACGGATTGGATGATATCGGCTTGACGTTGGAGCATGATAAAGAGATCAGGCAATACGAAAGCAAGCGACGCAAGGATTACCCCTGGGTTTTTGTCCCCGAAGAGGCCAGCCGTTTGGGATTTACCGGCTAAACCGCAACCAACGCGGGACACGTAGTTTTCTAGCGTCATTCCCGCGAAA
>JADGCN010000091.1 GCA_015228975.1 Magnetococcales bacterium
TCAAACTTTTGCTGCCTCCCCGGCAGAGCCGGGGGTTCTCTTATTTTTTGATAGTGTCACGAATACACCATGTACCCACGGTCTCATTGGCGAATACCATCGGTTCGCCTGGCCAGACGCAAAGCGTTGGCAACCACGGCCAAGCTGGACAAAGGCATGGCAATGGCGGCCAACAGGGGGGTGACCCAGCCCGCCATGGCCAGGGGAATGGTGATCAGGTTATAACCCAAAGAAAACCATAAATTTTCTCGAATCACCCTGACAGTGGACCTGGCCAGGTTGACGATAAAAGCAACCGAACCCAATCCCCGATTCAGCAGGATCACATCACTGGTTTCCACCGACAGATCGGTCGCTTCCCGTGCCGCCATCCCCACATCGGCCAAAGCCAAAGCCGGGGCATCGTTGAGACCGTCACCCACCATGGCCACGCGTGTTCCACGCGCTTGCAGGCTACGGATGAACTGTAACTTGTCCTCGGGCAACACCCCGCCATGATGCTTCCGAATGGCAACCCGGGCTGCGGTCCAGGCCACCACCTCCGCTCGATCCCCCGACAGGAGGGTCATGCTCAAGCCCCCTTTCTGAAGGGTGGCTATCGTCGCCTTGGCGTCCTCCTTGATGGTGTCCTCAAGCCCGAGCCACCCCCACGGGCGATAATCCACGCTACAGGCGATCCAGGTGATAGGCCGGTCGCCTTCCAGGGATGGCGGCATAAAATCAGGGTATGTCCCCGCTTCCAAAACGAATTCGCGTCGTCCTACCCGGGTGGTGCATCCGTCCACCCGGGCTGACAATCCCATGCCCGGTTGTATGGTGGCATCCGTAGCCGCAGGCAACGGACCCCATCCCTGTTCTTTACAGTTCTGAAAGATCGCCCGGCCCAGGGGATGTTCCGAATAGCGTTCGACAGCGGCGCTTTGGCTCAGGAGTTGTCGCTGGTCAATGCCGGCAACCGGGGCATAACGGGTTACTCGGGGGCGTCCTTCGGTGACCACGCCGGTTTTATCTAAAACGATGTGATCGATCATGGCCAAGCGTTCCAGAGTGGCGGGATCCCGCAGCAAAACCCCTTTTTGGGCGGCGGTACCGCAGGCTACCAGCAAGGCTGCCGGAGTGGCCAGACCCAGGGCGCACGGGCAGGTGATGATCAGGACGGAAACCGCGTTTTCCAACGCCTGCGAAGGATCCACTCCCCACCAGATGACGCAGGTGACCAGGGCCAGGATGACTATGGCCCCGGTAAACCACGGCGCCAATCGTTCTGCCAGGCCGTAAGACAGGTTGCGGCTCGCCTGTGCCGCCAACACGGTCGCGACAATTTTGGCCAGGGTGGTGTTGCCGCCAACGTTTTGCACCCGGACGTGGATGGCCCCTTCGCCGTTGATCGAGCCGCCGATGACGGAGGAACCGATTTTTTTTTCGACGGGAACCGATTCACCGGTCAACAAGGATTCATCAACCGAAGTGTGTCCCTCAAGGACGATGCCATCGACGGCGATCTGTTCGCCGGGACGGACGATGATCGCATCGCCCACCTTGACCGCGGCCAGGGGGAGCGCCTGTTCAACGCCTTCCCGGACCACCTGGATGGTCCGGGGCTGAAATTCGGCGACCCGTTCCAGCGTGCCGGCGGCTTTGCGACGGGCAGCCGATTCGAGGTAACGCCCCAGGAGCAAGGCGAAGACGAACAGAGTTACCGAATCAAAATAAATTTTCCCCGATCCCCCGAGCAATGCCCACAGGCTTGCGGCGTAGGTTATTCCAGCACCCACGGCAATGGAAAAATCCATGGTCAGATGACCCGTCCTGATCCCTTGCCAAGCCCCCTGGAAAAAGGTGCTACCGGAATAAAACACCACCGGGGTGGCCAGGATCAGGGACACCCAGTGAAAAAAAATACGGTACGACTCTTCCATCCCCTGAAGCGTTCCCGAATAGAGGGCCACGGCGATCATCATGATGTTTGCCGCCCCGAAACCGGCTACGATCAATCGCAGCATCAACGCCCGGTTGCGGGCGCGATGGACCTGTTCAACCCGGGTGGCATCGTAGGGATGGGCTTTGTAGCCGATCCGGGTCAAGGATGCGATCACATGCGACACAGTGGTTTGCCCGGGATCCCATCGGACGGTGGCGCGATAATTGGCAAAATTGACCTGGGCGGATACAACGCCGGGAATGCGGCGCAATATCTGCTCATTCAGCCAGACGCATGCCGCGCAATGTATCCCTTCCAGGAGCAGATGGACCTCTTTCAATCCTCCGGCGACATCCTGTACCATCTCCTTTTGAAAGGAATCATCCTCCCAAAACGTGGCTTCCAGGTCTGGGATTGCCTGGAAACCTGTAAAATGTTCGCTTCTTTGATCATAATAGGCGGCAAGGCCAGCCTGATGGATCAAGCGAAAGGCACCCAGGCAACCCTGGCAACAAAATATTTTGTCATCGTGCCGCAACACGGATTGCCCTTCTGCCGTCAAACCGCAATGATAGCAACAGGTAATGGTTGATTGCGACACGGGGCGCTCTCTATAAGGTTTTGCCGTTCCATATTGTGGATGAAGAGGCCATGGATCATCACTTGCACTTGTCATGGGCTGGCACACTGGCTCCAACGCCCATCGAGCTGTGGTTTACCTTTATAGCCTCTTTGCTTGCAAGTGGCCACTGCATCGGCATGTGTGGTGGAATGGTGACCGCATTGGGTTTTGCCCCCGGTGGCCATTCCCCTGCCGGCATGCCAACGATGACGGTCATGGTCAGACATTTGGTTTATGGCCTCAGTCGGGTGTCAACCTATTTGCTGATTGGTGCCTTGAGTGGCTGGTTGGGTTCCCTGGCACCCTTTACCGAGCGATCCCCCTGGTTGCGGGCCTTGCCGCTGGGGTTGGCGGGGCTGGTCATGATCGTCATGGGCCTGGATACCCTGGGCGTTGCCGGGTTTCGCGGGTGGCAATCCCCCGCATGGTTTTCCCGATTGCAAAAAGGTGCTGCAACAGGTTGGAAGCCTGCGCTGACCTTGGGCATTCTCACCGGACTCCTCCCGTGTGGATTGCATTGGGCCTTTCAGGCCAAAGCGTTCGCAACCGGTTCGGTAACCGGCGGCTTGCTTATCATAGGCGCTTTTGGTTTGGGGACCTTGCCCGCCTTGTGGGGGTTGGGTTGGGTTTTTATTTTCGTGGGGCCAAAAATTCGGCGCATGTTTCAGGTTGCTGCGGCTCTGGTGATCGTCGGCATGGGCATCCTGGCCCTGGTCAAAGGTTTTAACATTGTGACAATCAAATAGATTCCATAACATTGGCCATGCCCATCCCTCCACCAAGGAGGTCATCACGCCGGCTGACCGTCCGTTCCCCCGGATAACTGATGGAGAAGAGTTGATGAAAGATCACTTGGCCCACATGTTACATCAAGGCAAAGGATTGTTTGCCTGGTGTATGAACCTGTCCAAACCCGACACCCTGAAATGGTCTTTGCGCGCCACCCTGCTCGGAACCAACGGTGCCATTGGCTTGGTTATGCTGCTCATCATTTTCTCAGTCCTTATGACCGCCGCCGAGATGCGCCATGATGCCATTACCATCGACATGGCGGGACGGCAACGCATGTTGACGCAAAAAATGGTCAAGGAAGCCTTGCTGTACCAACAAACCCACAATCAGGATCAATTGGACTCCCTGTTAACCTCAGCCTGGGTCTTCGATGAATCGTTAACCGGCTTGCTGAACGGTGGAAAGGTTCCTTCCCTTGTGAACCGCAAACAACCAGAAAAAGTTGTCGTTTCGGCTCCCGACCCGGATGCCGAAAAAATGCTGCAACAAGTCCAGGTATCCTGGAAACCGCTGATTGCGCAGATCCAAGCCTTGGAAAAAGGTCAAGGGAGCATTGACACGGTCACGTCTCTTCTCGTTGAAAAAAACAGTGTACTCCTCGGTGACCTGAACAAATCCGTCACATTGATGAGTGGCGAGGCCGCCGGCAGCGTCAACACAATCATCACGTTGGTCATTGCCGGGGGCGTGGCGTGCATGGTTGTCTTTCTATTATCCTACATACAGATACAACGTGTCCAAAAGCAAATTTCATACATGCGTGGTGAACTGAAACTCCTGGCTGAAGGTGATTTGGCCCACCCCATCCAAATCGCCGGCAAACGCAATGAATTGGATCACATCTCAGAGGATGTCAATCAAATCAGGAAAAATTTTATCCAAGTCATCGATAATCTTCTGTTGCAATCCAATTCCCTGGCGGCGGTCCACGAAGAACTCGGTGCCGCCAAAGAATCTCTGGCACAAGATTCCAACCAAAATTACGCCTTATCCCGGGAAGTCGTCGGTGAACACCATGAAACGGCCCGCAACATAGGCTCCATCCAAAACGCGGCACAACTGACCGCCACCAAAGTCTCGGAAATGGCAACGGAGACGGAACAACTCTCCGCCAATCTGATCACCATAGCCGCCGCCGCGGAACAGGCCAGTGCCAACATCTCCACCATGGCCTCGGCAGCGGAAGAAATTACCTCCAATATTGCCGGAGTCAACGACAATCTGGGACAGGTGGATGGTGCTGTCAATCGGGTAGCAAGCTCCATTCTGGAAATGAAACATTCCTTGGAACAGGTTCGTGGCCAATGTCAAAAGGCGAGTCAGGAATCAAGCGAAGCCAATGGCAAGGCAAAAAACACCAGAAATATCATGGAAAAACTCTCTGTTTCCGCCAAAGAAATTGGCACCGTGGTCGGGGTTATCAGTCAGATCGCCAACCAAACCAATATGTTGGCCCTCAACGCCGCCATCGAAGCGGCCGGTGCCGGCGAGGCGGGATTCGGATTTGCCGTTGTTGCCAATGAGGTCAAGGAATTGGCGGGACGCACCTCAAAGGCTACAAAGGAAATATCTGAGAAAATTTTGGAAGTTCAAAGACATGCCCAGGAAGTGGCCGATGCCAATGGTGAAATCACAGAAAGTATTGATATTATTAACAAAGGAAATAGTGAAATCACGTTGGCGGTGGATGAACAGACCAAAACCATCAACGGTATCGCCCAGGCGATCAACCATGTGGCCGAGGCGGCCAGCGAGGTCACACGCAATGTCCAGGAATTGAACATGGCGGCTCAGGATGTTGCCCGCTCCGCCCTGGAAGCGGCGAATGGCACCAGCGAAATCGCTGCCAATGCCTCGCATGCCTCCAATGCCTCACAGAACCTGGCGCAAAAAAATCACGAAATCGATTCCATGTCCAACCAGGTCTCCGCCGCTGCCGCAGAGGCCCACACCGCGACGCAGGCTGCCAATACCAAGGTTGAGGAAATCCTCTCCTTTGTGTCGCTTATCAACGGTGCCATCTACCATACCGCCCGCCTGATCGATACTGCGGTAACACCGGAGAAAAAACTGGTCCGTTCGGTCAAAAGTTTCAAGTCGGGAAAGGTGCCCTTCGATGTTGGAAAAATCAAAGGTGCCCACCTGAAGTGGCTTGGAAAATTGGAGAATGTCGTCCGTGGTCGCGCCCGGCTCCGGCCTGAAGAAGTTGCCAGCGGTCGGGAATGCGATTTTGGCAAATGGTATTACAGCGAGGGAACGGAACGATATGGCCTATTGGATATTTTCCAAGAGGTTGGCACGATCCACTTACAGGTCCATGAAGTGGCCAGGGAAACCGTGCGATTGGCTGGTTCTGGAAATACCGAACAGGCGGATGAACATATGAAGCATTTTAACACGATCAAGGATGAATTATTTGAAGCATTGGATAAGCTGTATCTGGAATCCATAACCATGGTGAATGAAAGAGTATAAAATTTTCATACGTATCTTCTGGTTGCAAGTGTACTCGTGTCACATTTGCGGGGGACCGGGGGAGATTATCTCCCCCGGCGGAGGTTTGGAGGCAGCGCCTCCAAGGTTTTGTTTTTGACTTTGTTCTTCTGCCCGGGGAGGGCCACCTTGGTTTGTCCTTTTCGCGTTTTTTGCGAAAAGGGCAAACGCATTGTCGGTTTTCGAAGGGGTACGTGATAAGCGGCGCAAATTGCGCAATCGATGCAGAATGACAGTCACACGCATAGTCGGACCCTCAGCAGGGAAGGGATTATGAAACGTCAGGCAACCAGTAGCGTATGGGATAACATGCATAAAAAAACTTTTGAAAGGAAAAGAAAAAATAAATTGGAAAAATGGTTGAAAACACAGTAGATTCAGATCCGTCTGCTGGGTTGAGAATTTTTACGCGGTAAACTGGGGAAATTAGTTGCTCCAGACGCCGGTCAATACCTTGGGAAGCGACGGCAAGTCGGTTACACTGGTCACCAGGCAGTCACGTATTTTCCAAAATCAAAGATGACCAGGGTAGCCCAATAAAATCAGGAGAGGCCTTTATGAAAGCGTTGTTTCTGACCAAGGAATATCCACCCAATGTGTATGGTGGCGCCGGCGTTCATGTGGAATATTTGTCCAAGGAACTGGCCCGCCTCATGGATGTCGAGGTGCGGTGCTTTGGTAACCAAAAGGAAACTTCAGGCTCTTTGACAGTGCATGGTCTGGATTTTGTCCCGGAGATTTTCGCCCATACCGACAAAAAATTAAAATCACCGTTGACGGCCATGCACAATTGCATTTCCTTTAACGCCAACCCCATTGATGCCCAATTGGTGCATTGCCATACCTGGTACAGCCATCTGGGCGGCATCGTTGCCCAAAAGGCCTACGGCATTCCGTTCTTTCTGACCACGCACTCATTGGAACCGTTGCGGCCCTGGAAACGGGAACAGTTGGGGTTGGGCTATGATTTGTCGGTGTGGATTGAAAAGACCGCCATGGAGAGCGCCGATGCCATTATTGCGGTTTCCAACGGCATGAAGGAAGATATCCTTAACTATTTCAACGTGGATCCTGCACGCGTCAGTGTCATTTACAACGGCATTGATATTGCGGAATACCAGCAAACCGACAAGGTTGATGCCCTGGAACGGCATGGTGTCGATCCCTCCAAGCCCATTGTTTTGTTTGTTGGTCGCATCACCCGGCAAAAGGGGATTGTTCATCTGGTCAATGCCATTGAACACATCAACGACGAGGCGCAGATCGTCCTGTGTGCCGGGGAACCGGACACCCCCGAGATCAAACTGGAGATGGAAGAAGGGGTGAAGAAGGTGAGCGCCAAACGGAAAAACTTTTTTTGGATCCAAAAAATGTTGTCCAAAAAAGATGTGATCCAATTCTACTCACACGCCTCGGTATTTTGTTGTCCCTCTATTTACGAACCTTTTGGCATCATCAATCTGGAGGCCATGGCTTGCCGGACCCCGGTGGTGGCCAGTGCCGTGGGTGGTATCGTCGAGATCGTCCAGCAGGGCCAGACCGGCTATCTTATCGAATTTGAACAATACAAACAAAGTCCGTTTGAACCGGTCCATCCCCCGGAATTTTCCAAGGCTTTGGCTGGGGCCATCAACAAGATTCTGGATGATAAGGCCCTGATGAAATCCATGGGCGACAAGGGGCGGGCGCGGGTTGAAGAAAAGTTTAGTTGGGCCAGCATCGCCAAGCAAACCTTTGATCTCTACAAGCGCCACGTCAAGTGACATGGTGAAACATTCCGATCGACCGTCAAGCTGGAGAGCCTTTAGTATGAGTATGAGGAACCCTTCACCCATCGTCATCGAACAGGTCACACCCTCCGTGGATGGTGGGCGTTATCCCATCAAGAGGGAAGTTGGAGATAATATCGTGGTGCGGGCTGCGGTGTACCGCGATGGTCATTCCGTGGTCAAGGTGTTTCTTAAATACCGGGAAAAATTTGGCGGCAAAATGTGGTCGGAAACACCGATGCGCCAGATCAACCCCGGTTTGTGTATTTGGGAGGGTAGTTTCAAGCCGGAAACCAACGCGTTGTATGTGTTCACCGTGGAAGCCTACACCGATCTTTTTGCCACATGGCTCCAGGATGCCAAAAAGAAAAGTGATGCCAATGAAGATGTCCGGAGCGATTTGATTGAAGGGGAGGCATTGCTGCGGCAGATTGCCAGCAAAGCCACCAAAAAGTCGGAGAAAAGTTTCTACCAGGGTTTGCTGACCCGTTTGGCTTCTTGTTCTTCTGACCATGATCGGCTGGAGCTGTTGGCCAATCATGAAGTGGGTGAACTGGCTGCGGATATGACAATGCGTGATCCACCGCTGGAAGTCTACGTGGATCGGGTGCGGGCCAGATTTGCCGCCTGGTATGAATTCTTCCCCCGTTCCCAGGGGTTGGAGCCGGGGCGGAGCGCAACGTTTGACGATTGCATCCGCAGGCTTCCGGACATCAAGGCCATGGGATTTGATGTGATTTACCTCACGCCCATCCATCCCATTGGCCGTACGGCGCGCAAAGGGGCGAACAATTCATTGGTTTGCGGTCCCGACGAGCCGGGTTGTCCTTACGCCATCGGCAATGAAACCGGCGGGCACTACGCCATTGAGCCGGGCTTGGGAACCATTGATGATTTTCGGCGCTTTGTCCAGGCTTGCCGTGCGCAAGACTTTGATGTAGCCCTGGACTTTGCCATCAACTGCTCCCCGGATCATCCCTACGTCAAAGAGCATCCCGAATGGTTTTTCAAGCGTCCTGATGGCACGATCAAATATGCTGAAAACCCACCGAAAAAATATGAGGACATCTACCCGCTCAATTTTAGCGCCCCGGATGGGCATTGGAAGGCGCTGTGGCAGGAGATGAAAAATGTTTTAATGTTCTGGGTTGGCCATGGGGTGAATACCTTTCGTGTCGATAACCCGCATACCAAACCGGTGGCTTTTTGGGCATGGTTGATCAGCAGCATCCAGGAAGAGCATCCCGAGGTGGTGTTCTTGTCGGAGGCCTTTACCAAACCACCCATGATGAAAATGTTGGCCAAGGTTGGGTTCACCCAATCTTATACCTACTTCACCTGGCGCAACTTCAAGCAGGAATTGACAGAATATTTGAAAGAGTATACCGAGACCGATATCAAGGAATACATGCGGTGGAACTTTTTCGCCAATACCCCCGACATTTTGCCGCGCATCCTTCAGGAGGGGGGGCGTTCCGCCTTCATGAGCCGTTTTGCCCTGGCGGCAACGATGTCTTCGGTTTACGGCATCTACAGCGGTTATGAGTTGTGCGAAAATGCTGCGGTTCCCGGCAAGGAGGAGTATCTCAATTCGGAAAAATATCAATATAAAATTTGGGAATGGGATCGCCCGGGCAACATCAAGGAGTTCATTACCCGGATCAATGCCATCCGCCGGGAAAATCCGGCGTTGCACCATGCCAAAAATTTGAAGTTTTTCCGTTCTGACAATGCCAACATCATCTTCTACGGCAAGGCTTCCGAGGATTGGAAAAACATCATCCTGGTTGCGGTCAATTTGGATCCGTTCAACCGTCAGGAGGGGGAAATCTTCATCCCCACGGAAGCCTATGGTATCGGTTATGGGGAAAACTACGAACTGCATGAGTTGATATCCGGTAATCGTTTTGCCATGCAGGGGAGCCATTTTTACATCAAGATAGAACTGGACCAGCCCGCCTGGATGATGCGTATTGAACGTTACGGCGACCGTAATTTTGGTACGTTCATGAGGTAGGGGTGCTTAGTCTGACGCTGAGAAGGGGGGGAATTTCCCCCCCTTTCGTGTTTTGGGGAAGAGATGAAAATTTTGTCACCAACGGCCATTCTGGGCTATGGTTTTCCCGATGCATCTTTTGCCGAGGGGATGCGACGCCGTCCGGATGTGCTGGCGGTGGACGGCGGCAGTACCGATCCGGGTCCCTATTATTTGGGATCGGGAAAACCGTTTGTTTCCCGTGCCGGGGTCAAGCAGGATCTGGCTCGCCTGCTTCAAGGTCAGGCCGAACTAAAAATACCTTTGATTCTTGGTACTGCCGGTGGCAGTGGGGCACGGGTACATCTGGATTGGACCCTGGAGATCATCCAGGAAATTGCCCGGGAACAACAGGTTACCTATCGGCTGGGGGTGATCCCTGCCGATGTGACACATGATGCCGTTGTGCAGGCGCTTGCCGAAGATCGCATACTCCCACTGACCAATGTCCCTCCCTTGACCGAAAAGGTTGTGCGAGCTTCAACGTCCATTGTGGCGCAGATGGGTGCTGAACCGGTTGTGGCCGCTTTGCAGGAGGGGTTTGACATTATTATTTGCGGGCGCTGTTATGACCCGGTACCGTTTGCCGCCTTGGCGTTGTCCAAAGGTATGGATCCAGGACCCGCATTGCATTTGGGGAAAATTTTGGAATGCGCCTCAATCGCCGCCATGCCCGGCAGTGGCAGTGATTGCGTCATGGGTATCCTGGACGATCACGGTTTCACCCTGGAATCGCTCAACCCGGAACGTCGCTTTACCAAGGTATCGGTGGCAGCGCACTCTTTGTATGAAAAGAGCGATCCTTTGTCACTTCCCGGGCCTGGTGGGGTGTTGGATTTGTCGCAGGTGAGCTATCGGGAGTGGGACCAGGGGCGTGTCCGAGTTGAAGGGAGCCGCTTTGTCCGCGATGCGAAATATCGCATCAAGCTGGAAGCAGCCCGCTGTGTCGGCTATCGCACGATCAGCATTGCGGGGGTTCGTGACCCGGGTCTGATCGCGCTGCTGGATGAGGTGCTGTCCAAGGTTCAGGAACAGTGTCGTTCGCGGATGGATCCGCAGGCGAAAATTCATTGTCATGTGTATGGCCGCGATGGTGTCATGGGCCCCTGGGAACCAGAGCGCAAGATGGCACATGAGCTGGGTTTGGTATTGGAAGTGTTGGCACCCGATCAGGCTGCCGCGGATAACGGTTGCTCGTTGTTACGGAGTACCTTGTTGCATTATGGTTTTCCCGGACGATTGACTACGGCGGGCAATCTGGCGTTTCCCTACAGCCCGTCCGATATTGCTGTGGGTGCCGCCTATGAGTTCAGCCTGTATCACCTGATGGAGATCGACGATCCTTGTTGTCACTTTCCCTTGAGTGAACGGATACTCATGCCATGACCTTGATCCCCGTGACTGAAGTGGCGCATGTCATTCGTAGCAAGAATGCGGGTCCCTATGAATTGACACTGGATATTCTTTTTAAGGATCAGGCTACCTTTGCAGCCACTCGTGATGCTTGTGTGGTGACCCCGGAATCCATAGCCCGGCTTTATGGGATTCCCGTTACCGATGTATTAAAGGTTATTTATTATGAACCCGCCTTGGCAATCAAAATCACACTCAGGCGACTGATGACTTCGGGGGCATTCGGGGAGACCGATGTGTATGGTGCGCAGCAACACGCCCCATTGTTACGTTTGATGGTTCCCGCTGGAGATTCTTGTCGCTGATGTTTTTTCCTGGATCCCTATCATCCATGAGAAATAATTTCGCTGTGCGGTTTTTTGCCATTTTTCTTCTTTTGACCCTTTTGGCGCTGGGTGTTCATATCGTTTTGAACGGATTCTATTGGGATGCCAACGTCCAGGAAAAAGTACCGGCTGCCTTTTTCTCCATCCTGATTACCAGTTGGGCGCTGTCGCAAGCACCCGGAATTTTTCAACTGCTAAAAGCGATTTTCCCTTGGTTGGTGGTGTTTTTCACTATTTTTGCAGGTTACGTGTTTCGCCACGATCTTTCGGGTGTGGGTCAACGGTTGCAAGGGGCACTTTTGCCGCATGCCGGTCAGGAAGCACAACCCGGATCGATGCGTTTTACCCGTGCCAACGATGGCCATTTCCACATTCAGGCGCTGGTCAATCAGGTACCCATCACCTTTCTCGCCGACACCGGGGCTACGGATATTATCATTGACCAGGCAACGGCCAGACGCCTTGGCATCGATGTTTCGCGTCTGCGACTTACGCAAACGTATCACACCGCCAATGGGACGGTACGTGCGGCTCCGACCTTTTTGCAGCGGTTTCAATTGGGCTCCCTGGAATTGTTTGACCTTCCGGTTTCCGTCAATGAGGTTCCCATGTCGCAACCTCTTCTAGGTATGAGTTTTTTCAATCGACTCAAGCGCTTTGACATGCAGGAAGATCAGCTAACCATTCATTGGAGTGTGGCAATCCCGCCCCGTTGATGGTTTTTTTGACCAGCGATAATACAAACGGCATGGTGTTTTTCGCAGTGATCCATTACCATGGCCACGGTGAGGATGTTCTGTAAATTTGCGGCGGGGGCGCTTTGTGATTATTTCAGTAATGAACCAAAAAGGTGGGTGTGGCAAGACCACCATCGCTGTCAACCTGGCCGCCATCATGAAAAGCTCCGGGCTGAACACGATTGTCCTGGATGCCGACCCGCAGCTTTCCGCCAGCCGTTGGGCCAAGCAGGGCGGGGATGCCTTTCCACTCGCCATCCATCCTTTGGACATGACCAAAGGGGCACGCAAGGTTAAGACGGACATTCGTGAATTGGCCCAATCCGCGGATGTCATTGTCATCGACTGTCCCCCCGAATTGCGTGAACCGGCCATGTTGGCTTCACTCTTAGCAGACATGGTGCTGGTACCGGTAACGCCGTCGCCTTTGGATATTTGGGCTGCCGAAGCGGCTACGGAACTGGCGCAGGATGCCCGTGAACTCAATGGTAACAACAAACCATTGGTGGTTCTGGTCCCCTCCAAGACCAATTCGCAGACGGTTATCGCCAAGGATTTGGGCAAAACCTTGGCCTCTTTGGAGGGACAGGTGGCCCCGGTGAATATCGTTCAGCGTGTTGTTTTGGCAGAGTGTGTCATCGCCGGCTCGACCATCGACCGTTATGCCCCCAACTCGCCCGCCTTCAGGGAAATGCAGGCACTTTGTCAATTCGTCCTTCAATTCAAGTAACGCCAAAGGAATCCGGTATGCCTCCAAGAGCCACCCTGGCCAAGTTGAAAAAACAGATGGATGCCCCGAACAGGTCGAATGCCAAAGCTGACGATCCCCCGGAGTTTTCCCAGAGCGACAAGCTCAGCGCAATGGAAAAACGTTTTATCGCCATGGAGCTGCGTCTGGAAGAAATGGCCAAGATGGCCTCGGCGCCTCTCCCGGAACCTGTCGCGGTGCAATCACCGGAGATGGATGATCGTGTCCGCGCCATGGAACAGCGTCTGGAAGAAATGGCCAGGATGGCTTCGGCACCGCCCCCGGAACCTGTTGTCGTGCAGTCCCCCGTGACGGATGATCGTGTCCGCGCCATGGAGCAGCGCCTGGAAGAAATGGCCAGGATGGCTTCGGCACCTCCCCCGGAACCTGTTGTCGTGCAGTCCTCTGTGACGGATGATCGTGTCCGCGCCATGGAGCAGCGCCTGGAAGAATTAACCCGGGTGGTTGCGACGCCCACACCGGTGCCGAGTGATCCACCAACGATTGTGACCCCCTTGGTTGATGAAGGGCGCATTCAGGCCATGGAACGGCGTATTGAGGCTTTGTCCCGTACTGTTGCGACCCTGCCTACGCAGCAGGTCTTGCAGCCCATCACAAAAGCACCCACTTTGGAACCACCGATGCTGTTTTTTCCGGCGGTGTATGGTGTAAAAATGACTGAAATGATGATTCGGTGGTGGTTGTCACCCATGTTATTTCTCTCTTTCATGCGCCAGCCCTCTTCCAACAGGGATGGGCGTTGATCCATACCGGCCTTATGCAACCGCGTGTTTCATTTATTCCCGGTATGTTGTTGTGTACTGGCAGTTGGATACCTGCCAATCTTCTGCTACTGGTTTAGGAAGAAGGTCACTTTTTTATGAATACGCGGGGTCGGCACTGGGCTTCGACTATTCTGCCCCCTCTTGACTGAAACTGGCAGAGGCTGTA
>JADGCN010000092.1:0-11937 GCA_015228975.1 Magnetococcales bacterium
TGGCAAGGAACAGAGGGTAGCTCCTCCTTGGTATATAATCTATCGGGTCCAAACAGGTACTCATGCGCCTTTTGCAAGAAGAGGATCGGTTCCGCCAGGAACGTAGCTTGGCTGCCCGTATCCAAAAGGCCAAGCTACCCTGGAGTTGGACCTTGGATTCTTTCCCTTTCGATCAACAACCCGGCGTCAACCAAAGCCAGATTCGCTCTTTGGCAGGGCTGTTCTTTATGGATCGGTCGGAAAATATTATTTTCATTGGCCAACCAGGCACCGGGAAGACCGGCTTGGGCGTTGGATTGCTACGCAAGGCCATTTTAAATGGCTGCAGCGGACGATTTTACAGTGCCCAGAACCTGCTTGACGAACTTTATGCATCCCTGGCGGACCGTTCAACGCCAAAGCTTCTCCAGAGTCTGGCCAAATATGACCTGTTGATGATCGACGAGCTGGGCTATCTGACGCTCAAATCCGAGCAGGTCAACGCCTTTTTTAAGCTGATGGACATGCGCTACGGCAAAAAAGGTACGATAATCACAACGAATCTCGATTTTTCTGACTGGTACGACCTCTTTCAACGCAAGCCCCTGGTTGATGCACTCCTTGATCGTCTTCAACACCGGTGCGTCACCTTTCGGATCGATGGCCCTTCCTTGCGAGTGCCGACATCTGGCGGATAAACCGCCATACCACTTTCTTTCCACAAAAGCTCCCTTGAACCAAACAGAAGGGGGAAGTGGGAACTCCGGTCGCTTTCGGCGCCCTCCGTTCCCACTTCCCCCTTCGGCGTTTACCACCGATCAATCGAAATGAAGAAATTACCGCGCAGTTGCTGGGTCAATTCTGGTGAGCAAAAGTGGGTCAATTTTTCTGAGCGTTGAAGCCTTTACACGCCAAGAACAAATTTACCGTGCCCATTTCATGGTTACTACCAGTCTTCGGGGGGAGTCTGAACGGTTACGTTTTGACTTTGATTCTTTTGTCCAAAGGGCGTATCGTCTGCTTGGTATAATGTCGTTTCTTTGCTTGAAACTGCGCAGTTCTTGGTCGTGTGGTCTCGTGTTCGTGCCTTGTTACCTACGCATTAGCCGCAAGGTACAGACGAAGGAAAACATGATGTCAGGAGATGCCCATTGAATCCCGTGTCAACTGATTCTTCTTCCTCAGAAAAATGGTATGTTATCCGTACCAAGCCACGTCAGGAACACGTGGCGGTGCGTAATCTGGAAGACCAGGGATATCGCTGTTTTTTTCCCAGAGTTCAGGCTCGGCGCACACGGCGCTCCAAGCGAGTGTTCCTGTTGGAGCCTTTTTTTACCAGTTATCTTTTTGTCCACCTGGATCTGGATCAGGTCAATACCGCGCCGATCCGTTCAACACCAGGGGTGGCGGGTTTTGTGCGTTTTGGCAGCTATGTACCGCCAGTCAGCGACGAACTGGTCAATGGTTTGATTGAGCGAGCAGACGAGAATGGTGTTTTGTCCCTGCCGGAACCAGATTTTTTGCCTGGCCAAGTTGTGACGATTGTGGACGGACCCATCGCAGGATATGAAGCCATTTTTCAGAGCAGAAACGGACATGATCGTGCAATGCTCTTGATTGGAATGCTTGGCGGAGAAATCAAAGTTCAAGTCCCGGTCTCTGTACTTAGCCCCCAGCGGATGCCGAAAAATTATGATGCCATTCCTTGACAAGATGAACAGATTGCTGGTAGAATCAGCATATGCCGGTACGTAGTTTACGTCTTTATTATTTTCAAGCGATAAGTTTTGTTTGATAGGCTTAATATATGAACAAGAGCGACAGAGTAAGATGGTAGAATCGTTCGGCTGACCCCTAAGAAGTACACGGGGGAAATTTGAAGTTTTAGAGATTTTACAGAGATTTTCTTAATTATCACACGTAACTGCACTTGCCGAACATGATGCAGTATGGCGGTAGCGTGCCTGAGACGCTGGTAAGTTTCGCACTTTTAGAGGGGTGTCCCTCAGATACAATTTGGAATAATAAAGAGCGGAGCCTGTTTTTTTTTATTAATTTTGCTATTCGCTTTAACAAAAAATGCATTAAAATGCGTGCCTTAAATTTAAGTGAAAGTGCTGTTGTTAGCGAAATATTAAATATGCTGGGCGCGGTAAATCCACCAATTACCGTAGCTACCATCCTATAGATTATGATGAATAAGCGCAGTCCCACCAATACCGATTTTCAATAAACCGCCGCCCCATGAAGAGTGACTTTCAGATATTTTCTGTATGAAAACCGTCTTCATTACTGGAGGCGCTGGCTTTATCGGCTCTGCGCTGGTCCGTCTTTTGATTGCCGAAGGCAACTGGAGGATCGTTAATATCGATAAACTGACCTACGCCGGTAACCTGGAGTCACTGGCCTCGGTTTCCGACTCCCCACGATATTGCTTTGTCCACGCTGATATCTGTGGCCGTGCTACCATGGATGTCCTGTTTTCCGAGCATCAACCTGTCGGTATTATCCATCTAGCCGCCGAATCCCACGTTGATCGCTCCATTCACGGACCCGAAGATTTCGTCCAGACCAATATTACCGGCACCTATACCTTGCTTGAAGTTGCCAGGGGCTACTGGTCCGGTCTTTCGGGCGAAGCGAAGTCCCAGTTCCGTTTTCACCATGTATCCACTGACGAAGTCTATGGCTCTCTGGGGGAAACAGGACTCTTCACCGAAGCTACCCCCTATCAGCCCAACTCTCCGTACTCGGCTTCCAAGGCCGCTTCCGACCATCTTGTCCGTGCTTGGCACCATACCTACGGCTTTCCAGTCGTAACCACCAATTGTTCCAACAATTACGGTCCTTGCCAGTTTCCGGAAAAGCTCATTCCCTTGATGATCCACAATGCCGTCAGCGGCAAGCCGCTACCCATCTATGGCAAAGGCGACAATATTCGCGACTGGCTCTATGTCGATGACCACGCACGCGCCCTGCGCCTTGTTTTTGAAAAAGGAACCTTGGGCGATGTCTATAACATCGGCGGCCATAACGAAAAGACCAACCTGGAGGTTGTCGATACCCTCTGCGCCCTCCTGGACGAACTTTGTCCCAGGGCAGATGGCCTGCACTATAGTGCCCTAAAGACCTATGTTGCTGATCGCCCCGGTCACGACAAACGTTACGCCATTGACGCCAGCAAAATTGGTCGTGATCTGGGCTGGAAGCCGCAAGAAACTTTTGAGACCGGGCTCAAGAAAACCGTCCAGTGGTACCTCGATAACCCCAAGTGGGTCGCTCGCGTTGTCTCCGGTGAATACAAAACCTGGACCGACAAGAATTATGGGAGCCGAGTATGAAACGCAAAGGTCTCATCCTCGCGGGCGGTTCTGGCAGCCGCCTGCATCCGGTGACCCTCGCTGTTTCCAAGCAATTGCTGCCGGTGTACGACAAGCCAATGATCTACTACCCGCTGACCACGCTCATGCTGGCCGGTATCCAGGATATCCTGCTCATCTCTACCCCGCAAGATACCCCGCGCTATCAACAACTATTGGGGGATGGCAGTCAGTGGGGAATCAACCTTCAATACGCCGTCCAACCCAGACCGGATGGACTGGCTCAGGCCTTCATTGTTGGCCGGGAGTTCGTTGGTAATCATCTTAGCGCCCTGATACTTGGCGACAATCTATTTTACGGTCATGATTTTGCGGATCAACTGCAGTCAGCGGCAAAAGTTGACGTAACCGATAGGAATCCCCATGCGGCAATAGGTGCTACAGTATTCGCTTACGCCGTGAGAGACCCGGAACGCTATGGTGTTGTTGCCTTTGACGCAACCGGAAGAGCGATCAGCATTGAAGAAAAACCCAAGCAGCCCAAGTCACGCTATGCGGTCGTTGGCCTCTATTTCTACGATCAGCAAGTCTGCGATATCGCCAGGAATCTGAAACCATCGCCTCGTGGTGAGTTGGAGATCACTGACGTCAACCGGGTCTATTTGGAGAAGGGTCAACTCCGGGTAGAGATCATGGGCCGAGGGATGGCTTGGCTGGATACGGGTACGCATGAGTCTTTACTTGCCGCAAGCCATTTTATCCAGACCATCGAAACCCGTCAGGGCCTCAAGGTGGCCTGTCCGGAGGAGGTGGCTTGGCGGCAGAAATGGATCGATGATGACAAACTTGCCCGGTTGGCCGAGCCATTGGCCAAGAGTCAGTATGGCAAATACCTGCAAGGCCTTCTCAATGACAAGGTGTATGGATGAAAGCTACCCCGAGTTCTATCCGGGACGTGATCCTTCTGGAACCGAGGGTCTTTGGTGACGAACGTGGCTATTTTTACGAAAGTTGGAACCAACGAACGTTGAAAAAACTCAGTATCGATGCGAACTTTGTGCAAGACAATCACAGCAAGTCGGTCAAAAACGTGCTACGAGGGCTGCACTACCAGATCAAGAAGCCACAAGGGAAGCTGGTGCGGGTGATTGCCGGTGAGGTATACGATGTGGCAGTGGATCTGCGTAAGTCGTCATCGACGTTTGGCAAATACGTTGGCTTCACGCTTTCAGTGGAAAACAAACGCATTGCGTGGATTCCGCCGGGATTCGCGCATGGTTTTTGTGTGACCTCCGAGTCTGCCGAATTCCTCTACAAGGCAACCGACTACTGGTTTCCAGAGTTTGAGTGTACCCTTTTGTGGAACGATCCCCATCTAAATATTGACTGGCCTCTTACAGAATCACCGGAACTGGCCGCAAAAGATGCAAACGGAGTTCTTTTAGCAGAATGCGAAGTGTATGACTAAATACGGGTATATCCTTACCGCTACGCCGACATCCCGTAGTTTGTTACAGTGATTTTTGTTTTCGGAAGTGTGTTCGGTTATTAATACACACCGTGTCCGAAGTCGGCTATAACCCAATGGTGCTTAGATAGGAGATTTATTTTCACATTCATAAAGGTATGACACCGGCACCCTGATGATGCATGATTAATGGAAGCCAACCAAACAATCATAACCAAACAGAAGGCCGATGATGTTCAAGTCTAGGAGGAAGGTAACTATTCAGCACCCCCCTGCCATGTTCTTGGCAGGAGGATTTTGAATTGGTCATGGAGGTGTTATGAAGTCCGGCCATTTTCCCTGAAAAAGATCCTTCAACGCTTGAGTTGCCGAAACACCGTTTTTTCGGCATGTGGAGAGAAAGCTGCGGACACGACAGAAGATGGCGGCTCCATTCTGAGAGCGGAAGCAGCCAGAGATTTTTTGATGGACCTTGGTCATCCGGATATCGTTCTCGGCTTGGTTGTTTGAGAAGGGGACATCGGGATTTTCCAGGAACAAGAGGACGCCATGCTCATGTTCCCGCAGCCGTTCCAGGAGATTTCTGGATTTGCTGCGTTTGAGTCTACCTCTTTTGCCGTTTCTGTCGTTTTCATTGGGCGGTGGACATTCTGTTTCGGCATCCGCCAGGATCTTGCGGTAACGTTCCCGGAATATTTGCCCCGTTTGCTGGTCAGGGCAGCCAGTGGAGAGGTTTTTAGCATGGCTGGCTTCTTTGAGCAAAGCTTGCAGGGTCTTGGCCCAAAGCTGTTTCTCCTGTTCGGCGGCCCACTCCAGTTCCCGTAGGTGATGGGCATTGCACATGGCATGCGTCACGTTGTATTTGAAGTAAGGTGACCAGTGATCGTGGCACAAAATACCCTTGAAAAGGGGAAGAACGCCCATATCATCCATAGCTTTTCCACCCCGGTTGGCATGGACATGAAACAGGGTGAGCCGATCATTGGACAGGCTGTGCAGCCAGTGTCCTTTGCTCCCGATGTTGATTCCGGTTTCATCGGCATGAAGGACAGGTGTGACGAGCAACTGTTCCTTGACCCACCGCTCGAATTGTTCCAGGCGATTGAAAGCATCCTGGTTGAAGTTAAACACGGAGGCTGCGCTAAGTGGGATCTGGAACATGTCAGCAAACTGCTCCTCAACCCGGTTGTAGGGAAGCAATTGGTGTTGAGACATGTAGACAGCACCAGCCTTGACACTGCTGCCATATTGGACAGTTGCAGAAACATCTTGGGGAAATGGGGCAACCCACCGTTTGCCCTGTTGATCGACCAGAACCTGCGCCCGATATTCGGTAACGCAGACTGAGATATCCACATCGAAGACTTGGCGGGACTCGAAGCCGTCTTCTCGGTAATTGCCCTGTAGCAAGGTGGACGAATCCACTTTCAGGATGACGATCTCGTCCGGGTCGCCAACGGGTTCAAGGTTTGATCCCCGGTGTCCCTTCTGGCCGCCCGGTTTATTGCCGTTACTGTTGCGAGGGGGTTTCTTTCTGTACTGGTCGGCTGAAGGTGGTTTACTGCTATTGCGACTGTTGAGTCCAACCCGGTTGAGCAGGATGGTTACAACCAATAGCAACATTTCCAGGGCAGTCCGGAGTATGGGAGAAAGCGTCGTTTCCTCCTGAAGCAGGCGACGTACTTGGTCAACATTGGAACGGATTTCATCTGCGTTGATCCGCAACTTGGCAACTCCTCACATCGTCGTTAATGGGAAGAGTATACCATGGCTTTTTCGGAAGATTTTTTTGCCCTTCAATGCCACATGGAAGGCAAGATGGGTTACGGTAACAGGGAGAGGTTACCATGGCAATTTTGTCGCGTAGGAACAGGCCATGGCAGAGCGGCAGAGAGCAATATAAGGCAGTGTTCTGGTAGGCAGTCGGCCTTTTAAAAAGCGCAAAAAAACGTGTCAAGGATTTTTCGTGAGGGGGGTGCTGAATAGTTACCGAGGAAGAAGGCTATTCTCCAAATGGAATAATTGAGTAATCGATTTTCCCCAGGGCAACGGACTACCCTTTGGGGAGATCCTATCGTCAGGTTCCCTGCTCCAAATGCTGAAAGATGTGAAGGATGAGTTCCGTGATCGGATTTTTTCTCCCGTGGCCACCCTTGCCGCCTTCATTTCTCAGGTATTCAGTGAAGATCAATCCTGCCGAAAGGCTGACATCCGGGTAAATGCCGAAAGGATTGAGCAAGGGAAGGATCCCTGTTCTCCCGGTACGGGGGGGGGGGTACTGTCAAGCTCGGAAGCGATTGTCGAAAGATTTGATATACCAGCTATTACGAGAGACTGGGGACAAACTTCATGGGCAATCCTCTCCCCATTGGCTCTGGAGAGGAAGGAGAATTGTGATAGCAGATGGTTCGACGGTTTCAATGCCCGACACATCCGAAAACCAAACTGAGTTTCCGCAACCTGCTAGTCAAGAGCCCGGTCTTGGTTTTCCGCTGACCCGATTGGTAGTCCTGATATCCTATGCCCCTGGGGCTGTGTTGGATATGGCAATGGGATCCGACAAGGGGAAGAAGACTGGCGAACACGCCCTGCTCCGTCAGATTCTGCATACGTTAAAATCTGGTGACGTGTTGATTGCAGACTGTTATTATTATTCTTCTTCTTCTTCTTCTTCTTCATATTTCCTTATTGCAATGCTCTTGGAAATGGGTGTGGATGTGGTCATGGAAGCTCATGCTGGCCGCAAGGTGGACTTTCGCAAGTGACGAAGAATTGGAAAAAGGGACCACGTTGTCGAGTGGTACAAACCGGCTCGCCCTGTTTGGATGGACAAGGATGACTACGCGGCCATGCCTGCCAATTTGGTTATCCGCAAAACTATGGACCAGCGGAAAGGTTTTGGTTTCCACTTTTCTTGATCCAAAAGAAACGAGCCGGAAAGATCTTGGCGATTTGTATCGATTGAGGTGGACTGTGGAAATCAACCTGAAGTTTATTAAAGAAATTATGAAGATGGGCAATTTGAGATGCTGCACTCCAGAAATGGTCCAGAAGGAAATAGGCATTCATTTGCTTGCGTATAATCTGATTCGGACGGTGATAGCGCAGGCAACTGACAGGGTGGGAACCATTCCCAATTCCATCAGCTTCAAGGGGGCAGTGCAGCAATTGGACTCCTTTGCGGACAAAATCGCCCATGCCTCTGGAATCACACGAGTGCGGCTTTTGGACGAAATGCTACGGGCCATTGCCTATCACCGAATAGGCAATCGGCCAGGACGGGTTGAACCTCGTGTCGTCAAAAGACGCCAAAAGCCTTTCCGAGGAGGGATTGTGCCAAGAGCTGCCACGTTCCATGCCGCACAGTAATTACTATGTTTTTCGGTTATCTAAGCGCCATAGGGCTATAACCTCTAAATGAATTGAAAAAAACACTCATAATAGCTTATCATTTTTCTATTTTCCATTTCACTACATGCCAAGCAACAGGCTGCGAACGACTTTGAAAAATTACACTTGCCATCAAGCCTATGCAACCTCCACCTGTGGTATTTCCTTCAATGACAATGACAAGAATTTCCCCTACCAGACTACTGATCATTATTTCAACATATAGTAAGAAATTATTCTCAAAATTAATATGTTAATTGTCGATCAATCGACATAATATCTTCTCCCGGCTAGATGGATTGTTCCCGTTTGGAACCTTCGATGCTACCTATGGCAGATTTACACTTTTGCTGGCAAAAATGCCACTTACCAATCCGGCAAGCGTGTCTAACATGTCGCGCAAAATCGCCCCTCGGTTGGCTTGGGTGGACTTTGGCAATTTAGTTCCTGACGGCGCAAAATATCTTCGCATTATCGCACATGACCGAATCTTCTTTAGATGGGGTCAATTATAGCCATGATCTTCATTAATAATTTAAAAAATATCAACCAAGTTTAGGCGCTTCTATTTTTTTTCCAAAAAAAAGTGTCAAATAGCGAAAGACCATACTGCCTACCGATAACCAGTACATTTATATCCCGCTCGGCGAAGTACACCGCCTCGTCAACCCGGTCAACATCCCGATCGAGATCATTAATGTGTAGAATGGCAATTGCTTGAGCGATGATGACATCGTGAGTTTTGAAAATTTCTATGGGAGAATATTATGAAAATTGCTATTGCTGGCACCGGTTATGTTGGTTTGTCTAATGCCATGTTATTAGCACAGCACCATGAAGTAGTTGCTCTGGATATTATCCCTGAAAGAGTCGAAATGCTTAACCATAAGCAATCGCCGATCGAGGATAAAGAGATTGAGGACTTTCTCAACAATAAGAAAATTAATTTCTATGCTACATTAAATAAGCGTGAAGCTTACGAAGGGGCTGATTTCGTCGTTATTGCTACTCCAACCGACTACGATCCAGTAACCAACTACTTCAATACGAAGTCGATTGAGGCCGTCATCGTTGATGTTATGGCTATTAACTCTCTAGCAGTGATGGTTATTAAATCAACGATACCAGTGGGCTATACTGTGCGTACTCGAGAAGCACTAGGCACTAATAACCTAATATTTTCACCGGAGTTTCTGCGTGAGGGTCGGGCACTATACGACAACCTGTTCCCATCGCGCATCGTCGTCGGTGAAAAATCGCCGCGTGCCGAAGTTTTTGCTAATTTGTTGATTCAGGGAGCTATCAAGAGGGAAATTCCCACTTTATTCACCGGTAGTACCGAGGCAGAGGCGGTCAAGCTTTTCGCGAATACATATTTAGCTATGCGCGTTGCTTATTTTAATGAACTCGACACCTATGCTGCTACACACGGACTTGACACCAGAGAGATTATTGAAGGAGTTTCCCTCGACCCTCGGGTCGGAAACCACTATAATAACCCTAGCTTTGGTTATGGTGGCTATTGTTTGCCGAAGGACACGAAACAGCTACTTGCTAACTATCGTGAAGTTCCGCAGAACCTTATTAAAGCTATAGTTGAATCTAATACAACACGTAAAGACTTTATTGCCGATGAAATTATCCAGAAAAAACCAAATATTGTCGGAATATATCGTCTAATTATGAAGTCAGGATCTGATAACTTCCGAGCATCGAGTATCCAAGGAGTCATGAAACGCATTAAAGCCAAAGGCATTGAGGTCATCATTTACGAACCTGCCATGAAAGATTTGGAGTTTTATAACTCAAGAGTGGTAAATAATCTTCAAGAATTCAAGAGTGAGTCAAACATAATCATTGCCAATAGAAAGTCAGAAGCATTGGCAGATATTGCTGAAAAGGTCTATACCCGAGACCTGTTTGGGAGTGATTAAATGATAGTATTGCTAACAGGATGTGCTGGTTTTATCGGAATGCACGTTGCGCAAGTTCTTCTGGTCCGTGGCGATACGGTCATCGGTATCGACAATCTCAACGACTATTACGACCAGCACCTAAAAGTTGTGCGTTTAAATCGACTAAAGACGTATCCCAATTTCAAGTTTGTAGAGGGGGACATCGCCGACTGCATGACGATCGAAGGCCTATTCGCTACTGAAAAGCCGACTCGCGTCATCAACCTTGCCGCCCAGCCTGGAGTGCGCTATTCGTTGAAAAACCCACACGCATACATCCAGACAAACTTGGTAGGTTTTGGCAACTTACTTGAAGGTTGCCGGCACAATGGGATTGAGCATTTTGTCTACGCCAGTTCTAGCAGCGTTTACGGTGCCAACACACGGATGCCGTTTTCGGTACATGACAACGTCGATCATCCCGTCAGTCTGTATGCTGCAAGCAAGAAAGCTAATGAATTGATGGCGCATACATACAGCCATCTCTATAAACTGCCGACAACAGGTCTCCGTTACTTCACTGTATACGGGCCCTGGGGCCGTCCCGATATGTCGCCATGGCTCTTCACTAGCGCTATTCTCGAAGGTCGGTTTATTGATGTATTCAACCACGGCAAGATGCAACGAGACTTCACTTTCGTGGATGATGTTGCCGAAGGCACCGTATGTGTTCTCGACCACATCCCGACAGGTAATCCGGAGTTTTCTACGGACAGTCCAGATCCGGGCTGCAGTTATGCACCGTATAAGGTCTACAATATTGGCAGCCACCAACCGGTTGAACTAATGACTTTCATTAAAACAATCGAAGATGCACTGGGTCAAGAGGCAAACAAGAACTTCTTGCCAATGCAGCCCGGTGACGTGGTAGCTACTTTTGCCGATGTCGAAGACATCAAACGTGACGTCGGCTTTGAGCCGAAAACGCCACTTGCTTCCGGAATTGCCAAGTGGGTGGCTTGGTATAAGAGTTATACATACGGTGCTTAAAATGATTGCGGATGGAAAGTTATTTTCAAAAAATGAAAATATATGTATCTGTGGGATTTCGCCTTGATTGTATTGGTGAGCGAATCAATTCTGGAGTCCGCGAATAGGCACGGAATAGCTCTTCCATATAGCTGTATGTCGGGCCGTTGCGGTACATGCACATGTAAGTGTAAAGTTGGGGTATCCAAAAACGGTCTTTTTGGCGCAGTTTCCTTGCCCGGGATCTGGGCTTCGTTAACGCTTTTATGATTGTCTCGTAAGTTGATTCTTCGTATCATAGTTATTTAGGTGTTCAACCCACTGTCGTTGTTTCTGATAAGCAGTGTGACTATGAGCGAAAATGATGAGCCAACAATCCAAACTCAAGAAAAGCCGTCGTCAATGGAAGCTCAAGGCAAGCCAACGAGCTAATGAAATTCGCTATTTGAGACGCGAGAATAAGAGGATCAAGGCTGAACGTGATCAACTCCACGACACGCTAAAAAAAACAAGAGCCTAATGATAAAAAGTATTGGAAATGCCGTACAAACCGAACCTCCTCCCAAGGTTGATCTTGTTTTTTTGGCCCTGATCCTGTTTGTCGTTGCGCACATTGGATTCCGCGCAATTTCCCTTGGTGGCCTGACATGGTTGCATATCTGTAACGCATTATGATACAAAGGCTTTCTATGGTTAACGAAAACCTGGAGAAAGCTATGATCACACCTGAGATTGTACATGACAAAGTTTGTATGAACCCGAAGTGCGATCATTATGGAGTCAAAGGACAAGGAAATATTACGGTACGTCGTCGGTACGGATCAGATGGAATTAGGTTTGTACGGTGTCGACAGTG
>JADGCN010000092.1:11947-13745 GCA_015228975.1 Magnetococcales bacterium
AAGAGGATCAAGGCTGAACGTGATCAACTCCACGACACGCTAAAAAAAACAAGAGTATAATGATAAAAAGTATTGGAAATGCCGTTCAAACCGAACCTCCTCCCAAGGTTGATCTTGTTTATTTGGCCCTGATCCTGTTTGTCGTTGCGCACATTGGATTCCGCGCAATTTCCAGAGTGTTCGGCGTATTTGCCGAAACACTCGGCATCAAAAGGGCCCCGTGCCCCCAAACTATCATCAATTGGGTGATGAGACTGTCGCTCATTCGCATCCATTCGGCATCGGACATGATGGGTTCCAGCCAAAGTGGAGGACAGTTTTCCAACGGATCGATCTGGATAATCGATACGAGCATTGGCCTTGGAACGGGCAAGATTCTTGCCGTTCTGGCTCTTAACATCAATCACCATCGGCTCAATCCTGGTGCCCCTTGTCTTCAAAAAGTTCGCTGTATTGCTGTATCGGTAGCCCACTCCTGGACTGGTGACACTATTGCTGATTTTCTCTTGCGCGTCATGGCTGTTATGGGCTGTCCATCGGCCTATATCAAGGATGGAGGATGTGATTTAAGAAAAGCTCACAGGCTGGTTGGTGAACAGGGACAAGAGAGTTCTGCGATCGATGATATTTCCCACATGGTGGCAACGATCCTCAAGCACGAATACCAAGATCATCCGACAATGGCTACCTTTCTTTCTGCCTGTGGTAAGGCCTCAAGCAAATTCAAACAAACGATTTTGGCCTGTCTCGCTCCACCAAAAGTCCAAACAAAAGCAAGATTTATGAATGTGCATCGCCTGTTCACATGGGCTGACAAATTACTTAGGATTTTAACAGGAGGTCGCGCCTTGATTGGCTCTACCATGGCCAGATTGCAGCAGTCTCTTGGTCAAATACCTGAGTGTAGATTATTTATCAAACGTTTCCATGACGATGCGTCGGCACTTCTGATGTGCGAAAAGATACTTAAAATAAAAGGTCTTAGCCATGAAACACATCTGCAATGTAAACCAATTCTCGAAACAATACCGTCACCCGGGGTACGCCGCGATTTTTCCGACTACCTTCATGCCCAACTTGCGACAGCCACCACACTTGGGTTGGCTAACACAGGCATGCCCATCAGCTCCGATGCAATTGAGTCGCTATTCGGACTGTCAAAGCAACACGGTACTGGCGAGATCATGGACGCCAACCGGATAGCTCTCCGCCTTCCCGCCTTGTGCGGAATCCCGACCAAGCAAGAAGCCCAACAGGTCATTGAAATGACCATCGCTGAACAAAACAAATATACAAATGACTTGTCGTCGTTGACGAAGCAAAGGCTCGAGATGTTCTCAGGCCGTGGGAGTCTTGAAAAATTGGACCACGACCATGCCTGCAACCACATGGAACTCATTCCAGAATCCAAAAAACGGTCAAATTATGAAAATATCTTTGATATATCATTAAGTTCCAGAGAAAGATATGGGCCTCAATCAGCACACCAGGAATGGCCGCAACACCTTGCAATTGCAGCCTCCTGAACACGAAAATCAGGTTTCTTGAAGACGTTGATCCAAAAACCGGTCAACGTAAAAGGGCGTTTTTGGACACCCCAATCCAGGTCAGCATCCTTATTCATGGTCGCCAGTCGGATAGCTGTTGCCCCACCAGCAGGGCCATTCTGAAAAATGGTGTCTGCCACCGCATTGGTCAGGAATTGACTTTCTTTACTTTGTTTGAACAATTCGTCAAACGCCTTATTGTGCTGGTTCAGCGAAAATCGGACAAACCGCCTTTTTTGATAAGCTACTTC
>JADGCN010000093.1 GCA_015228975.1 Magnetococcales bacterium
ACTGGGATTGTCATTGTTCGTGTTTTGATAGGTAATGGAACGCAGAGCCGTCTGATAACTGGCTTTGCTGGCGGTACCGGTCAAGGTCAAAGTACCTGTAACAGCATTCCAGGAGCCCGTAATACCCGCCTGATTGGTAAAATGCAAAATATCTTCACTAGCAAGATAGTTGCTGGTAATTTGCACCGTGGCACCGACCATGTTGGTATCATCCACGTCCGCCAGACTTAAACCGGCATCAACCGCCACAGTGCCACTTTCCGTATACGACAACGCCGCTCCCGTTGTCGTAACCCCCGGGGCATCGTTGACAGCACTCATGGTGATGTTGCGGGTGGCCGTCGCAGTCAACGCCCCAGCACCCTCTCCACCCGAATTGGCATCCGTAACCTTGATGGTAACAGTACGCGTGGCAATGCTCGGGTTATCGTTGTTGGTATTTTGGTAAGTGACCGAGTTTAAGGCCGTTTGGTAATTGGCCTTGGTCGTGGTACCCGTCAAGGTCAGTTTACCCGTTCCGGCATTCCAGGAACCAGTAATGCCAAGCTGGTTGGTAAACGCCAGCACATCCTCACCTGACAAATAATTAGTCGTAATTTGTACCGTTGCCCCAGTCATATTGGCATCATCGACATCCGTCAGGGTCAAGCCGGGGTCAACAGCCGTGGCCGCAGCGCCTTCGGTGACCGCCAAGGCACCCCCGGTCACGCCGATTACAGAGACATCGTTGACAGCGGTGATGGCTATCGTCCGAGTTGCAGACGCGGTCAACACACCACCACCCGATGCATCGGAATTACCATCGGTAATCGTCCAGGTCACGGTCCGGTTGCTGACACTGGGTTTGTCCACGTTGGTGTTTCTATAAGTCAACGAACGCAATGCCGTTTGGTATTGCGCCTTGGTCGCCGTGCCAGTCAACGTCATGGTACCGGTAGCCGCATTCCATGAACCGGTAATGCCCGATTGGTTGGTGAATGCCAGTACATCTTCGCTGGAGACGTAATTGCCGGTGATTTGTATCGTGGCACCAGTAATGTTCAGGTCATCAATGTCGCTGAGCGTCAGAGTGCTGTGAAGTGCCGTCGCGGCACCACCCTCTGTAAAGGTCAGTGTGCCGCCAGAAACCAAGGTCGGGGCATCATTGACCTCGGTGGCTGTGATGGTGGCCGTGTTGGCCACGGTGCTGAAAGCCGTGGTGCCGCCACGACTGGAAACATCGACTTTGGTGCCAAAAACCCCCGTAGTCTGGTCCCAGGCATAAAACGATACGGTTCCAGTGGTCGCCTTGATGGCGTTGGGAACAAAACGGAGTTGGTCGGTATCGCGCAACAACAAGGCCGATGTGGCGTTGACAACACCAACATTGGTCCAACCGCTGCCGGTGTTGTATTGCCAAGTACCGTTGCCGCTGGTCAAGCCGTATAAGGCAAGCCCTTTGCTGGCACCGGCATCAAGGTCCGCCTCCCCCGCCAACAGAGAGGCAACAGTGGCACCGGTGTTGGTTGTTTGATTTTCGGTAATGGTCGGCAACGCCGGTGTAGCCGCCGGGTCCAACGTCGGTGCCACATTGACCCGGATGCTGGCAGTATCCGAGGCAGTACTGTATGCGGTCGTGCCGCCACGGGTCGAAACATCCACCTTGCTCCCTTGCCCGCCCGGATTTTGCGTCTGATCCCAGGCATAATAGCTGAACGATGCATTGTCGGATGTGTTCAAGGCACCAGGTTGGAAGCGGATTTTATCCTGTGGACGCAATAGCAACGCTTGAATGTTACTGACGGCACCCGTGCTGGTCCAGGTCGTGCCATTGTCGGTGGAAAATTCCCAATACCCCCCGCCAGTACCATTGTTGATGGCATTGACCGCAATACCTTGCAAAGGGGCGGTGACCAGATCGACATCGCTTATGGAAGCGCCAACCACCGAAGAGATCGTCACCCCCGGGTTGCTGGTGTCCAGATAGCGGATGCCCGACAATACCGGGCTGATGGGGGTCAGTACCGGGGCATCGTTCAAGTCGGTTACCGTGATATCCGCCGTTTCAATGTTGCTGGAAAAAGGCGTAGCAGTCCCACGTGTCACCGTGGAAACTTTGCTGCCAGAAGCGAAAGTAGCCGATTGTCCCGATTGATCCCAGGCTACGAAAGTAAAACTGGCCGTGCCCGGCGAGGCATTGTTGGGGGGATTCATGCCGTCGGGGACGAAGCGCAACAGATCGGTCGGGCGCAACAGCAACGATTGGGCACTGGAAACAACACCCACATTGCTCCAACTGCCACCAGCGTTGGTGGAATATTGCCAAGTGCCGTTGGCCGAAACCAGACTTTGAATGGCAATCCCTTCGATGGGTGCGGCATCGATGTCAGTAATCCGGGCACCGACTATGGCACTGACGGTTTGACCGGCATTGGTCGTGGCATCTTCCGTGATGGTCGTCATGTGGGCAATAGAGGAATTGTCCAGCACCGGGGCTGCGTTAACCGTGCCGCGAATGGTCCCGGAAGCCAGACTGAATTCGGTCGTGGTGCCACGTGTATTGGCATTGGGCGTGTTACCAATGATACTGACAGTCCGATCCCAGGCATAAAAGGAGATCGTGGGCTGACCACTGTTGCTGTTATTGGGCTTGAATCGGATTTCGTCGGTGGATTTGAGTAAAAACGTGTTGGAGGAGTTGATGCCACCCGGTAGATTCGTCCAGGCCCCACCATCAATGCGGTACTGCCAGTTGCCCACACCAGCGTTAGTCCGGTTATAGATGGCGATCCCTTGCATAGGAGTCGGGTCAGCATCCGTGATATCACCTGCGGAAAACAGGCTGCCAACAACCGTGCCGGCGGGATTGACGGTATCGGTGCGTTCGACCGGAGGCAAATACCAAGTGTTCGCCAACAATACAGGGGCATCGTTGAGCGGGGCGACATTGACCGTGGCGCTGGACAGGGTACTGGAAGCCAGACCATCGTTGACCTGATAGGTGACCGTGCGCGGCAACGTGGTTGGCGCATCGCTGGTGTTTTGATATTGAACGCTGCGTAAGGCCGCCTGATAATTGGCTTTGGTATCATTGCCGGTCAGCGTCAAGGTACCCGTAGCCGCATTCCAGGCACCGGTGATGCTGCCGGTATTGGTAAACAGCAATTGGTCGGCACCACTTTGATAGTTGGTGGCAATTTGTATAACGGCGCTTTGCAGGTTGGCATTGTCCACATCGGCAACAACAATTGATGTATCAATGACGGTACCCGGATCGTTTTCAGTATAACCCAGAGTGGAACCGGCAGCGGTAATGGTGGGCGCATCGTTGACAGCGACAACATTCACGGTAGCGCTGGCGGCGGTACTGGCAACGGCACCATCATTCACTTGAAAGGACACCGAGCGCGGGGCCGTACTGGGGGTATTGCTGGTGTTTTGATACTGCACGCTGCGCAAGGCCGCCTGATAATTGGCTTTGGTGTCGCTGCCGGTCAGGGTCAAAGTACCGGTTGCCGCATTCCAGGAGCCGGTGATGTTGGCGGTGTTGGTGAAAAGGAGCTGGTCGGCACCATTTTGATAATTGGCGGTGATTTGCACCACGGCACTTTGCATGTTGGTATTGTCGACATCGGCAACGGTAACGGTTGGGTCGATGACGGATGCTACGCCGTTTTCGGTATAGGTGATGGTGTTGCCCGCAGTCAGGGTGGGGGCATCGTTGACATCGGTGACAACGGAACTGGCAACGGCTGCGCTGGAAGTACCGCCACTGCCATCGTTGATGGTGAAGGCAATGCTGCGGGTGGAAGCCGTGGGGTTGTTGGTATCGGTATTGGTATAAGTAATGTTGCGCAACAAGGCGGAAACGGCTGTGGGTGTGGCGTTGGCGTTGAAGGTCACCTGTAAATCGTTGGTGCCACTCCCACCGGTGTAGGTGCCGATGAGCGTACCCTGGTAGGAGATATTGGCACCGGCAACGCCGATTTGCCCAGCACCGGCCCCTTGATTGCGAACGCCCAGCACATCCTGGGTTGGATCGCGGTTGGCCGAAATGGCGACAGTGAGACTGCCCCCGTTAAAGTTGGCATTGTCGGGGTCGGTGACTGTGGCATTGCCGCCCTGGTCGATAACAACGGTTCCGCTCCCTTCGGCGTAGGGTAACACATCGCCGTGCAGGTTGCTGATGATGGGGTTGGTGGATGGCAGGATGCCGGTGTATTCCGCCCGGGACTGGGCCGACAAAAAGACACCGGCTTCGATGGCACCTTGTTGGACCTCCAATACCCAGTCGCCCCCCCGTGCCTCGGCACCCGTCAGGTTGTTGGAGGCGGCGACATCAGCCCCGGTCAGGGTGGTCAGACGGGAGACAAAAGCGGCTCCGGTCATACCAGCCCCGACATCGCAACCATAAATGAGGATATCGGCGTTTTCCGACAAGGCGGCACCCCAATCCTGCAAGGCTTGGGCGCGGGATTCCATGGAGACGACATCCAGTTCGGAGTTGGCGAGGGTCAGGTTGCCGGCGCTTCCGTGGGAAACGATGTGGAGTGATTCGATGCCCGAATGGCCGGCGAGGGCGGCGCGCACTTGATCAACGCCATCCTTGTGCGGGTCGAGGATGATCACCTGGGCATCCTTTGGCAATCCGGCGAGCAGATTTTGATAATTGGGGACGGAAGGATCGACGACGATCACTTCTCGTGGCGAGGGTTGCGCGGTGTCGTGTACGGGGGGAGTCACGGCATCGTGGTGATCAGTGCTGTCGGCATTGTGGTGGTCGCTGCCCTCCTGGGACTGGTTGTGCAGGAGTGCGGCCAAGGCGGTGACGACGCCGGCGGCATCGAACATGAGCCGTCGTTCCAGGCGCAGTGCTAGTCGAGGGAATCGCGCTCGGGTGGGGGTTGGCCGGGCTGGGGTTGTTTCGGTGGCCTGACCATGTTGCGGGTCATTGTTGAACAGCCAATTGGTAAACCAGGACCAGAGTTTCATGGCGCCGATACTCCCAGGCAATAGAACTTATTTTTTTACTAATCTTTCCAAAATTTTTAACTGTCCTGAAGGCAAATATGCAATATTTATTCCATATGAAAATTTTATTTTTATTTCTTAGAGTTATCTATAAACACCACAGTCAGTAGCGACACTTTTTTTTACATAAATCCAACACCCAACACCTAAACAGTTGTTTACACTCAGGATAAGGAAAAATTAATTTTTTACAAGAAAGGTTTCATGGTTTTGCACAAGCTTCCCCACGAAACGTTGATCACAACTCAGCCTCGCTTGCCGGACACAAGAAACAATATATCGGCATATTTTTTGCTTATGAGTTGAAGCCGCGCCAACCCATTAGAGTCCTTGACCTTGACGAACCCCGCGCCATCCACTGCCCCTCGTCGGCCCACCCTGCCCGGTGCCTTTTGGATTGCCCTATTCTGCCTAGCCAACCCGTTGCTCGTGAGTTGCACACTCACGATACCCGCTATCACCACGAAAGAACAAGAACAGCTCGTGAAAGAAGACCAGATTACGCTGTTTGCCGAGCAAAAACTGCCTGACAAACCGCTATCCTTGCACGAAGCCATGGCCCGCGCCCTCAAATATAATCTGGATCTGCGCCAGAAAAACATGGAGGAAGCCCTCTCCAGAAAACAAGGGGAAGTCACCGAACTGGAAATGCTGCCCCGTCTGGTCACCTCAGCCGGTTATTCTTCGCGTTCCCCCGAAGATGCATCCATCAGCAAATCGGTACTCAGCGGTTCGGTCTCCAAAGAAGCTTCCGTTTCCAGTGATGCGATCAGCAAAAACGGAGACCTGACCCTGAGCTGGAACTGGCTCGACTTTGGCGTGAGTTATTTCCAGACACGACAGGATGGCAACAAGGCCTTGGTGCAACATGAATATCGACGCAAAGCGGCCCACAACCTGATCCGGGATGTCCGTTTCGCTTTCTGGAAGGCTACCGCCGCCCAATCCCTGGATAACAACATGAACGCCATTCGCAAGGAATCCGAGCAAGCGCTGGAAGAGGCCCGTACCGCGGAACAGGAAGGATTGCGTTCCCCGACCTATTCGTTGCAGTTCCAGTTGGGGATGATGGAAACCATGCGGCAAATCGAAAAATCCCTGGCAGAACTCTCCCAGGCCAGGGAAGAGTTGGCCTTGTTGATCCATCTGCCCCCTGGCTCCCCTTACCAACTGCGTGATGACAGCAACACCATGATGACTTCGTTGGGTGCGAGCGTAACACCCGAAACCTTGGAGCAAATAGCCCTCTCCTCCAGACCCGAATTGTTGATCGAACGCTATCAGGGACGCATCGAAGCGGATGAAACCCGAAAAGCCATCGCACGTCTGTTCCCGGGCCTTGAGTTCAATCTGTCAAAAAATTACGACAGCAACAGCTATCTGGTGAATCAACATTGGGCCCAGGTGGGTGCCCGGCTCAGTTGGAATCTTTTACGGACCTTGACGGGTCAAACGCAGATTGATCTGTCGAAGGAACGGGAAAACGTGGTACGGACACGCCGTCTCGTCGCCCATATGGCCGTGCTGAGTCAAACCCGCATCGCCTACCTGGAATACCGGAATTCCGAAAAAATGCTGCACCGCACCATCATCGAAAGCAGCATCCGGCAACGCATGCAAAACCATGCCGCCGACCGGAGCGCGTTGGGATTGGAAAGCCAGCTCAGTTACGTCCATGCGGCGGCGGCCTACCTTTTGGGCCGCATCCAGCAATACGAAGCCTATGCCCGTTATCAAAGCGCTTTGGGTCATCTGTACGCCACCCTGGGTCTGGATCCGCTCCAGGATGGCTCGGAACATGAGGAAATTGACCAACTGGTGCGCCATTTACAGGAAAACGAAAGACGCTGGCAGCAGATGATCTTCCCGGGTGCCAAACCAACGTCGTCTTCCGGCAAAGAAACAAACGCGAATCAATCGGTTACCAATTTGCTTGAGGATTATGTCGGCTCAACGGAATTTCGATAACAAAATCCCTTGAAAGGGTTTCTTCTAACCATAGGAATTGGTAGCTGGCTTTACCGACCAGACCAGAGGTCGGTGAAGGGCCAGCAAGCGTTTTTATACAAAGCGTCACATGGCACCAAAGCTGCGATGCTATTCCTCCTTTTCCTCTTCCTCCTCTTCTTCCTCCATTTCTATGCCACCGACCACCCGGCCCAAAAAGTCACGCACCCCACTCTTGACCCCGAACAAATCTTTGTTTTTATTTAACAGTTTAACAGGATCGTCGCAAGGTTCCAGGCTGTAATGCAAGGGTTCGTCTTCTTCAATGACATCCTCAAGGATGTAGATTTCCGCTTCATCCTCAAACCAATCTTCCATCTTGAATTTTCGCGGTTCTTCCAATTTGGTCAGAATCACCTCTTTGTTACCGAATTCCAAAGTAACGGTCTGATCGGGGCGCAACTTGGCAATTTCGACAGATTCCATGACTATGATCCTTTACGCTCTAGCGCTGATACGAGCAGGGGGAAACAACAACGCACCCGTTCCAGCAAACATTAAAAACCCAGCACATCCCTCATGGTGTACAAGCCCGGGGGTTTGCCGTTGAGCCACAAAGCAGCCTGAACCGCGCCCCGGGCGAAGGTCATGCGGGAGGATGCCTTGTGAGTGACCTCAAAGCGTTCCCCTTCACCGGCGAACAACACCGTATGATCGCCGACGATGTCACCTCCGCGAACAGTGGCAAAGCCGATGCTTCCGGGAACCCGAGCCCCGGTATGTCCTTCTCTGGCGTAGACAGCAACGTCCTGGAGTTGCTTTCCCATGGCCCCGGCTACTGCCCGCCCAAGGCCCAGCGCCGTACCCGATGGGGCATCCACTTTGTGCCGGTGGTGCGCCTCAATGATTTCAATGTCATAGGTTTCACCCAGGGTCGAGGCCACCTGGGCCGCTACCTTGAGCATCAGGTTGACACCAATGCTGAAGTTGGGGGCGAAGACGATGGGAATGTCTTGGGCCGCCCGGGTCAGTTGTTGGACATCCCCTTCCGTGAGGCCGGTGGTTCCGACAACAAGGCTGGTATGATGTTCAACCGCCCGTTTCAGGTGATCCCGGGTAGCTTGTGGCAGGGTGAAATCGATAGCGACACGCCCGGAGGCGAAACCATCCTGTATTTGCGAGCCAATGGCCACACCAACGGGTCCGATACCTGCGACCTCCCCGGCATCGCGTCCCAAATAAGGGGAACCTTCCTGTTCCGTTGCCCCCACCAAGCGCAATCCGGTCACCTGGCTGACGGCTGTAACCAACATGCGGCCCATGCGACCCGCAGCACCCAGAACGGCAATATCGCATTCGTTCATGATCTGATCCTAACTGGCAACTTTGTCCAAAAATTCTTTGACCTTGTCGAAGAATGATTTGGACTCCGGATGGGATTCCGCATCGCTGCAACTGGCCAATTCTTCAAAAAGCTCGCGCTGACGTTTGTTCAGTTTGACAGGTGTTTCCACACGCACCTCGACGACGAGATCGCCGTAAACACCCGGTCGATTGAGATGTGGCAACCCTTTTCCACGCAATGACAAACGACTCCCGGTCTGGGTACCGGGGGGGACCGTCAGACGCGCCTTGCCACTTAAACTGGGGATTTCCAATTTCCCTCCCAGGGCCGCCTGGGTGAAGGTGATGGGCACATGACACAACAAATCGGCACCAAAACGCTCAAACATGTTATGGCGGGCGACATCAATCATGATGTACAAATCACCAGCCGGGCCACCTGACATACCGGCACCCCCTTCTCCCGACAAACGCATGCGCGTTCCGGTATCGACTCCGGGGGGAATTTTGACCGTCAATGTTTTTTCGCCGCGTTTGCGACCCTGACCGCGACAAACGCCACAGGGGTTGCGGATGATTTTGCCCCGACCACCACACGCCGCGCACGTCCTGGCGATGGAGAAAAATCCTTGTTGCGTGCGTACCTGACCCATCCCCTGACAGGTGGGACAGGTTTCCGGCCCGGAACCCGGCTTGGAACCGGAACCTTTGCAGGCTTCACACTCCAAGATCGTGGGGATGCGAATTTTTTCCTCAACGCCATTCATGACGGTTTCCAGGGTGACCGTCATATCGTAGCGAAAATCTTCACCCCGTTGCGGCCCGCCCGCCCGTTCCCCACGACCGCCGCGCCCACCTCCGAAGATATCGCCAAAGAATTCCTCGAAAATATCGCCAAAACCACCGCCAAAACCCGAAGGATCCCTGGAAAAACCGCCACCACCACCGCTCTGGCTCAAACCGGCATGGCCAAACTGGTCGTAGATGGAACGTTTTTTCGGATCCTTCAAGACTTCGTAGGCGGCGTTGACTTCCTTGAACTGGGTCTCGGCATCCTTGTTTCCAGGATTGCGATCCGGATGCAGTTGCATGGCGAGCTTGCGATAAGCTTTTTTGATCTCATCGCCGTCCGCACTGCGATTGACCCCTAAGGTTTCATAATAATCTTTCGGCATCTAACGATCAGTCTTTCTTGGGGTCTTTGACTTCTTCATACTCGGCATCGACCACGTTATCGGTTCCATGACCCGCCGCAGCGCCTGCGCCGCCCGCTTGTGGACCGGCACCGGCAGCACCGGCACCCGCTGCTTGAGAATCCTTGTATACCGCTTCACCCAGTTTCATGGAAGCCTCCATGAGAGCCTGAGTCTTGGCTTCGATAGCATCGGCATCCTCGCTACCCAGGACACCTTTCAGATCGGCCAAGGCTTTTTCAATCTGTCCCTTCACCGTGGCATCAACCTTGCCGCCATGTTCCTTCAAACTTTTCTCGGTACTGTACAGCATGGAGTCGGCTTGGTTTTTCACATCGATCAAGCGACGCTTTTTGGAATCTTCCTCGGCGTGCGCCTCGGCGTCCTGGACCATTTTGGCAATTTCCGCATCGGTCAGACCACCGGAAGCCTGAATTTTAATCGATTGTTCCTTGCCGGTTCCCTTGTCTTTGGCGCTCACATGCACCAAACCATTGGCATCGATATCAAACGTGACCTCAATCTGCGGCATGCCGCGTGGCGCCGGGGCGATACCCTCCAGATCGAACTGACCCAGAAGTTTGTTATGGTTGAACAATTCCCGTTCACCCTGGGCCACCCGAATCGTCACCGCCGGCTGGTTATCCTGGGCCGTTGAGAACACTTGCGATTTTTTGGTTGGCACCGTGGTATTCTTGTCGATCAGCTTGGTAAACACCCCGCCAAGGGTTTCAATGCCCAGGGAAAGCGGCGTGACGTCCAACAGCAACACGTCTTTAACATCACCCTTCAGGACACCACCCTGGATCCCGGCACCAATAGCCACCACCTCATCGGGATTGACCCCCCGATGCGGATCCTTGCCGAAAAATTCGGTGACCACTTGTTGCACCTTGGGCATGCGGGTCATGCCACCGACCAGAATCACCTCATGGATATCCCGGGCACTGATTTTGGCATCCTTCAAAGCGACACGACACGGCTCCAGCGTGCTTTGAATCAGATGATCCACCAACGATTCCAACTTGGCCCGGGACAAGGTGATATTCAAATGTTTCGGTCCCGAGGCATCGGCAGTGATAAATGGCAGGTTGACATCGGTCTGCGTGCTGTTGGACAGCTCAATCTTGGCTTTTTCCGCAGCTTCCTTCAGGCGTTGCAGCGCCATGGTATCCTTGCGCAGGTCAATGCCGTGTTCGCGTTTGAACTCGTCGGCCAACCAGTCGATGATGGTTTTGTCAAAATCTTCACCACCCAAAAAGGTATCGCCATTGGTCGACTTGACCTCAAACACACCATCGCCGATTTCCAGGATGGAGACGTCAAACGTACCACCACCCAGGTCGTACACCACAATCGTCTGCCCACCCTTTTTATCCAGACCATAAGCCAGGGCGGCCGCCGTGGGTTCGTTGATGATCCGCAAAACATCCAGGCCGGCGATGCGTCCCGCATCCTTGGTGGCCTGACGTTGGGCATCGTTGAAATAGGCCGGGACGGTAATCACCGCCTCGGTAACGGTTTCCCCCAGATAATCTTCCGCCGTCTGCTTCATCTTCTGCAAAATCATCGCCGATACTTCGGACGGGCTGACTTTCTTGCCGCCAAACTGCACCCAGGCATCGCCGTTGTCCGCTTTGACAATGTCATAGGGGACAAACCCCTTGTCCTTCTGCGTCAACGGATCATCGAAGCGGCGACCGATCAAACGCTTGATGGCAAACAAGGTATTTTTAGGATTGGTAACCGCCTGACGTTTGGCCGCCTGCCCCACCAAACGTTCACCCGAAGAGGAAAGGGCTACCATTGAGGGTGTCGTTCTGACACCTTCGCTGTTTTCGATAACCTTCGGGTCACCACCTTCCATGATGGCCACGCAGGAATTCGTCGTACCCAAATCGATGCCAATAACCTTGCCCATCGTAAGCTTCCTTTCCCTTGGGCAAACCAAGTTCCAATAACCGGTCCGCCGTGATAGTTGCAGGTGAAATCCTTCTTCCCAGCCATTGATATGGGTATCCCGGGTGCGATTGTCAAGACCATGCGCCCGCTTTTTATACCCCCCCTCCCAAGGCAAGGCTACCGTTTTTTTTCAATCCCATCCTTTCCGCATGTTTCGCGCTTCAGACCTTGGCAACGGTAACCATCGCGGCGCGCAACAAACGACCCCGCAACAAATATCCGGGTTGCAGTTCGGCAACCACCGACCCCGGCGTCGCCTCCGGAGCCTCCACTTCCTGCACCGCCTGGTGCAGATTGGGATCAAACGGCTGACCGATGCACTCGATACGGCTGATGCCATGGTTACCGAAGATACGCCGCAACTCCGCCTGCACCATGCCCACCCCATCCACCAGGGCTTTGATCGCCGTATCCTGGGATTGCGGCATGGCACCAAGCGCCCGTTCCATGTTGTCGGACACGTTCAACAAATCGCGGGCAAATCCCTCCACGGCAAAATCCCGCGCCTGTTGCATTTCACGGGCACCTCGTTTGCGAATGTTTTGCATCTCAGCCATGGCGCGCAAGGTTTCATCCCGACTCTTGGCCAAAGCCGCCTCGGTTTCCTCAAGCTTTTGCCGCATCGCGGCCCATTCCTGATCCCCCGATGCCGTAGCGGATCCGTCCCCACTCCCTTCCGCCGAAACCACGTCATCGGCTCCATCAGCGACAGTGTGTGCATCCGCACCCGTGGACCCGGGCTGTTGCGCATCGGCACCCTGCCCGGTCATCTGTTCGTTGGAAATATCCTGTTCAGTCATAGCTCTCGAACATCTCTCCAAGACTAAGTTGATGATTGTGATGAATCGCTGCCACGGGGTGAGTGTCCCGGGCACCTGTAAAATCCTTGTCAAGAGTACTCGGGCAGGGAACGTTCCGTCAATAAAGCCCCCAAAACCCGTGCGGTGAAATCAACCAGGGGAATCACATGCGCGTAGTCCAATCGGACGGAACCCAACACCCCTACGGCCCCCGGCGTGAGATCACGTGGGCCGAAAAACGGTGCCGCAACCACCGAACAGGAATGATCCGGTACGATGCCATTTTCCGATCCGATGAACAAACTGACACCATCCAGTTTGTCACACGCCTCCAAAAGATGGATCAACTTTCTGTTTTCTTCCAATACGTAGAACAAGTCGCGCAGACGGGCCAACTCCTTGGGTGAAATGCCGCCCTGCCCGGCAAAGCCGAACAGATTCATGCGACCGTTGACAATCAATGGATCCTGAGAGGCTTGCAATACCGAACTCTCCAGCAAGTTGCGACACAGGTCATGAAACATTTGTTCACCCTGTTCCAACTCCCGCTGCAAGCGTTTTTTAACCTCGGCCAAGGTTTTGCCCCGCATTTCCCGACTGAGATAGTCGGCAAATTCGTCCAAATCCTTTTGCCTGAGTTGCGTCTGGAGGTGGATGACCCGACTTTTCAGATGCCCCGACTCCGAAACCACCAATGCCAGGATCCGTACTCCGGCCTCGCCTTCCCGGGAAAGTTCAATCAACTGCACCCGATGAATCACGACATCGAGCATTCTTGGGAGACGGACGATGCAGGCATTCGGGGTCATGGCCGCCAGAACCCGACTGACCTCCGTCAGGGTTTGCTCCATGTTGTCGCCGTGGGTACACGCCGCGATGATCTGTTTTTTATCCCGATCCGACAATGGTGTCCGGTCCAGCAGGGCATCGACGAAAAACCGCAATCCCATAGGAGTGGGTCGTCGACCCGAGGACACATGATCCCGTTCCAGGTAGCCCATGTTCTCCAGTAAGGCCATTTCGGCGCGAATCGTGGCTGGTGAAAAATCCAGGCCATCCATCTGACTCAACTTTTTTGAGCCGATGGCCTCCCCACGATGGATGTAGGCATCTACGATGCGTTGCAAGATGTTTCGATGTCTTTGTGTCAGCATGTCCGACCGTCTGCACCCTGGATACGCCTTGAGAGAACCACCCCGCCACCCGGCTCCGAACAGCCCGCTACACCCCTCCACTTCGCGCCGACCCGTCAGGATAACAACTCTGGAAAACCATGTCAACGCAGGCCAAGCCAAGTCCAGGGTAAATTTGTTCTGTTTTTGAACGTGTTGATTTTACAAGAATTAATGATAA
>JADGCN010000094.1 GCA_015228975.1 Magnetococcales bacterium
AGGGGTATTCGACCATGTTGTGTATCATGCCATGAAGGAAGGGAGAATGCTTTATGAGCGGGCATGAACAGGCGCGGATGTTGTTGCTGCTGGTACGCAAGGATCTCAACGCGCTTTACGAAGATGAGCCGTTCGTGTGGGTGGAGATTCAGGAGCAGGTGAACCGTGACGAACTGCGCTACATCCTCGATCCGGCGGATGTCATGGGGCCGGATTACCCCAGCGAGACCTTCCGTGTCCTCAAGGATAAGGAGATGAAAGCGTTCGGCGAATATCGCACCTTCCGGCTGGTGCTGGATGCTTGGGACCGGTTGGAACGGGGGGAGTTGCCGGCCAGCTTCACGTAAGGCACCACCAAATTTTTCCGGGGTGGGAAGATCGGGATTGTCAAATGGGTTGTGATGCGGTATGGTGAAGCGCTTTTCGGGAGAGTGGTCTCTTGGCGAAAAAATTAACAAAACCAAAGAACAAATGGGACTCTGCACGGGGGGATGTGCTATTGCGATCCTGGGCAATGGGGGTTCCCCCGAGGGAGACGCGCTAACCTTTCTTAACATAATAAAGGAGCTGAAATGGCTGAGTTATTTTCCGAGGAATGGATGAACAAGTTTAAGGAAGAGTGGAATAAGGAAAAGGAGTTGGCTGACGCTTTGGCCGAGATCGACTTCAATTCGAGCATCGCTTACGGTTTTGAAGGTGACGATAAACCGATTGGAGTGATCGTGGTGCAAAAGGGCAGGGTCGTTAAGAGCGGTGCTTACGGTGGGGAACCGGTCAATTGGGATTTGCGCGCCAGTAAAGCCAATTGGGAAAAGTGGATTTCCAAGGGAATCGGCATGATGGGGCTTGGTATGGCCTATACATCGCGCAAACTGAAATTTAACGTGGGTGACTACGGCGCCATGATCAAAGATCCCCGTATGGCTGGACCATTCATCAAATCCTTCTCGGTGATGGGACGCGTCTGAAGTCTGTATTTTGTCGTACCGCAACCCGTTTTTTTCAGGTGAGGTGCGCTTGATGGTGGGGCCCTGGGCTTTCAAGGTGGTTGGTTCCATGAGGCAATTTGTCGCGTTGATGGCGTTGTCGGTAGCGCTTGCGGTGTGGGTCAGCCACCGGGATGTCTCTTGGGCTGCAGGTGGCAGTGCGGCTCCGGTGGCAACAGGTGCGGCCGCAGCCTCTGGTTTGCGGGTCGTCACCGTGGAGGAGGCGGCTATTGGCGCTACGACAACCTTGGGTGGAACGGTTGTGCCGTACCGGGAAGTCTCTTTTGCGGCGCAAATGCCCGGGCGGGTTGAGTATGTAGCCGGCGTTGAGGGGGATTGGTTCAAGAAGGGTGTCATACTGGTTGCCTTGGATGAGGACGACCTCTTGGCCAAACATCGATCGGCTGAGGCGGCCTTGGCAACGGCGACATCCAACTGGCGCAATGCCCGGGTGCAGTATACCCGTCAGGTTTATTCGGGATCGAGCATGGCTTCGGACAATCTGGGGATGGACATGCCGCGTATGTTCGACCGGGTGATGACCCGTCCCATGTCCGACATGTTGGGGGTGGACAGTCCCGAATTGACGCGCAGGGCGCAGATTTACGCCCAGGGGACGCAGATTGATCAGGCCAGGTATGCCCTTGCCCAGGCGCAGGCTGCCCTGCAGGAGCTTGAGGCCAAATTACGGGACACCAAGTCCATTGCTCCGTTTGCCGGGGTGATTGTGGCCAAACGTGTCGAAGTGGGTGACACCGTGCAGCCGGGAATGCCATTGATCAGCTTTGCGGATACACGGCGTCTCCAAATCAAGGTGGAGGTTCCGGCACGCCTCATGACCGGAATCAAAAAAGGGATGACGGTGCCCGCCAAGTTGGATGTAGGGGGTATTGAAGCGGAGGCGCAGGTGGCGCAGGTCTTTCCCATGGCGGATCCGCAACGGCATACGGTGACGGTCAAGTTGGATCTGGCCAAGGGGTCGTTGGCGGGGCCAGGGATGTATGCCGAGGTGATGATACCCGATGTGACCACGCCGGTGCGCAACATGCCGATCATACCCAAAACAGCAGTGATTTGGCGCGGCTCTTTACCGGCTGTCCTGATCGCGAATGAAGGGAAAGAACCGGAGTTGCGCATGGTTCGCCTCGGGGGGCATGTGGAGAAGGAATCGGTCAGCGTCTTGTCCGGCTTGCAGGTGGGGGAAAAGGTTTATGCCGAGCCACCGACTGCCATGATTGGTGGTTGGGATACCCATGGCAAGGAAGTGGAAAAGCCGTCCAAGGCTTTTTAGCGGTTTGTTTGGCTGAACCTCCGATCTGATCGGGGGAGTGATGCCAGTTGCGTGTAGGGGGGGTGTGATTGAAGACCTTGCCAAGTCGGGTCGATGGTCGGAATATCCCCAGGGAAGTGATCGTGTTTGGCTCCAGGGCCGTTCTCTCAAGTTGAGGATGTGGCAGTGGGGCGTGTTTGTGGACTCGTGTTTATACACCCTTAATTTCCGGATGTAACAAGGACCATGATCAAAGCCTCCGATTCCAGCGGAAACAAATTGCCCCCACCGCCTGAAAAGATGGAAGGGCCTCACCACAACCTTGGCGTGGCCGGCACGATGGCCAAAGCCTTTATCCATTCCCCCCTGTCACCGTTGTTTTTGTTTGCGTGTCTGGCCATGGGGGTCATGGGTTTGTTCTTGACGCCTCGGCAGGAGGATCCGCAAATTTCGGTGCCGATGGTTGATATTTTTGTGCAATATCCCGGTGCTTCGTCGGAACAGGTGGCGACCCTGGTTACCGATCCCCTGGAACGGATCATGAGCGAAATCCACGGGGTGAAGCATGTTTATTCTTCCTCCATGCGTGGTCAGGCGATGATCACGGTGGAATATGACGTGGGCCAGGACATGGAGCAGTCGCTGGTCAAGCTGTACGACCGGATCGAGTCCAATATGGACAAGGTGCCCCCGGGGGTGCAACGTCCTCTGGTGAAGCCCAAGGCGGTGGACGATGTCCCCATTGTTACGTTGACACTGTGGTCGGAGGATATCAACGACAGCGCCCTCAGGGCTTTGACCTTGGACGTGTTGCAACAAATCAAACAGGTTGAGAATACCAGCCAGGGGTTTGTGGTTGGTGGTCGCGCCGAGCAGATCCGGGTTGAGGTACTCCCGGAACGGCTATCGGGTTATGGGATCAGTCTGGATCAGATCGCTCAGACGATCAAGACCGCCAATAGCGAGCAGGGCATTGGTCATCTGGAGAATGGTGATCAGGGCTATACGGTTTATACGGGTTCCTTTCTCAAGACGGCCCAGGATGTTTCGCGTTTGATGGTCGGGACGCGTTTTAATTCGCCGATTTATGTCCGGGATGTGGCCAGGGTATTCGCCGGGCCTGAGGAAACCCGCCAAGTGGTCACCTATACCACGGGTCCCGCTTACCAGGGTGATACCCCTCCGGCCAACGGTGTACCGGCGGTGACATTGGCCATTGCCAAGAAAAAGGGGTCCAATGGTGTCACGGTGGCCAATGGGGTGTTGGCCAAGGTGGCGGAGTTGAAGGGCCATTTGATCCCCAAGAATGTCCATGTATCGGTCACGCGCAATTATGGGGAAACGGCGAACGAAAAGGTGAACGAGTTGTTGTTTAAACTGTTCATTGCCACCATCGCGGTGACCTTGTTGGTTTGGTATTCGTTGGGATTCAAGCCAGCGGTGGTGACATTGGTGGTGATCCCGGTGGTGATCTTGATGACGGTATTCGCGGCCTTGATCATGGGCTACACGATTGACCGCGTCTCCTTGTTCGCCCTTATTTTTTCCATTGGTATTCTGGTGGACGATGCCATCGTGGTGGTGGAAAACATCTACCGGCGCTGGCTCTTGGAAGACAGGTGTTGCCATCTGATTTCCATCGATGCTGTGCGCGAGGTGGGAAACCCGACCATTTTAGCAACGTTAACCGTGATTGCCGCCCTGCTGCCCATGGGATTTGTCCGCGGCATGATGGGGCCTTACATGTTGCCGATTCCGGCTCTGGGTTCGGTGGCGATGCTGTTTTCCCTGTTCGCCGCTTTTATTTTTACCCCATGGCTGGCGCAATTGATCAAACCCAGCATGCGTTCGCTGCATATGCATTCGGAAAAGGAGCATCGTTCCACGGAACGCCTGGAACGGTTCTATCGTTGGGTTATCCCTGGTTTGCTGGATAGCCGGTTTAAAGGTTTTGCCTTTCTGGGTCTGTTGGTGGCGGGTTTTTTTGCCTCGATGCTGCTGTTTTATACCACGGCGGTAACGGTGAAAATCCTGCCGTTGGACAATAAACCGGAGTTTGATGTTGTCCTGAATATGCCGGAGGGAACGGCGTTACCCAGGACGGTCAACGTCGCTAATCGGATGACGGAAATGTTGCGGGAACAGGTGCCTGAAATCACGGCCATGCAAACGTATGTTGGCTCGGCATCGCCATTTAATTTTAATGGCATGGTGCGGCACTATTATTTGCGCCGCAACTCGTGGGAGGGGGATATTCAGGTGCAGCTGCTGCATAAAAAGCTGCGCAAGCGTACCAGCCATGATTTGGCTGTTGCGGCACGCGAGATTTTGACCCCCTATGCCAAGAGGGTGGGGGCGCGCATCCAGGTTGTGGAGATGCCTCCTGGACCACCGGTTTTGCAATCGGTGGTGGCGGAGGTGACGGGTCCGACTGCGGCGATTCGCCGGCAGGTGGCAGAGCATTTGACGCAAATTTTTGAAAATACTCCAAACATTGTCGATGCGGACAATTATATCCAAAAACCTTTTGAATTCTGGCGCTTTGAGGTGGATACCGAGAAGGCGGTACGCCGGGGTATCTCCGTGGATGCCATCAACCGTAACCTGGGCATGGCCATGGGTGGTGCGCAGCTCGGTGATGTCAAAGGGGGGAGCATCCTGGAACCCACCTATATCGTTATCCAGGTGCCGTTGGAAATCAGGTCCAAAATTTCCAGTTTGAGCGATCTGCCCATCTCCACTCCGGAAGGAACGGCGGTGCCGCTGGGTGAATTGGGACGGTTTGTTAAGGATATGCAGGATCCGGTTATCTTCCACAAAGATTTGCGTCCGGTGGAATTCGTGACCGGGGAGGTGACGGGACGATTGGATGCGCCGATTTACGCCATGTCGGAAGTGGAAAAGGTGCTTAAAACCTACAAGACGCCGGATGGGGTGTACATGTCGGGTAATTATCTCGGACCGCCGGAAAATTATAGCCAATCGGGTTTTGAGTGGACCGGTGAATGGACGGTGACCTATGAGACTTTCCGCGACATGGGGATGGCTTTCGGTGCGGCGTTGATCCTGATCTACATGTTGGTGGTCTGGGAGTTTGGCAACTTTGTTTTGCCGGCTATCATCATGGCACCGATTCCGCTGACGTTGCTGGGCATCATACCCGGCCATATGTTGCTGAATGCCAAGTTTACGGCAACGTCGATGATCGGTTTCATTGCCCTGGCGGGCATCATAGTCCGCAACTCCATCCTGCTGGTCGACTTTGCCCAGCAAGAGATTCTGAAGGGGGCGTCGGTACGGGATGCGGTTATTTTGTCGTGCAAGGCCAGGACGCGTCCCATTCTGATTACGGCTCTGGCTTTGGTGGCCGGGTCGAGTGTCATCCTGGGCGATTTCATCTTTCAGGGGATGGCGATTTCATTGCTGTTTGGCTCCCTGGTCTCGACGCTGTTGACGTTGTTGGTCATTCCACTGGGTTGTGTGACGGCGCAGAAAGCTTTTGTGCATCCTGATCCCGCGGAACTCGCGGCCATGGGTGCATCGGGTATTGAGATTCCGTTGCGGGGTGTGGCTTGTGACCCGGATGCCGGTGCTGCCCCGGTGGAGTTGCACGGGGCACATAAATCGGACTACACGGCTGTCAAGAACGAGATGCGTAAAACGGTGGCCAGTAAAACCGTATCGGACGAAGATTTGCGACTGGGAGGTGCTTCCACCAATAAAGGCCGGTCGGCGAAAAAAGGGAAGACACCCCCTTCGGAAGAAGTGGCGTCCGTTCCGGTTGTGGATCCTCAGATTGTCGTTTCTCCGGTTGTGGGTTTCACTGAGACTGACCAGGGTGAAGCAACGTTGGTGGCATCTGGGGAAGGTGAGGTTTCTTCGCGTCAGGAAGTGCCGGGTTCTGAGGTGCCAACGGCTCCCGTGATTGTGTCCAGCACTCAGGAGAACGCGGAGTTGCCCAAAGCCCAGGAGGTGCAACCGGAGGTGGGACACGTGACTGGTGGTGGATCTTCCGCCCCGGTTCGTGGTCAAAAGGGTCAGGGTGGACCTGCCGGGCGTAGGGGAATTCGTTTGAAACCAAAGAGTTTTAGTGATGGTGGTCACGGGGACTTATGATGCCTCGACCGCGTTTGGCAAAGATTGGATGTTCGTTGCTGGGTGTTTTAAGTTTGATTCCAGGATTGGTGTTTGGCGAGGACAGCAAGCCGGGCACGGGACAAGCCAAGGATTTGCCGACGCGAGGTTTGGAGACGCCGCCCCCGGGACGGGGCTTGGAATCGCAAGGTCGGGATGGTCGTTATTGGGATCCGCCCCCCGGATTCCGCGATGAAGGTGAGGGGGGGCGAGATCGTTCGGGTATGGATGGAGGCCGGTATTTTGGTGATCGAGCTGTCGGGGCGCCGGTGTTTGAAGCGCCTTATGTGTCACCGAAAATGGGGGTGTACGATGGTGGGCGTGAGGCGATGGCCCCTGTTGCTCCACCTGGGCAGGATGTGGATCCGGATACTTTGGACCCCAGGCGTGAAATTGACCCCTACTATTTGCGTAAGGGGCGTCGTCCTGCGTATCCGGTCGGGCCAGGGCTCCCTCCAGTTGGCCAGAATGGTTTGAATGCCGGGAATCGAGGTGATGGCCCCGGGGGCTATGGTCAGGAGAATAGCTACCGGGTGAACCCCGGAGCGGGTTACCCGGGTAATTATTCCGGATCCGATGGGTACCGCGATGCCCCCCCCTATGCCAACCGCTATGGCGAAGGTCCGGCCTTGGATCGAGGGTGGGGGGTTGGTGATTATTCCGGGCGCGGGGGGTATGATGCTTCCAAGGGAGGCACCAGTACAGGTGGTGCGGCATTTTCCTGGGGTAGTCGCTATGATACGGTGAATCGCGATAGCCGGGGATCAGGATGGAATTCTTCGCCAAACACCTGGATGCGCCCGTACGATTCTGGATATGAGCGTGATGGATGGAACCGATTTCCCACGGATCCTTACCTGGGGCCGGAGGATTTTTCACTAAACGGTGGCGGCTATCGTGGCCCGTGGCGTTAGACATGGTATGATGTTTGTCAGTTGCCGGGGCTGTCGGTTTTTTTTCAAGGATGTGATTGAACAACGAAGGCATTGGTATTGGGTCGACGGTGGGTTGGGACGACATGTCGACATATCTTCGAGTGGCAGTGACTGCGTTGTTGGTTGGGATGTCCATCGCTACAGGTCAAGCGGGTGAGCTGCCGTGGGGTAGCGAGTATTACCGTCTGCGTCCTGGGACTGATGGCGGCATATGGACGTATCGTCACGATCATGGGGTAGGTGCCGAGCCAACTTTGCCTGAATCCAAGTCCGTGGGTGCTGAAAAGGGGCGTCCGTGGGGGGAAGTGCCTGCGGAGTTTGCTGAAGGGAATGCGGATCGGCGGCAAACCGGACCTGGTGATGAGGAACGCGGTGATGGTGGTCGCCGGGGTATTATGGGCATGTATCAGAGGCCTTCGATGCCCTACACTTTTGGTTGGCCCGATTTTAATTTTGATGGTCCCGGTGTGAGACCTTGGTCTCGAAGTTCCGGCTGGGGATGGCGCAGGTTGGGGGAAAGTTATGCGGATCCCTGGTGGTGGGGCAATAGAATGGGGCCTCCTTATTATTATCCAGATCCCTTTGATTGGTGAGTGTGAAACCGGATTTATTTGGAGTTGGGTTGCGGATGAGTGACGTCAGGAGTGGCCGGGTCAGGTCTGGTCTTTTAGAAATTCATGTATGCCAAGGCAGGTTGTGATGGCCTTCTTTTACAACGTTGTGCCGTTTGGTTTGCGGTTGGATGTGGTCAGGCTGGGGGCTTTGCTCCTGGCCTTTTTATGTTGCGCGTCATGGGCGCGTGCTGAGGACAAAAAAAGTTCGAATGTTGAACCGATTCAGGAGTTTTCCGCTGATGTGGTACGTAAGGGTGCCAAGGATAACAATGGAACGAGCAGGGGACGGATGTATGTCGGTCGCGATGGGGTGCGAACCGAAGGGGAAAGGATGGGGCAGTCGGTGTGGATGATTTTCCGTCCTCGGGAAAAACGGATGTGGATGCTGTCCCCCACAACCAAGGAATACACGGAGTCGGAAGGATTGGACATTGCACGTCCTCCGCTCCCAGATGAACCGGAAAGTCCGTGTCGCAAGGATCGACGGTTCGTTTGTCGTGAGATGGGGGTTCAAAGTGTTGGAGGTCGGGAGACGCGTCTTTGGGATATATCCTTGCGTTCCGATCAGGGGGGGGTCAAGCCTTACGGGCGGATGTGGGTGGACAGGCTTTTGAGGATTGCTGTCCGTGAGCTTTATGTGGATGGGCTGGAGGTCACTTTGGAGAATATTCGCATTGAGCCCCAGGCAGGAGCCCTTTTTGAGGTGCCGGAAGGGTTTAAAAAGGTGCAACCCGCATCGGTTGCGGGTGGGACGGAAAATAAATAGAGGGGGATATTTTTTCTTGCCAAGCCTCTTGGAACCCTGTATATTAGAAATTAATAATATTAGAATAATGACATAATCAGAATTTATCCCCTGGTCTTTGGCAGGGATCACAGCCATAATCGATGGGCGTGTTTTGGATAACTTGTTGTGATTCAGGAAAATGGTTTGCCGCGCACTGTGGTTGGGGGTGGGAAGATGCGATCACTGTCCACGGGTTTTTCAGGATTGGCGCTACTGATGGCGAGTGGGGTGGCCTGTGCCGGTGATGGTGGGGAGCTTCAGGATTTGGGGGGGCGGTTTGGCAGGTTCATGGGTTCGTTTGTCCACGAGATGGGACAATCAGCGGCAAATCGGGATCGGGATGCTGGTGATGGCCGCTTCGGAGGCAGGGGAACGGATTGGAATCGGGACCGGGCTTATGGTGAAAGATACGATCCCAGGTGGGGGGAAGGTGGGTATGCTACGGGAGAGGGTCGGGGACGTGACGTGCGGCGCTATCGGACTCCGGTTCCCATGTACGACCCCTGGGGGGCGAACCAATGGGGGGGGTATTGGGGTTATCCACTGATGGATTATGACCCTTGGAACTCCTCTTCCTCCTATGCGGATTGGGACTGGGAGATGAGTAAAGGGTATTACGGGGCTGGAGCTGTGGCGCCATGGGAACACGGGGCACCCCTGTTACCGGGTTCCGATGGTGCCTGGAACGGGAACCGCTACGATATCCAGAATGGGTATGGTCCCGGATATGGTATGGACCGACCGTGGGAGACGTTAGGAAATCGGTACTACGGGTTGCCTTATCGGTGGGATGATCGTGTGTGGGGTGGCAGTTACCCGTAGGTTTAGAACCCTTGGGATATCCTGGTGGGTTACAGGGTGGTGGTTTTCCTTTTCTTGTGGCGAGGAGTATGGTTATGAGAAAAAAATATTATATGGTAACTTTGCTGGTGTTGCTTGGTGGTATTCTGCCAATGGTCCCTGCGGATTCTCTAGCTTGGTGGGGGCCGGGATGGGGCGATGGCTCGGGATGGAATAACTGGGGTAATAATTGGGGTAATAACAATAATTGGAACAATAATGGTAGCGGTCGTGGTTCGGGGCGGCTCAATTTTAAAATTGAAGGCGATGTGGATGGCTGGACCCGCGATGGCTGGGACAACATGTGGAACAACGGCTGGGGTAACAATGGCTGGGGCAATAACGGATGGGGACCCGGTGGTTGGGGACCCGGTGGTTGGGGTCCTGGAGGTTGGGGTCCTGGAGGTTGGGGAGGTCCTGGCGGCTGGGGAGGTCCTGGTGGCTGGGGGTGGTAGTTTGGATAGTTCGATTTTTTGTCCGAAATTTTGTTTTTTTAATCAACCTGATGGAGAAAATGTATGAAAAAAACACTGACTGCGATGGCAGTCGCCGCCTTGTTGGGTGGCATGGGTATGATCCAGGCCAAGGAGGCATCGGCATGGTGGGGTAATGGTCCCGGCTATAATAATGGCAACTGGGGCAACAATTGGATGAACAACGGCAACGGCAATGGCAATGGTAGTGGGAATGGCCGGGGTTCAGGAAGTTTTGGTTTCAATATGAGTGGCGATGGTGGTGGTTCGGGTAATAATGGTTGGAACAACGGTTGGAACAACGGTATGAACAACGGTATGAACAACGGCTATGGCTATGGTCCCTATGGCGGATACCCGGGTGGTGGTTGGGGTGGTCCGGGTTGGGGTGGTGGTTATCCGGGTGGTGGTTATGGTGGTCCGGGTTGGGGTGGTGGTTATCCGGGTGGTGGTTATGGTGGCCCTGGTTGGGGTGCCCCTCCGGCTCCTCCAGCACCTGCAGAGGCCGCTCCCGGCAAATAAGCCGGTTGCTTCGGATGGTGTTCAAGGCGGCTCTTCGGGGCCGCTTTTTTATTGGTATCCATTCCCGGACCGACTGAAACGGAAGCAAACAATTGGGGAAGAGTGCAGGAGGATAGGTTTGGTTGATATAAACCATAAAATATTCGATTTGCCTAAGGCCGTTGGATCGTGTAGGAGTTCAACGGATATGTACGTGTGTTCATTGAATCGGGTAATTCATCAAGATTGCTCCAAATGGATTTGATGTGGTGATAAATGGCTTGTATATTTGTTCAACAAACAATCGTGGGAGAAGAGGGCGATGCAGTGGATTAAAGATATGAAAATTGGCACCAAGCTGATTGCCGCTTTTTTATTTATTTTGGCCCTGATGGCAGGTGTTGGGGGAATTGGCATCGTCAATATGGGTGCGTTGGATGCGGCTGACACGCAAATGTATGAGTATGAATTGCAAGGGGTGAAAATCATCAAGGAGGTCTATATTGATATTAACAAAATTGTTCGTGCAGAAAAAAATTTTTTACTTGCAGCCTCCAAGGAGATGAAAGAGAGATATTCAGGTCAGCTACCTGGACTCTATCAAGAACTCCAGAAAGATATGGCGGAAACCAAGACCAAATTTTATACCGAAAAGGGTAAGGATTTGGTGGGCAAACTGGAATCGGAGATTGCCGACTGGCAGTCGGTCCATAAGGAAGTGATCAAAGTGGCTCAGGGCGAGGGTGCGGACGCTCTCAAACAAGCTACAGAGTTGAGTTTTGGCAAGGCTAGGGAAAAGCTCAATGTGGTTGATAAACGGGTCGAGGAAATATCACACTTCAAGGAAGCACGCGCCAAGCAAGTATCGGACGACAATACGGTGCTATACCAAGGCAGTCGCAACCTGATCGTGGGATTTACCGTATTTGCTCTGGTCTTTGGACTGTTGCTGGGATATAGCATATCCCGTTCCATTACCGTTCCGTTAAACGAGGGGGTGCGGTTGGCTGAAGCTTTGGCGAATGGCGATTTGACGCAATCGGTTACCATTGATCGGCACGATGAGGTGGGAACACTGGGCGCGGCGATGAACAAAATGACGGAAAAGCTCAGGCAGGTGATTGGTGATGTCGCCGCGGCTTCGGCGCAGGTTTCCTCGGGGAGTACGCAAATTTCCGATGCGGCGCAGGGATTGTCTCAGGGGGCCACGCAACAGGCCGCTTCCATTGAGGAAACCTCTTCGGCCATGGAAGAGATGTCGTCCAATATTTCGCAGAACACCGATAATTCCTCAACCACCCAGACCATTGCACAAAAAGCGGCCAAGGATGCCGAGGAAGGGGGTGCGGCTGTCGGTGAAGCGGTACAGGCCATGAAGGAGATCGCTTCCAAGATCGGAATCATTGAAGAAATTGCTCGGCAGACGAATCTATTGGCCTTGAACGCCGCTATCGAAGCAGCTCGTGCGGGGGAGCATGGCAAAGGATTTGCGGTGGTCGCCGCCGAGGTGAGAAAACTGGCGGAACGCAGTCAGTCGGCTGCGGGCGAGATCAGTCAATTGTCCGCTTCAAGTGTCAGCGTGGCGGAGAAAGCAGGCGGGATTATCAACAAATTGGTCCCTGACATTCAAAAAACCGCGGAACTGATCCAGGAAATTGCCGCCTCAAGCCAGGAACAGAATCAAGGGGCATCGCAGATTAACCAGGCGATTCAACAATTGGATCAGGTGATCCAGCAAAATGCAGGTGCTTCAGAGGAAATGGCGGCCACGGCGGAAGAGTTGAATGCCCAGGCCGACATGATGGGCCAATCCGTTGCCTTCTTCAACCTTGGGAATCAGTCCCGGATCGGGGGGCACGGCACACCTTCCAAGTCCCAACATAAAACCCGGGTTGCTCATATTAAAAAGCCGGTTCTTCATACCGGGAAGAAAAAGGCGGTGGCCTTGCCTCCACCCAAATCGGATGGGGTGGATCTCAAGATGGGCCAAGACAAACATGCCGATGATGAGTTTGAATCATTTTGATTGATTGACCAGGGGAGGATAGGGCTATGAGCGTACCGGGGATTACCGTATCAACGCAATTTTTGACGTTTCACCTGGATAAAGAGGTGTATGCCATTGAGATTTCCAAAATCAAGGAAGTCTTGGAATGGACCTCGTTGACCAAGATTCCGAGGACTCCCGATTTCATGTGTGGGGTGATCAATCTGCGTGGCAGTGTGGTACCAGTCGTGGATTTGCGTTTAAAGTTCGGCATGGCCAAGAGTGAAAGGACGGTTAATACCTGTATCATCATCATCGATGTGGTGCAGGAAGATGTGACGACGGTGATCGGGGCCATGGCGGATTCGGTCAAGGAAGTTATGGAGCTGGATCCTGACCACATTGATCCCGCCCCCAAGATTGGTACGGGAATGCGTACTGATTTTATGCGGGGGATGGGTAAACAAGGCGATCATTTTGTCATTCTTCTGGATACCGACAAAATTTTTTCCTCGTCAGAGCTTTCGTTATTGCAAAATGCGGGTGCGCAAGGCAAAGGGGCCATGGCGGGAGAAAAAGCGGCTTAGTGCATGGATACCGCTTTGTTAAATCTTTGACGAAACACGGTATGCTAAACCGCAGCTATCTTGGAATGTGCAGTTATTGTCATCCCCGCCCCCGATTAAAGCATTCGAGGGCAGGCTTCAGCGGGG
>JADGCN010000095.1 GCA_015228975.1 Magnetococcales bacterium
TGTATGTAGCTTATCAAACAAAGGCAAATGTCCGATTCCAACTGAATCAAAACAGGATGACAATAACTACACATTCCAAGATGGCTGCAGTTTACAAGATACAAAACGCCCCTTTCCGTTACAATTTGCCGTGTTCCCCAATATTTTTTCCTGAGCAAAAAGGAAACAATGGCATCACAAGATGGGTAACAGGATGGCTTTTGAGCCTGCACACACCCATGCAGCACTGGACAATACCGACATGGCTAAGGAATCGGGTCTGGCACCCCCCACGGAAAACAGCACGCAACAAACTCACGAGCAAGATTTCGTGCAGCAACCCACGCCCATCATCCCCCTGGACATCCACTTTGGACTTCAGGATGAAGATGGCAGCGCCAGCCTGTCTGGCGATATTTTGGTCACCCATCTTCCCGAAGGGGCCACCCTGAACCTGGGAAAGAGTTGGCCTCCCCGCCGCTGGATCATTCCTGAAGAATATGTGACGGTCACCGCAATCAACGACGCCGGGATACCCATAGCCTGGACCATTCCCCAACTCACCTTCTCCCCACCCCCACATGATCGTACCGCCCCCAGCTATCAATTGGAGTTCCTGATCACCATGCATGGCCCCGAAGGCCTGTACACCGAGACGGGCCAACTCACCCTTGATTCCACCCAATGGGATGCCCCGGGCAGCAGCAAACTTGTTACCCCATCCCTTCCCTTAACGATTCATTTGGAGTTTCATGACCCCGATAATCAGGAATCGTTATTTGGCAGCATTGTCTTGACCGATGTTCCCGCCGGAACCGAACTGAACAGGGGAACTCCCGGCCTCGGAGCCACCTGGATCATCGGCCCGGAAGCCGTGCAAATTGTCGCTAGCACCGATAAGAACATACCAACATCCTGGACCATCCCGGGATTGACCATTACCCCACCCGTTGACAAACCCCTCCCCTTTACACTGGGTATTCTGGTTACGACCACCGGCAATGGCCGGGATACGCACGTACACAAAGGTCGCCTTGAAATCGGAACATCGCCCCTCACCTTACAGGCCGACGACCTGTTCGACTTTGATAATCATCCCCGGAATACCCCCCAGGATACCACATCCGAGCAGGGCTGGATTCAATAGGCACCTCAGCAGCGAAGCATTGATGCCACTTAACCGAGAGACAGGAGTTCGGTCAAGCGCGCAAATTCGGCGACTTCAAGGGTTTCAGCGCGTCGGGAAGGATCGATTTCGGCCGCTGTCAACCAGGTTTTTGGATCGGGATGGAGCCGTTTCAAGGCATTGGCCAATGTTTTGCGGCGCTGGTTAAAAGCGGTGCGAACAACTTGGCGAAACAAGGCTTCATCCCGCACCTGCGCCAAGGGATGGAGGCGCCGCCGCATGTGTACGACCGTGGAAGTCACCTTGGGGGCGGGATAAAACGCCTGCGGCCCCACGTCAAACAGACGCTCAACCTCCATCCATTGTGACGTCTGCACCGCCAGGGAACCGTATTCACGCCCCCCCGGTGCAGAGGTGATCCGCTCCGCAACCTCTTTTTGAAACATCAGGGTCATGGAGTCGATGGCATCACGATGATCCAGTAGATGAATAAGCAATGGCGAACTGATATTGTAAGGCAAATTGGCGACGATCTTGATCGGGCCACCCAAACGCCGACTCAAGCTGGAAAAATCATACTGCAGGGCATCAGCCCACTCCACGGTCAGGTCATAAGCGTCACCCAACTGACCCTGCCAAACGGGCAACAGACGTCGATCCATTTCAACCACCACCAACGCCGCCACGCGCTGCGACAAAGGTCGGGTCAGACTTCCCAATCCCGGACCGATTTCCACCACCCGATCCCCCGATTGGATACCGCTTGAACGGACAATTGTGTCGGCGATATTCTCATCCACCAAAAAATTTTGCCCCATCCCTTTACGTGGCACCAGTCCCAATTGGCGCAGCATAACCACAACTGACTCTCTCGACAGGGAATATAAATGTTGGGACACAATTTTTTTCCAATATTTTTCAATATATTACCGTTAAAAGGACACACCCGACAAAAAAATGTTACCATCCCAGTGAAACTATTTGGTCGGGATCCGCCACTTAGTAAGCAACTTGGTCGGAATGCTATAAACGCAGGGAATAAGGCCTGAGAATGAATGCATCCTGCGACAAATCCAGACAAAATAAAGCTCAGTAACATCCTGGGCAGACTTGATGCAAATGATATTGAATGTCAAGGATTTTATAAAGATTCAAAAAAAAATTTTTCCATTGAAACTGTTTTGTTCCTGTTTGATACTCACGTCCAAACAGGGGGCATGGGAAGCATAGAGAGACTTAACGCATTGCGTTGGTAGTAGCGGTTCCTGATGACTTCACGGGCTAGAGTCCCGAAAAAAATTTGAATTTGTAATTGTTTATTGCTTTACCGAAAGGCGTTTGGCTTTCTGCCTTGGGTGTTTGGTGTTGCAAGTTCGAGTTACAATCAACCTTACTAGGAGTTTAACCATGAAGAAAATGATGTCAGTTCTCGTCGGAATGCTGTTTGCTGGTTTTGCCACCCTGGCACTCGCTGGCGACCCCCCGAAAGATCCCGCGCACGAAGCCTGCGCCAAGAAGGCCGCTGAGGAGAAAGTTGCCCCTGACAAATTGGCCGGTTTTATTGAAGAGTGCCTCAAGAAAGCCGAGAAGAAGTAAGATATCGCTCAGGGGGGGGGGAAGTTTCACCCCCCCTGATTCTATGTTCTTCCTGATGCTTCCGGATACATCAGCACCCTTTGGACCCCTTCTGTTAAGACAGTACCTTAAATACACCCCCCCCCCTACAGTAAAAGTTCTTGGTCTCTGGCTGTGTTACCCGCTGCAAAATTGCAATACGTCTGACCAGCCAATTCTTAAAGACTCAGGATTTGACCGCTTGAGTATGATTCTCTGCCTTGGCCAACTGTTCCAGAATAACCGACATGATCTTGTCCGGTTGGAACTTTGGAATAAAATCGTTGGCCCCCATCTTCTTGGCTTTATCGCTATTGGACTTATTGCTCAACGAACTGTGCAAGACCAGGTAAATATGGGCAAGCTTTGGATTTTGCTTCACCTTCCTGGTGAAAGTAAAACCATCCATGACCGGCATTTCAATATCAGAGATAACCAGGTTGTAAGGACAATTGCCATTTTTAACCGATTGTTCCAGGAGATCGTACGCTTTCTCCGCATTTTCGACGATGGTATGGTGGATTCCCATCTGATCCAGCGCCGATGCCAACATGGCGCGGGCAGCACGAGAGTCATCCGCCGCTAGAATATGATGTTCCTTTTGCACAACCTTTTTACTTTGAGAAACCAAAGCGTCAGACACATGATCATCAATGCCGATAATGTCAACCAAAATCATTTCCACATCCAAAATTTGGATGGGAACGTCCTGGTGATAGGTAATGGCCGTCAAATAGCTACCTTCAAAAATGGTCCCCTTGGGAGCAACAACCTCAGCCCAGCTCTTGTTGATCAAACGATCAGGCCGGGCAATAAGAAAACCTTGGGTGGAGGTGCTGTACTCGCAAATTAAAATATAGGAAACACCTTTATTGATATCCACCCGGTCCAGTCCCAGGGCCAAGGAAAGGTCGATCACACTGATGGGATGGCCGCGAAAATCAATGGTCCCGACAATGCCAATTGCCGCCTCAGGCATGACCGTAATTTCTTTAGGAGTTTCCAAGATTTCAATAATCTTGAAAACATTCAAACCATATAACTGGCCGTCTGACAAATAAAAAGTCAGCATTTCCATTTCATTGCTGAATGCCAAATTGGTGCGCTGATTGACCTCGGCCATCAAATCGTCCATTGGGACGTCCTCCGCGTATAAAATTGACAATAACCAACAAAATTATGTAACGGGGGACACCAGAACAGGACGGTGGCCCTTGGTACAACCGGCGACACTCCACAACGCGTATTATGAAAAAATTTATCGCGTGCGTCAAGAACGACCAAGCCACACCTCTGAGTTACAAAAACTTTATTAATGCCTAACCCGGGCCAGCCATCGTCCGCATCGTTATTCAACGCTGGCAAATGCGGCGAATCTCTTCTTTGATCAAAGGTTCGGCAATTCCGGGCAGCGCTTGCGCCACCATCTCACGAATGGTCTGCCGCGCCATGCTTTCAATCCTCGGTTCCAACCAGGTACGAACCTCTTCGGCAAGAAGTTGCGGATCCACTCGCCCCAACTCTTCCTCACGCAATCGGCTGATCTCTTCCCTGATCAGAGGCTCGGCAATATTCGGCAACAAACCCCGCACCCATTGACGCAGCAAATCCCGGGTCGATTCAGGAAAAAAGGGTGCCTCCATCCGTTCCCCGTTCTCCCCGCGCTCTCCCTCCTGATTTTCACTCATGATCACTACCCCACCACCACGGATATGCGTAATTCACGACGGCAAACACACCAAACGGCCCCTTGCCCTGCATCCACAACGTTCCACAACACCTTATTTATTACTTACCATCCCGTACCCGAGCCGACAAAAACTCTACCACCTTATCCAGGGCGATCAATTCTTTATCCGGTTTTCCCCGTCGTTGCACCTCCACAGAGCCCTCCTTTAAGGAACGCCCGCCTACAACGGCCCGCCAGGGAATCCCCAATAAATCGGCATCCTTGAACTTAACCCCCAACCGTTCATCCCGATCATCCAACAAAACGTCGATGCCGAACTTTTTTAATCCCTCCTCCAGCGAGGTGGCAACCGCAACGGCCTGGGTCTCCTTGGGATTGACCAAAACAATCTCCACCGGGAAAGGTGCCAAAGCGACAGGCCAAACGATACCCTGGTCGTCATGATTCTGTTCAATTGCGGCCGCGACGATGCGCGATACCCCAATACCATAACACCCCATGACCGGGGTTCGTTCCCGACCATCGGCATCCTGCACAGCAACCTGCAACGCCTTGGAATACTTATCCCCCAGTTTAAAAACGTGTCCCACTTCAATGCCCCGGTCCAGTCGCAAGGAACCAACCTGGCAACGTGGACAGCCATCACCGGCCACGACATTACGCAAATCGGCCATCTGTGGTTTGGGGCAATCCCGTTCCCACATCACATCCACCCAATGTTTTCCATCCTCGTTGGCACCAGCGACAAACCCCACCAAATCTTTGAGGCAATGATCCGCCAACACCGGCAACACCGCCCCCACCGGACCCAAGGATCCCACCGCAACGCCGGTCAATTCCTGGACCCGTGCCGGTTCAACCAGTTGTACAAAGGCCGAACCCACTGCATGCGCCGCCTTGATCAGATTGAGTTCGTGATCGCCACGCAATAAAAGTTGGAAGGCCCCACCCTCACCTTCTACAACCAATGATTTAATCATTCTCCCCAAGGGGTACCCTAAAAAGGCGGATACCTCCTCCATGGTTTTCACCCCCGGAGTGGCAACCGCACGCATGGAACCCACCTCGCCTCCTGGAATTGCCGATGGGGACGAACCTTCCGCCTTCTCCAGGTTGGCGGCATAACCACAGCTATCGCAGGAAGCGATGACATCTTCGCCGCTGTTGGCCAGAACGTGAAATTCATGCGATGACGCCCCGCCAATGGACCCGGTATCGGCCTCAACCGCTCGATAATGCAAACCACACCTCTGAAAAATACGATTGTAGGTCTCCACCATCAGTATATAACTTTTATCCAAACCCACCTCGTCCAGGTCAAAGGAATAGGCATCCTTCATCAAGAATTCCCGCCCACGCATGATGCCGAACCGTGGACGGATCTCATCACGAAACTTGGTTTGAATCTGGTAAAAATTGGCGGGGAGATGACGGTAGGAACGTAACTCACGCCGAACCAAGTCGGTGACCACCTCTTCGTGGGTTGGTCCGAAACAAAAATCACGCCCACCACGATCCTGGAAACGTAACAGCTCAGGCCCATACATCTGCCAGCGCCCCGACTCCTGCCAGAGTTCCGCCGGTTGCACCGCCGGCATAAGAATTTCCTGCGCGCCCGCAGCATCCATCTCTTCGCGGACAATGGTTTCCACCTTGCGCAACACCTTAAGCCCCATGGGCAACCACGTATAAATTCCCGCTCCCAACTGCCGGATTAAACCAGCCCGCAGCATCAGTCGATGCGATTCCACCCGTGCCTCGACGGGATTTTCCTTCAAGGTGGGTATCAAAGTGGCGGCAAAACGCATAAACCCTCAACTTTCCTCACTCTCGGCGACCACCTTCCAGGAAGGCATAGGCCGAATGATTATGTATCGACTCAAAATTTTCCGACTCCACCGTAAACCAGGAGATACGGCTATCCTTTTCCAATTCCGATGCCACCGCCCGAACCATGTCTTCGACAAACATGGGGTGTTCATAGGCTTTCTCGGTCACAAATTTTTCGTCGGGGCGCTTCAGAATGGCATACAGTGGACAGGATGCCTGACTTTCAACCAGTTCAATCACCTCCTCAACCCAGACAAACTTGTGGAAACACAGATTCACCGTCACATGCGAACGTTGATTGTGCGCCCCATAATCCGAGATTTCCTTGGAACAAGGGCATAAGGTCGTCACCGGAACCACAACACCCAAGGTCATACGATAATCTTTGCCGCGCTGCACCCCGGAAAATCGGACATGATAATCCATCATCGCCTGTGCCCCGGTCACTGGCGCACGCTTTTGCATGAAAAAGGGGAATTCAAGATCAATATGTGCCTCCTCGGCATCCAAATGATCCCGAATACCTTGGAGCAAACCAGGAAGATTTTCCACGGACACCGCCTGGTCATACGTACTCAGCACCTCAAGAAAACGCGACATATGCGTCCCCTTGAAACGGTGTGGTAATCTGACATACATATTGACCGAGGCGATTGTATGCTGAGTCCCGCGACTGCGATCCCGAATGATAATGGGATAGCGAATGTTTTTCACACCCACTTTGTCAATATCGATGCGACGGGTATCGGTGCGACTCTGAACATCCGTCAGCTCAATCGAGCCGGTTTCGGGAGATTGCTGTTCCATTATTTGAACTTTATCATAGGATTGCATGAAGGCATCAGGATACTTTCCTTACCGATAAAAACAAAATTTCATTGGCCTTTACAAAAAAAAAGGGCATTGTATGCCCTTACTCGGTCCGCCAGCAAGTCAGGTACAGCCAAATTTTCATCTCGTCCCATCCCTATCCAGCTCCCGACCCCTTATGAAAAACATCGGTATCATCACCAAACGCTCCGACGCCATGGCCTTGAAAGCGAGCGCGCAACTGGCTTCATGGCTCCACGAACGCGGATTGAAAGTAACGGTTTCCAACGAAACCGCACGCGATGCGGGAATCGACCGTCAGGTCGCCGATGGCGTTCCGCAATCAAAAATTCCCGTTGATTGCGATCTGGTGGTCGTCATCGGTGGCGATGGAACGTTTATCGCAGCCGCCCGGGCTGTCGGCGACCGGGATACCCCGCTCATGGGCATCAACGTCGGTCGCCTGGGATTTCTCACCGAAGTCGCCATGGACAAAATGATCTCCACACTTTCCATGGTGCTGGAGGGGCAATTTCGCGAAGAATACCGCACGCTTCTGGACGTTACCGTCCTGCGTGCGGGAGAAGAAGTATTGAAAACCCGGGTACTCAACGATGCCGTAGTCCACAAAGAAGCCCTGGCCCGCATGATGGAATGCGAAATTGCCATCGATGACATGTTCGCTTTTTCGACCCGATCCGATGGTTTGATCTTGTCCACACCCACCGGATCCACCGCCTACGCCCTGTCAGCCGGGGGACCGATCATCCATCCCGCCCTCGATGCCATCCTTCTGGTGCCGATCTGTCCGCACACCCTGGCCAATCGCGCCATCGCCGTCCCGGGAAACAATTGGGTCACCGTCACCCTGGCCAAAGACGGCCTCGACCGCCTGCTCACCCTGGATGGCCAAGCCGGCTTTGCCCTTTTCGATGCCGACAAGGTACTCGTGCGCCAATCACGACGTAAATTGCGCGTTCTCCACGCCCTGGATCGCGAATATTTCTCCGTCCTCAGGGATAAGCTGCACTGGTGGGAAAACCCCGCCTATCGGGATCACGCATCGGGAAAAAACGCTTCGACCACATGACTTGAAGATTCAAGCCCTGTTCTTGAATCCTTCGCAGGAAACCTGGCAGCTACCCACCTGCAACCGCGCTGGACACATCGGTCTATGGCGTTCAGCCCTCAGTTTACCATGTACGAGGCACGAAAGACTCCTCATTGGCCAAACGCACCGAATCACCTGCTTGCACCAAGACGAATAAGCCATGCTTGATAGCAAAACGCACAACATGTTCATCAACCACCATACCTGCAACCGCACCAATCGCTTTCTTATTAGCATATTCTGGAAAAAATTCTTTGAACTCGGACATGCGTACCGTGTGTTCGCGCACGTCTTCTATCGTTAATTTACTTTTCACCTCAACCAGCGACACTGCGTCGGTATTGACAACAAACAGGTCAATCTCCATATGCCGATCATTTGGCAAATCTGCCTCCATCCGCCGACTCACCTTGTGAATTGGAATACCTCGCTGAGCAAAGAGCGTTTTGCATGCAGGGGCAACCAAACCCTCAACAAATTCGCCCAAACGACCTCCCAATTGACCGATTTGCTTGGAAACTTCTTTGACTTTGCGGTCGGTATCCTTCATTTGGGCGTCGGTCTCCCGCATTTGAGCGGATACTTCCTTAATCTGCTGTCCGGTTTCCTGAAATTTCCGGTCGGTATCCTGGAACTTCCGGTCAGTTTCCTGGAATCTACGGTCCAATTCCGCTCTTCGCTCACGGTCTTCCCGGACCATTTCCTGGAATTTTCGGTCGGTCTCCTGAAACATCTTCCAGACATCATCAAAGGTTACAGCCTGTGTCAAAGCGATCTCTCCTGCTATCGAACTGTTACTGACATCAGGTTACCTGCTTTGTCCGGTATAGGGAATACTTTTTTCAACGGTTAAACCGCAGCTATCTTAAGGATGTGTAGTTATTGTCATCCTCGCGAAAGCGGGGATCCAGAGGACTTTCCTACCTCCCCTGACTTTCTGGATTCCCGCTTTCGCGGGAATGACACTGGAAAACTACGTTTCCCGTGTTGGTTGCGGTTTAGCAAGGTCGCACCAACTCGAATGGGTGAAACGGGTTTTCCAAAACCATGGTCTGTTCGCGATCGGGTCCGGTTGAGAGGATAGAGATTCGGACGCCAGTCAATTCTTCCAGTTTGCGAATATAGGCCAGGGCTTCGGGGGGCAGGTCTTCCAAACTCTTGACATGGGACAGAGAGGTTTTCCAACCCGGAAGGTTTTCGTAGATGGGTTCGCACATCTCCAATACGGAAGGATCGGAGGGCATATCTTTGATACGGCTTCCGTTGCGCTCATAGGCGACACAAACACGCAATGTTTCCAGATCATCCAGGACATCCATTTTGGTCAGTGCCATACTGGTGAGTCCGTTGGTACGCGCAGCATGTCGCACAACCACGGCATCAAACCAGCCGCAACGGCGGGCACGACCGGTTGTGGCACCGACTTCGTGCCCAACCCGGCTTAAATGTTCGCCTATGGAATCGTTGAGTTCGGTGGGCATCGGACCCGAGCCGACACGGGTGGTATAGGCTTTGGTGATCCCCAGAACATGATGCAGCACCGTGGGACCGACCCCTGACCCGATGGCCGCGTTGCCAGCAACCGTATTCGAGGATGTGACATAGGGATAGGTTCCATGTTCCACATCCAACATGGTGCCTTGCGCCCCTTCAAAAAGGATGCATTGGCCATTGCGCGTGGCCTGATGCAGCAGTTGGCCAACATCTTCGATGTAGGGCGCCAGGACAGCAGCCATGCGCATGGTTTCGTCCCGAATGGCCTCAAAAGAGAACGTGGCAGCGTTATAAAAATTTTCCAACATGAAATTATGATAAGCCAGATTGTCACGCAACTTGGCCTCAAAGATTTGCCGGTTGAGGAGATCGCTCATGCGGATGCCACGACGGGCGGCACGATCTTCATAGGCGGGGCCGATACCACGTCCGGTAGTACCAATTTTGCCTTTGCCTTTCCGTTTCTCCCGAGCAACGTCGAGTTCCCGGTGATAGGGCATGATCAAATTGGCCTGGGCAGAAACCTTGAACAGGTTGCTGTTGACCGCGACACCCAGTTCGGCCAGATGCTGAATTTCTTCGATCAGGGCACCGGGATCGACAACAACACCATTGCCGATGAGGCACAGTTTGTTGGCCCGGACAATCCCGGAGGGGATCAGGTGCAGAACGTATTTTTTCCCTTGGATAACAAGGGTATGACCGGCATTATGTCCCCCTTGGAAGCGCACGACCGCATCGGCGAACTCCGTGAGCAGATCAACGATCTTACCTTTTCCCTCATCTCCCCATTGGGTTCCCACGATGACGACATTTGACATGTATTGGGCGACTCCCTGACTCCGGTTGCATGACGAAATGAGGGACTATAAACCAATTCGACATGATTGGAAATTTTTTTTTAATCCTCGGAATATTAATGAAAATATGAGCGATTCATCGATGGATTCATCATGATTTCGCCACGGGGCTTGGCAGGTTGCGCAAAATCAGAAGAGCAGGCGTTCCTTGTTGGTCTATACATTGCAATATGTTAGCAAAAACAGGTTAACATCAGGTTATCCCCCTGAATGGAACGGAAAGTGGAATCTTGATAAATTTATTTATTTTTAAAAGTAGTTGGATATAAAGGTTACCGGGTCAAACCGGGTATTGCAAAACGAGTATGGCAAAATATTGACGTATTTGGAGTGATGGTTTGCGTTGCCGATGCTGGCCGATGGAGTTTGAGATGAGTCGTCTTCTCACGATACTGAAGGAGTTGGAACGGGACTTTCGGGCCTCTCCAGCGGGGTCGTCCCGGGATACGGGGTTCGGTCGGCGTCATCTGACCACGGGCATGCGGACAATGCAGTCCCGCTCTTTGTGGGGGGAGATGATCCTTGTCTTGATCCTGCTGGCAGCATGGAACATCACCTGGAACACATGGATCTTGCAATCTGCCAATGCCGAGATTCCCCCGCCTGCGCCATCCATTTTTGGACCAGGGGATATCCAGGCGATCACCGACCCCATTGGCGCCGGAATTTTAATGGACGGCCACTTTGTCGGCGTGACACCGTTGCGTTTTGATTGGGAGCCGGGAACCCACCGCCTGGAAATCAAGAAATATGGCTATCACGACCTTGTCGTGGATATCACCATTGAGAAGGGGCGGCGCATGGAGGTCGATCTCAAGCTCTACCCCTTACAGCAGAATAATCCCCATGCTTCCGAGTCAACAACACCTGTTTCGGTATTGCCCTCCCCTGTCGCTGTCAAACCGTTGACCGATCCAGCCAAACCATCAGCCTGGGTGGTGAAGCCGGGCCAGGGTGAGCCCAAAGAAACGGAAACTCTCGGCAAGGAAAAAGACGAGGGGCGGGTTTATACCGTGCAGGATTCCGATAGCCAAAAGATTACCGGTCGGGTTCAGGAAGTGGCACGCAGCAACATGCCCTTCCGTTACAGCATTCAGGTGGGCGCTTTTCTGGATCGCGACAGCGCCTTGAGAATGGCCGCAAACTGGCGCCGCAAAGGCTATGATGCCTACGTATTGGAGCTTTACGGTATCAAAGATCCCAGTCGGTTATGGCAAAGTGTCCGCATTGGCCGCTTCGACAACATCCTTGTAGCGCGACGCTATTTGGATACGTTCCGCGCCAAAGAGAAGAGTGATGGCTATCTGGCTTTGAGTGATTCATTCGCCCCGCCAACTGCAACCTCTTTAAGCGCAAGTGCCGTACACGGAGCCGTTACCAGCAAGGGTGCAGGTAAGGCTTCGAACGGTACTGCCGATGCGTCTGCAAAAGGTAATGACAGGGTGCCACAGGGGCAAGTCGCTTCTGTCCCTTCCCATGACCTCGAAAAAACGGTACCGGGAAATGCCATCATATCCGCCGGGACTGTTGCGCCTGGAATGGATTTGGATACCAAATCCCTGGAGAAAAATACCAAACCTGCCGTGGAAGGGGCAGACGGAAACGGTACCGGACATGCCAAGGAAAAACTCGGTTTCGGCCCGGTGGCCGTATCGGTTGACGATGGGAGGTCCAGACAGGTCAATGGTGTACCGAATCAAACAGAAACCCCAGCGGTGGCGACTCCGATCGTCAAAGATTTAACCGTTGATCTGAACAAGGTTGGCGATCTGCCCACCTCTAAAAAAGTTCCCGAGGTGGTAGTCAGCGACAATGCGGGGAAAACCATCTCGCATGAAGGGGATGCGCTGACTACAGCAAAGGGGCCAACGACTGCCGGGTCTGTTTCTCCGACGCTTGATCCCAAGGCCGATGGCGATGTTTCGACATGGTATAGCCAAGCCGTGGAGCTGGAGAAAAACAATAAGAGTGAAGGTGCCATTGAGTTGTACAACAGGATTCTGGCACGGGATTCCGGGCATTTGTTGGCCCGGCAACGCTTGGCACGTGCATACGTGGAGACTGGCAAGGTCAGTGAAGCCTTGAACGTACTCAAACCAGCGGTTTCCGGGCGCGATAGCCGCAGTTTGGCGAGCAGTGACCCCAACTTTTCCGCCTTTTTGGCCGCCCTGTACCAGCGCCAGGAAGAACATCGCAAAGCAGCGGAATTGTATGAAGCCTTATTGAGCCTGCAACCTGTCAAAGGAATCTGGCAGATGGGACTGGCTATCTCTCAGGAAAAGCTTAATGATCCCGTCAATGCCCTGAAAAATTACGAAAAAGCCTTGGAGAGCGGCGATCTGAGTACCCGATTGCGTGCTTTTGTACAAAAGAGGGTGCGTGCCCTGAAACCTTGAATGGCATATTTCAGTGGACTTGAACGGGCAAAATCCTGGATAATCGGGCTGAGAAGAATCTGTTACTCTGTTTGCCAACTCGGCATCCTCGATTCTCGCATCTGAGCCGGCGGAACCAACGCCTTAATCATTTGACAAATCAGTCGACCGGCCCGTAACTGAGGAACTCATTGCGTTGCATAGAAAAGATGGAACAACGTGTTGGCATTGCTTGGTCGGAGAAACATTGAAAGTTTTGCTGGAACCCGTTGGCATTGAAGTACGAACAGAAGTCCAGGTCGCT
>JADGCN010000096.1 GCA_015228975.1 Magnetococcales bacterium
TGTGGCAACGATTGCAGGATTTTTCCCAGAAAAAGGGGTTGCCACTTCCCAGACCAATGCAGGATCGTATTCGCTTTGAACATCCCCGGCCCGGGTTTTGCCACCCTCCGCCAACAAACCGGCTTCCTTGGCCAAAGCACGCAATTGCTTGATGGATTGTTCCCCTTCGTGTGGTCTCTGCAACACGCTCACCAATCTGTCGGTCCGATCCTTGAAACCTGTCTTGACGGCCAGCGCCATGGCCTCGAACAAACCAAAGCGCTGGGTTCCAGCCATAACGGGAGCCAGTGGAGCCGATTGCGGCACAGGCGGCGCAGGCTGTTGTACACCTGTCCCCGATGCGTTTTTAAACGATTTTTTGATGATAACCGGTGCTTCGTGGACAACCGGCTGACCTTTGGAAAACGCGACCGGCGCGCCACACCATGCCGACGACATCCCCACGGACAGCCCTACGACAACCGCCACACCTGGCCCGAAACGCACCCAACGCATCCGCATGGTACCCACCCTTTTCCGGTCACAACCGATGGGACCGCTGTGGTCAATGGAAGACCTGCCACGGGTTGTACCGGTATTCCCGCACCATTCCCAGTCCCAGAACCTTGAATCGGCAAGCAAATTCCATGCCCGATTCAATAAGGGGATGGGTAATTATCCAGAAAGATGTGTCCAAGAAACAATTGACTTACACTTTAATTGGTGGATAATGTTCTTACAAAGCACTTTATTATAGAGGTTAACCTTGGACTTTTGGCGCAATAAAGAGATCGTACTGGTTGTCGGAGGGGGAATCGCCGCCTGCCGCACCCTTGATTTAATTCGACGTCTCAAGGAGTTGGGTGCGGGGGTCAGCGTAGTCGGCACGGAAGCGGCCACCCGTTTTGTCACGCCGTTAACATTTCAAGCCATCTCGGGACGCCCGTTTCACGGCGATCTGTTCGATCCCACCCTGGAAGGGGGGATGGATCACATTCGCCTGGCACGGGAAGCCCATCTGGTCATCATCGCTCCGGCGACCGCCGATCTGCTGGCCAAAATGGCGCACGGTCTCGCGGGCGATCTGGCCACGGCCATGCTCCTGGCCCGAACCGGTCCCGTTCTGGCAGCACCCGCCATGAATCATGCCATGTGGTCCCATCCAGCCACACAAAGCAACGTCACAGTGCTCACAGGGCGGGGAATCCAATTTTGCGGCCCCGAAGCGGGATCCCTGGCTTGTGGAGAAGAGGGGGTGGGACGCTTGGCCACTGTGGAAACCATCATGGAAGTCGCCCGACGCTGCCTGGAACCACAACCCCTGACCGGAAGGCATTTCCTCCTTACCGCCGGACCAACCCGGGAAGAGTTGGATCCGGTACGCTACCTGTCCAACCATTCCAGTGGTCGCATGGGATTCGCCATTGCCCAGGCGGCGTTACGCGCCGGGGCACGGGTCACCCTGGTACACGGTCCGGTAGCCATTCCATCCCCATACGGAGCCAAAACCATTCCGGTGACCAGCGCCCGGGAAATGCACGCCGCTGTCATGGCGGTATGGGATCGGGATACCGCCAACGACACCTTGGATGCCGTTGTTCTGACCGCCGCCGTTGCCGATTTCCGCCCCGCCCGGCGAGAAGCGGAAAAAATTAAAAAATCATTGGATAGCGCCGGGCACATCGAATTGCAAGCCAATCCCGACATCCTTTTGGAACTCAGCCAACGCCAACCCACCCTGAAAAACCGCAATATACCCCTTGTGATCGGTTTTGCGGCCGAAACAGGCATGGCCCTGGAACGCGCTCGGGAAAAAATGTCCCGAAAACCTTGCCATATGCTGGTTATCAATGACGTTTCCGAAGAAGGTTCCGGTTTTGGCGTGGCGACCAACCGGGTAACGCTGTTGCACCACACCCATGAGGTGGAAACATGGCCCCTCATGACCAAGGAAGAGGTTGGCAAACGATTGGTGGCAAGCATCACCTCCAGTCTTTCCCATCCATTTCACCCAGTCCATTAGATTAGAGGGAAAGAAAGTGCTTAAATTTTCTAAAAAGTTACTTTATGCCATAGAAGCCGTCGTCGATATCGCCTACAACTCGGGGGGGGAACCCGTCCAGATTCGCGAGGTCACCAACCGCCAAGGGGTACCGCAACGTTATCTGGAACAAGTGATGCAACGCTTGGTTAAAGCTGGCATTCTCAAGGGGATTCGTGGACCGAGAGGGGGGTATTTGCTTGCCCGGGAACGCTCCAGAATCAGCGTCGGCGACATCGCCCGCGTGGTCATGGATGTCAGACCAGCCGGCGATTCGGGATTGCCCGATGATTTGGCCACCGGCCCCATCGGACGTCAGGTCATCCGCCCCCTGTGGTCGGAATTTCAAGGGCAAATTTTGGAAATGATGGACAAAGTGACTATCGAGGAACTGACCACGCGAGCCTTTCGCAACGGCGTGCCCAGTGAAGTCTACAGCCGTATTTCCTACTCCATCTGAACTGCGAACTCCATGGGCCAGTCGCTTGTCCCTACCGCAACAACTGATTTTAACGTAGTCATCCTGGGCATGGGTGGCCTCGGTTCGGTTGTCGCCATGGCCCTGGTTGCCGCAGGCATTCGCCGATTGACATTGATCGATGCCGATTGTGTGGCCCTCTCCAATCTGCACCGACAGCCCCTGTATCTGGAACAAGACATCGGACAACGCAAAGTGGAGATTGCGGCACAACGCCTCACTGCCATGGCACCCGACGGCACGATTGCAACCCACCCTTTACGGGTGGAAACCATGGAACAACTCCTTCCTCTGGCCCTGACGCACGCCTGCATGGTGGATGCCTCCGACAACTTCGCCACCCGTTTTTTGGCCAACGATGCCGCACTCGCATCCGGTCGCCCTTTGGTACATGGCGCGGCAACCGGCCTGAAAGGGCAGCTCATGACCATTCTCCCGTTTCAATCTTCCTGCCTGCGCTGTGTGTTCGACGCCCCACCCGATGTCCAAGTCGCTACGTGCCAAGAGGCAGGAATTTTGGGACCATTGGTCCTGGAAATCGGCTGGTTGATGGCTATCGAATGCATCAAGCTGCAAACAGGTGCGGCCAATCTCTTGACCAATGCCTTGTTGACAGTCAATCTGGAAACGGGAGTCCGTCGCCAGATTGCCCTGGCCCGGCAGAGCGATTGCTCAGGTTGTACCTAAAGCGACATGACAAACAACCAGTGATAGGTGTATGGAGCATGGCAAAAATCTACGACAGCATTACGGAAACCATTGGCCGCACCCCCATCGTTCGCATCAAACGTTTGAGTTCTGGATTGGACATTGAACTTTTGGCCAAGGTGGAATCGTTCAATCCCATGGGATCGTTAAAAGATCGCATCGGCCTTTCCATGATCGAAGCCCTGGAAAAAGCTGGAAAAATGACCTCCCGAACCCGCATCGTCGAACCCACTTCCGGTAATACCGGCATCGCCCTGGCTTTTGTCTGCGCCGCACGAGGTTATGACCTGACCTTGACCATGCCGGAATCCATGTCCATGGAACGCCGCCGTCTTTTTGAACTCCTGGGTGCCCGGGTGGTCTTGACCCCGACCCTTGAAGGCATGAAAGGCTCCATTGACGAAGCCCAGCGTTTGCTGAAAACCGATCCTCATGCCATCATGCCCAACCAGTTTGAAAATCCGGTCAATCCCGAGACACACGCCCGTACCACGGCGATGGAAATTCTCGAAGATACCGAAGGCCAACTGGATGTTCTGATAGCGGGTGTGGGAACCGGTGGATCCTTGAGCGGAATTGCCCAAACCTTGAAGGAAAAAATTCCCGGTTTCATGGCCGTGGCCGTCGAACCGGAAAATTCCCCCGTTCTGTCAGGGGGCATGCCCGGCCCGCACGGCATCCAGGGCATCGGTGCCGGTTTCATCCCGGCGACACTGGACCGTACCCTCATCGACCGGGTCGTGCGCATTGGTGACAAACGCGCCATCCAGGCGGCACGGCTGTGTGCCCGTTTGGAAGGGATTGCCTGTGGCATTTCATCCGGGGCCACTTTGGCAGCAGCCTTGGAACTGGGCGAGGAAACCGCGTTCAAGGGTAAACGTTTGCTGGTCCTCCTGCCCGATTCCGCCGATCGCTACCTGACCCTGCCCCAGTTCCAGGAGGATTGATGACCCGAGACGATTGGACCGAGCGCTATTCCCGGCATATTCTCCTGCCGCAGGTGGGAGGGGATGGGCAAAAGCGCTTGATGGAGGCCAGAGTTGGCATTGTCGGCCTTTCCCCCCTCACCCCGGGGCTGATCGACAACCTGATCCGTACCGGCATGGTTCATTTGGAGTTGCTTGTTGACGAAAAGCAACCGCCCCCCCCCAATTCCATTGCTTTTCAGTCCACCCCCTTCACCTCCATCCATTCCGCAGCCCATTGCACCACCTTGTCATCCCCCCTCAGCCCGGAATATCTGGAATATCATGTCAAGAATTGGGATATCGTTATCGATATGACAGGAACCCGGGATATCGCCAACACCCTGAGTCGCTGTTGCCGGGAATGCGGCAAATATTACCACGCCTGTTGGACATCTGGTGACCATGGCTGGGTATTCTCCGTGAATCCGCACCCCGACAAGGCTTCACCCTGTCCGATTCCGCCAAACATCGCCCCATCCCTGCCACCTGAATCACCTTGGGATATCCTGACTTTCGGTCTGACCACTGCTGTGGCAGCATGTGAAATTGTATCAAGATTTCTTGGCTTTGAGCGCAAAGAATCACTTTTTTTGTTGCAAATTGATGGTAAACAAGGTCATTATGCCGGGGTCCATGTGGCACATAAAACGGGGGTGGAAACCAACCTTACCGGAGGGGACAGTCTAAAGGCGCAGCAGGTTCCGGATAATAGCCCGAATACGCCGATACCCCCGGCGGATGTTATCGATATCACCGGTGAAACCTGTCCTATGACCTTTGTTCGGGTCAAATTGAAACTCGAAACACTCTCCATAGGATCTTTACTCACGATTCGCCTCTCTGGAGCCGATACATTAGAGAACGTCAGGGTGTCGCTGGAAAACGCCGGACAACGTATCGTAAACAGGAAGTCATATGCGACGTGTGAGGAATGGTTGGTTGAGAAGGTTGCGTAAACTTTATTTTACACATGCCAGTTTATTTGTCATTTAGCTTCATACTGACGCCGTTTATTGACACATTTGCAGTGCCAAGCAACTGGCGTGAACTATGCAAAACCTCTCATGGGACATGCTAGCGCGCCCTTGAGAGTACCCTTAGACCACCGGAATCTGGCGAGGCCAGCCCGGAATACTATCGCGTTAAACGATTATTTACCTACATATGGGAGAGGAAAAATGAAACGCCATCAGGACCAAAAAGGTTTTACCCTTATCGAGTTGATGATCGTTATCGCGATTATCGGTATCCTCGCTGCCGTCGCCATCCCAGCCTACCAGGACTACACCGTCCGGGCCAAAATGGCCGACCCCTTGAGCAAACTCGATGCCGCCAAATCTCAGGTTTCAGAATATTACATCAGCAAATCTGCTTGGCCAGCAAGCAACACCGTGGGCGGTTTGGCCAACTCCGGTTCCTACACCAGCTCTTATGTTACCTCGCTGACCGCTACCGGAACCAAAATAACGGTTGTACTCAAAGCAATCGGTGCCCTGTCGGCTGGGCAAACCATCGCCGTTGCCGGAACGGACTCCTCAGGTTCCATCACCTGGAAATGTACTGCCAAAGGGATCTCCAACAAATACCTCCCAGCTCAGTGCCGCTGAGTTTTTGTGCTGTCCCAATCATCCTGACCAATTGGGGAGATTTAAAATGAACACTTCGCGCAACCAAAAAGGGTTCACCCTGATCGAATTGATGATTGTTATCGCAATCATCGGCATCCTGGCCGCAGTTGCCATCCCGGCCTATCAGGACTACACCGTCAGAGCCAAAATGGCCGACCCCTTAAGCAAACTTGATGCGGCCAAATCTCAGGTTTCAGAATATTACATCAGCAAATCTGCTTGGCCAGCAAGCAACACCGTGGGCGGTTTGGCCAACTCCGGTTCCTACACCAGCTCTTATGTCACCTCGCTGACCGCTACCGGAACCAAAATAACGGTTGTACTCAAAGCAATCGGTGCCCTGTCGGCTGGGCAAACCATCGCCGTCGCCGGCACGGACTCCTCAGGTTCCATCACCTGGGTATGCACCGCCAAAGGGATCGCCAACAAATATCTCCCAGCTCAGTGTCGCTAGAGTTGGTGCCTCTTGTCAGGCAACAGCGGGCCTGACCATCTCAGGCCCGCTGAGGCAAACATAAGGCAACGGGGGGTAGGGTTCAGGATAACTCATCATTGAGAACAGCCATGGACAACTATTCCAACAGTAAAGGCTTCACCCTCATCGAACTGATGATTGTCATTGCCATTATCGGTATCCTGGCAGCCGTTGCCCTGCCCGCCTACCAGGATTATATCGTGCGCGTCAAATTGGCGGATCCAATCACCAAGGCGAGATCCGCCGCCTCGCAAGTATCCGAATACTATACCGCTCACAGTTCCTGGCCTGCTTCCAATACCGTGGCGGGCCTGGTAACCGCCACGTCATATACCAGCACTTACGTACAATCGCTGAGTGTCAGCGGTACCAGAATCACCATCATCCTGAACCAAATCAAATCAGGTGCCATCAACAATAACCAGACGATCGCCCTGGTCGGAACCGATAGCGGTGGCACGATCAAATGGCAGTGTTCCACAGCCATCGCCGACAAATACGTACCTGCTGAGTGCCGCTGATCCGGTCCTGAAAATCTAAAACTGGTCTACTCAAACGGGATATTGCCTGTGTTAACCCGCGCACCCATCCTGCCACGACCGTTTTTCCTGTTCCTGTTGATCCTGATGGCAGCGGCAGCCATCATTTCTCCCGGGCTGCTGGGTGTCTTTCTTTTGGATGACGATGCCAATTTGCAGGATTTGGGCGCCATCAATCAAGCCAACAGTTGGTATGCCTGGTTCAATTTCGCCTTTTCGGGACGGAGCGGCCCCGCCGGTCGCCCCCTGTCGCTCCTGACCTTCTCCCTGCAACACGCCTCCTGGCCCGGCTTCCCCCTCGACTTTAAACTGTTCAACCTGGCAATCCATCTCATCAACGGCCTCCTGCTCCACCTTGTGATCATGAAAACAGGTGTCCTGGCCTCCTGGCCCAGCCAGCGCACCAAAATCCTGGCCCTCCTGGCCCCCACCCTCTGGTTGCTGCATCCCATGCAAGTGTCCACCGTTTTTTATGTGGTACAACGCATGACCCTGCTGTCAGCAACATTCATACTGGTCGGAACAGGCCTCTATCTCCATGGCCGCCGCCTGATCACCGATACACAGATTTCCCAGTCCAAACAAAATCTGGGAGTCATCATCGCAGCCATCGGCATCATCGGCGGCGGTTCCCTCGCCGTCCTGGCCAAAGAAAATGGTGCCCTGCTCCCCCTGTACATCCTGACGCTTGAAACAACTCTCCTTGCCAAACATCCCTGGCCGGAAAGATTGAAAAAATGGCGTTTTGCCGGACTCCACGGCCCCTGGATACTCATGGCGGCCTATCTCCTCACCCACTGGCAATCCGTCATGGGTCATTATGCCTCGCGCACCTTTACCCTCCCCGAAAGGCTGTTGACCCAAACCCGTGTCGTCACCGATTATCTGCGTCTCATCGTGGCCCCGAAATTTCATGAACTCGGCCTGTTCCACGACGATTACAGCACCTCCCACAGTTTAACCCAACCACCATCCACCTTGTGGTGCCTGGTTTTTCTGGCCGCCCTCCTCGTCACCGCCCTGGCGCTCCGTAATCACTTCTCCTGGATATCCTTTGGTATTTTATGGTTTTTTGCCGGGCACCTCATGGAATCCACGTTTCTGCCGCTGGAGCTTTATTTTGAACACCGTAATTATCTGCCGCTGTTCGGGATCGCTTTCATCGCCGCCTGGGCCGTCCAGTCCCTGTATTACCAAACCAACCAACGCAGGACCCGCATGCTCAGCGTCGGCCTGGGTGCCCTGCTGCTGGGCCAATGGGCCTTCATGAGCCACGACGAAAGCCAGCTTTGGGGTGATCCCATACGCCAAGCCCTGATCTGGTCGGAAGAAAACCCCAAATCGGCCCGCGCCGTACTCAACTGGGGTAACCGTCTGTATATGTTTCACAGGGTTGATGAAGCAGAACAACTGTTGCAACACTATGGCCAGCTACAAACCGACGATGCCACATCCCTGCTCATTCAACTCAAGATTCACTGCGATTACCCCAAACGACCCATCCTGATCGATGATGCCTACGTGCAGGAGGTTTCGCGCCGGCGCGGTGGCAATAAGGCCACCATTATCGGCATTCTGGATTTCACAACCAAAATAATTGAAAGCGGTCGCTGCACTGCCGTCAAACCCGAAACCATGCTCGCCATACTCCAGGGCATGATGGATAATCCCGCCTATGGAGGCCCCATCACCCGTAACAGCCTGCACCTCTTGACCGGTCGGCTCTACGCCCTGCAAGGCAATCTGAACCAGGCCATGGAACATTTTGATCGGGCACAAACCTATTATGAAAGGCTCGACACCTACCAGCAACAAGTCAAATGGTTGGCCAGCGCCGGTCTGTACGCCGATGCCCGCAACTATCTGGAAAAAGCCAGCGCCATGCCGGAAAAAATCTCCTTTATCAAATTATTGCGAAAAAAAGAATTGCAACCCTTTTATCAAATGGTCTCCGATATGGAGGCGGCTGATCGCAAGCAACACCGGGAAGGTAAGCCGTAACACCGTCTTGAAGTCCCACACCTTGGCCCGAGGGAAACGCTACCCATGAACCAGCCCCCCACCACCATCCCGACCGATACCATAGCCGACAACGACACACAGCCATTGGCGCATTATTTTGATGCCCTGGCACCCGTGCGTCGCTCCTGGATCGCCACCAACCGCTATTTTTACCAGCAAGATCTCCGCTACATGCGTTTCTTAATACCGGAGGGACAAAAGGTACTCGACCTCGGTTGTGGCACCGGCGATCTCTTGGCCGCTTTGAAACCATCTCAGGGTGTGGGGATGGATCTCAGCCCGGCGATGATTGATGAAGCCAAAAAATCATTTCCCAATTTGCATTTCCACGTCGGCAACATGGAGTCCAGAGACGCCTTGGCCGAAATCGCACCCCTGGGACCGTTTGATACCATCCTCCTGTCCGACTCGATCGGTTATCTGAACGATTGCCAAAACACATTGCAGCATTTACATCTGCTCGCCAATCGCGACACCCGCATCATCATTGCCCACTATGCCTGGTTTTGGGAGCCGATACTGACCCTTGGCAAACGAATCGGACTCGCCATGCCGGTTATTGCGATGAACTGGCTCTCCAGTGGCGATATCATCAATTTTTTGCATTTGGCAGGCTTTGAACCCATTCGCCAGGAGTGGCGTCTGCTCCTGCCAAGACGTCTGTTTGGCTTGGCCGATCTGATCAACCGCACCCTGGCCACCCTTCCGGTCATACGCCGGTTGAGTTTGCGCAATTATGTCGTCGCCCGGCCCATGACCCCCATCCCGGACACGTCCACCCCGCCTTCAACAACGGTATTGATCCCGTGCCGCAACGAAAAAGGCAACATTGCCGCCGCCGTACGCCGCATCCCGTTATTCTGTCCCGACCTGGAAATTCTTTTTGTCGAGGGGGGGAGTTCCGACGGCACCCTGGAAGAATGCCAACGTGTCGCGGCAGCCCATCCCACACGCAGCATCCGTGTCATGCAACAGCAGGGAAGCGGCAAGGGGAGTGCCGTCCGCGAGGGGTTTGCCCAGGCTCGCGGTGACATTGTCATGATTCTTGATGCCGATCTGACCGTCATGCCGGAAGATTTACCCAAATTTTACCAAGCCCTGGTCTCGGGAAAGGGGGAATTCATCTATGGATCCCGTTTGATCTATCCCTTGGAAAAAGGGGCGATGCGCTTTTTGAACTATTGGGCCAACCGCACTTTTTCCCTCCTGTTCACCTGGCTCCTGAACCAACGAATGACCGATACCCTTTGCGGCACCAAAGCCCTCTATCAGCGCCATTATCAACAAATTGCCAACAATCGGCACTATTTCGGTGATTTTGATCCATTCGGCGATTTTGATCTGATTTTTGGCGCCGCCAAACTTAACTTAAAAATGACGGAAATTCCCGTCCGCTATCGCGCCCGCACCTATGGGGAAACACAAATTTCCCGTTTCAGCCATGGCTGGCTGCTTTGGCGGATGGTGTGGTTCGCCTTTCGCAAGCTGAAAGCCTTGTAGCCAACCGTTACCCTTCCTCCGATTCTAACTCCCGCATCGACCCAATCCCCACGACCACATCGCGCAAGGTATCGGTAATACGCAACACGATCGCCGCCGTGACAGCGAACTCCATCCCCAAAACCGGCTGTAAATAATAGACAAGAACCCCTTCGCGCACACCGATTCCCCCCGGAAGAAAAATCACGATCATTCCAGAAAGCTGTCCCGCGGGAACGGCAGCCCCAATCACCCCGGCCAAGGAAAAAGTTGGCTCAATACCCAAACTGAGTACAATACAAAAAAGCACAGAAGCGTAAACGATCCATTCACCGAGCGACATGACGCACAAAGTTAGAAAAGATCGCGAGCATAAGGAATGGTGCCCTTCAGCACCCGCAGACAAAAACGTCCTCCAGCGTCCTGGCATCCAGGTTATCAGATGTCGCAACAAACGGAGACCCCAGGGACACGCCAACCATGCCAGCAACAAGGACATGCCCAAAAACCATCCCCAAGGGGTCAGACACCAACCGACCGCCATGGCCAGACAACCGGAAACCAAAAAAGCCATTTGTTCCAGAAACGTGGCCATGGCAATCTGTCCGGGGGACAAGGCCGTTTTTTGCAAAGCCATGCCACGACCCAGCATACCCCACACTTTCCCGGGAACATATTTGGCCACCAGGAGAATGCCGATATGTGCCATAGCCCGCCGCCCGGTCAATGCCATACCGGATATCTGCCACAGGGAATGTCGCCAAACGATGGCTGCGGCAACGACACTGGCAAATTGGAAAAGTAAGGAAATGACCAACAATCCCGGGTATTGGATCGTCACCCGGACACCCGCCCACACCTGTATCATCTTGAGAATGGCCAGCGCCAAACCCAATACCAGTAAACCTTTCACGGCCAAGCGCCAACGAGAACCCGCCGCGAAAACGGGAGGTGTACGCACAGGTCACTCCCTAAACCTTGCCATGCAACTTTTTTTTGGGAGTGCCCTGGGTTCGCAAAGCATCCACAGCCGATGATACCGCAGATTTCAGCCCCTTTACCGACAGCTTTTTTTTACCAACCTTGGCCGATTTTTTACCCAGCCCCTTCTCCATGCGAAACAAAATAGTCTTTTCGCCCCGCAACAGCGGTCGGCTGGCTTCACACAAGCGTAACCCGCCGTAACCCTCCACATCCATCTCCAAATATTTTCCGGCCACCAACTGCCGAAAGACCGATCGCCATTGCCCGGGAGTCAATTCTTTCCCGATACCAAAAGTACTGATTTTATGGTGCCCATGCGATAGAACTTTTTCAGTTTTTATTCCAGTCAGGACATCAATCACGTGTGGCACACCAAACATTTGCTGCGTTCGATACACACAGGATAACGCCTTCTGCGCCACAACCAAACCATCCCAGGTCTCCATCCCACTCAGGCAATTGTCGCAATTGGAACAAGTTTCCGGGGGATCATCGCCAAAATAGGCGAGTAACAGGCGACGGCGGCATTGCACCGTTTCACAAAAGCCGATCAATGTTTCCAATTTGCCGTGTTCAATGCGTTTGATGCGCTCCTCGGCTGAAGATTTTTCAATGAATTGTCGCAACATAACCACATCTTCCAGACCATAAGTCAGAAAAGCATTGGCAGGCATACCATCGCGCCCCGCCCGACCCGTCTCTTGATAATAGGCCTCCATACTCTTTGGCAGATCCAAATGGGCAACGAAACGGACGTCCGGTTTATCAATACCCATGCCGAAGGCAATGGTGGCGACGATAATGACCCCCTTTTCACACAAGAACCGTTGTTGGTTGACCTTGCGGACCCCATTCGGTAAACCAGCATGGTATGGGAGCGCATTCCAGCCCTGTTGCACCAACCATTGGGCTGTTTCCTCCACTTTGGCCCGCGAAAGACAATAGACAATCCCGGCATCGCCAACATGCTCCCGCCGTAAAAAGTGCAGCAACTGGGCTTGGGGATTGTTTTTGGCAACCACGCGGTATTGAATGTTGGGACGGTCAAAGCTGGCGACAAAGGAGCGCGCATTCTCCAAATGCAATCGTTTGGCGATCTCGGCACGGGTCGGGGGATCAGCCGTAGCCGTCAGTGCCAGACGCGGTACCTGGGGGAAACGCTCCGCCAATACCGTCAAGCCCAAATAGTCAGGTCGGAAATCGTGCCCCCACTGCGAGACACAATGCGCCTCATCGATAGCGAACAACGCCAGGGGTATCCGCGCCAACAAATCCAGGGCTGAACCCGTAACAACCCGCTCCGGGGCCATGTAGAGCAGATCCAGTCGTCCCCGTTTGGCCTCATCGGTCACAACCATCGCTTCCTGCCAACTCATGCTGGAATTGATAAAAGCCGCTCGGATGCCCAGTTGTTGCAAAGCGCCAACTTGATCTTGCATCAGGGCTATCAATGGGGAAATGACAATCCCCACCCCGGGTCGCAGTATGGCCGGAATCTGGAAACACAATGATTTGCCACCACCTGTTGGCATCAAAACAATGGCATCCCCACCCTGGAGGACATGTTCAATGATTTCACGCTGGAAGCCGCGAAAATGGTCGTAGCCGAAATAGCGGCGCAACACCCCCATGAGGGGATCCCCGTTGGAAGCCGCAAGCGTTTGTATGCGCGGTGAGTTATTCACTTCCAAGTGACCGCTCATGTTGCAAATCGTGTGATGCCGCATAAAATTCTGAGGAATTCCAGCGTCACTTTTTTTAGGTTGTGCGCCCATTCAAACATGGCCACGTTCTGTTGGAGGTAACTCTTGTTGACTCCACGAAACGGGCAAAGAAAGTTTCGAAGCC
>JADGCN010000097.1 GCA_015228975.1 Magnetococcales bacterium
AAGAGACTTCTCTTCAATCAAAGGCTTTTCGTCTCCTCGGCATCAATCCTGGAGCCATAATGTAGGCAGAAAACACATATTCCATAGATGAAGTATCTTTAAATTTCAATAGGTTGCATGATTTATTTGGGGGAACTTCAGATTAATAACAGCCCGTTTGATTCGTGATATTCATTAATAATTTCAGCGCATTGGCTCTCAAATGTACTATCGCTAATTGATGCAACTAGACATTAGCACAAGGCTCTCCCATCCATGTGACTCATTCTCACTGGGCAACGTCCTGATAGAGCCAGCCCCGCCCGTCGGCCTTATTGCACAGGTGCTTGGCCTTTTTTTCGATCTGGCCCTTGGAATAGCTGGAAAAATCAATGACCGCATGTTCTGGAAATGGCTCAGGATCGGGCCGGGAAGGTAAATCTAACTCCGCACATTCGGCTACCGTGACTCCCATGACCCCCACGGACTTGCAATTGGATTGGCTATTAAAGTGTACCCAGGCTGGTTTTGGGTCGATCATGTCACCGTCGTAAACAGAAAGGAGATCTTTATCCTTGGGAGTGGGCCGAAAGACCTGGGAGGACACCCGATTTCCCTGAACGAAATTGGGATGAACTTGACGAAGAAGCACGGTTTCCGGGGTCATGCATTACCCTCCCCGCCAGGGCGCACAACCGGTCCACCAACCAGCTCCAATCATTCTCTTCCGTCAAGTTTAATGTCTTATCCACTTCTTTGTCCGTAGCCATGTTCAGATCCTGCCATTCGGCCTGTTTGACTTCTAAGTCCACATCAAGGGATATCTCGTACACCCCCATCGTCCATTCGACCTGAATGCCCCCTTCCGCCGTGGGATAGAGGTAGGGCAAGGGTAAATCTTTGGGGTAGTGGTTATCAAAGGTGCTTGCGAACCAATCCAGTCCCTCCCGGCCAGGGGCACGTCCTTCGCCATCCAACCAACCATCCTGCAAAGCGTAGAATTCCTCCAGCCGGTTCGCCACGAGCCTGTTGAACGCATCTCGTTGCAAATCCCGCAAGAAAGATTCATCAGGATGCAGGGTAAATTTGTTCACACAGAATTTTCGTTAACATTCAAATTGTTACTTGGATGTTCTGAATTGTTTTATGGAAAACATTAATAAAAACAAATGGTTAATGTTTATCATATTATCATTAATTCTTGTAAAATCAACACGTTCAAAAACAGAACAAATTTACCCTGCTACTGGCAGCACTGGGAATCCAAGTGTTTGCCGTCGGGTTGCTCACCGTTTTATTGGGATAAGACCCGTCATTCAGCATATGCGTAATCGTCCGTGCCTCATGCAGCAACTCCGAGGTAGCGAAAGAGGTATCAAGCATGTCGGCGATATGTACCATAATCCACATCATGGCTCCAAATAACATTAGCCCAAGTGCTGATGCCACCATTAATTCTATCAGTGTGTAGCCATCTTGGTGAGAGATGCCCACATTTTCTTTGCCAGAGCATTGGTTTATCCTTGCATGCTGGCGTTGGCTGCGGCAGTTTCTCCCAGCCCAGCCCAGCCCAGCCCCTATCTATTGTCATGAATTTCTTCATCCGGCTCATCATCGCACCATGAAATAGATCGCCACCGTCCCCAACAATTCCATTCCGATAGCTGTTCGGATTTGCGTGGCCAATGCCTTACGTTTCCTGGTCGGGGAGTGGTCGTAATGTCCAAAAGAAAGTACAAGCCAACTGAAGATCATGAAAACTAATGGGAAAATCGTGACGGTGACGAAATAGCCCTGCAAGGCGTTTGTGAGGGGTAATCCAGAATGGATTTTGTCGAGCGTCATTTTGGCGAACAGATAAACGTTGACCAGCATACCGATGCTGAAGATTCCATACAAGAAACCTGATTTACCAGATTTTCGGCCAAGCTGTTTGACGATAGGAGGAGGTGGTACGGGCTTGGGACTTGGAGCTGGACCAACGGGTTCCACCTCAGATTGTACAGTCTTAGGTGGCAGGATGGTCATTTTTTCAACAACATCTGCACTCTTGTGATTCACCGTGTGACTTTCGATATTCGCCTGACTGGCCACGGTTGCCAGCATTTCTTGTGTGACGATCTTCTCCCCCACCAGTTCCTGACGGAACTCCGCAACGATTTGAGGGCGATCTTTTTCTAGCACCTGAATGGCGTGTTGGATGGCTAACACAAAATGTGATGAATAGCCTTCAAACATGGTGAGATCGATGCAGGCCATGGGATCGGCCTCGCCGCCGAGCAAAGCACTGCTGCGTTCTGTGGCATGAACCGGTACTTTGCCGGAGATGATCCGATACAAGACTGCACCCAGGGCATAAATGTCTGTCCAGGGACCTTGGCGCTTGCTGGAACTGTAATACTGCTCGAACGGGGCATAACCGGGTGTCAAGAATGTGGTCAGATTCTTGGTCTCTTCCCACATGACATAGCGTGCGGAACCGAAATCAAGCAGCAGCGGGGTGCCGTCGGTACGGATATAAATATTCCCAGGCTTGATGTCCCGATGAATGAAACCCATGGAATGCATTTTTTCCAGGCCACTCAGGATGGGCAACATGATATCCAGAAGCTCTTGCTCTGTCCAACGGGCACGACGGCGTGACTTGATGACCGAGTCCAGACCGCGCCCTTCTTCATAGCTCATGACAATGTAGGCCGTGCCCAAGGCTTCAAAGAAAATTTTGATGTTGACGATTGCCGGGTGATTGAAACGGGCGATGGTTCGTGCTTCTTCGAGAAAACCGGTCAGACCTTTCCTGAAAGTTTCCATACTTGCCGGTGATTTGGGCAACACTCTGCCATCCGGGGTGCGCACGCAGATTTCCCGTGGAAAATATTCCTTTATGGCTATTGGGATGTTCAGTTTGGTATCTTCGGCCAGATAGGTGATGCCAAATCCACCTTGACCAAGTACGCGGTTCAGGCGGTACTCAAGCAGCATCGAACCTTCGGCAAGGGCTTCCGGGAAACTCATGGCATGATTTGACGCATAGGTTATTCGTCTTCCTGCAAGTTATTGATCATTGAGGCTCTTGGTTCCATTTTGTCTATCAAGTCACGCTGTTGAGCATTCTGCAGGCCACCTTGCTGATAATGCACGAAGTCTCGAATGCCGATACCTTGGCCACTGGTCAAGGTATCATAATCCCGAATGGTGGCAGTAATGAAAAATAGTGTTTCTTGTTTGGAATCCGTCGTTGCGTTCAGACCGAACAGTTTGCCCAAGACAGGGATATCTCTGAGTACGGGGACACCGGAGTTGCTTTCGGTCTTTTGATTATCGAAAAGTCCACCCAGGATGTAGGTGGCTCCGTTGGGTACCAGCACCTGGGTCTGGATTTCTTGCTGGGCGGTCTGGACGTTATCCTTGGTCACCGACCCCAGGGTCGAGGCTTTGACGCTTATCTCCAGTTTCAGGATACGGCCCTCTTGGCTGTTTTCATCCGGAATCACGAATGGGGTGATGGAAACCGTCGTATCCGCATCCACTGTTTCAACGCCCGCTGATGTTGTACTCCCATCACCTTTCAGTACGGGGATGCTGATTTTATCGGTTTTGGTGATCTGAGCGGGATTTTTGTCCAAGGTGACCAAACGCGGGGAGGCAATGGTATGAAGCTTGTTGTCCAACGACAAGGCGTTTAGCTGGGCATCAAGAATTGATTTGGACCCTCGGAAAAGATAGGCAATTTTCAGGTTATCCCCAACCATAGGCAACAGGGACACCGGGTCAAAAGGCGTAGTGTTGGTGGTCCCTGTAGTACCGGTAGTTCCCGTTGTACCGGTAGTCCCCGTTGTACCGGTGGTTCCTGTGGTGCCAGTGCCGGTCCCACTACTCGTGTTCCCGTTGGCAATGGTCACCACTTGGTTGGTTGCTGCGGCACCACCCGTGATGCCAAGTGCCCCATCTTTTCCAATGAGGGCTCTTTGTGCCGTTCCCCATTGAATGCCTAGCTGATCGCTGACTCCCTCCTGAGCTTTGACGATCAACACTTCGATTTCAACCATTGGCTGGGGCTGGTCCAATTTTTTAAATATTTCTTCGATTTCTTTCAATGTTTTTGGACTGGCCCTGACAATTACCGAGTTGGTCCGATCATCAATGGCAATGCGGACCTTTTCGCCATCGACAGTATTGATGACCGCACTATTTGTGTTGGCCGGACCAGAAGGCGTAGCTCCTCCCATATTTCCCAATGGCGCACCTGGGGAAAAAGAATTTCGGTTGGCCGCCATATTCATAAGTTCCTGCAGGTTGACCCCTTGACCGGTGGGCATGCCGGGGGTCGAATTCATCATGGGCATACCCCCCATACCTGGCCTCCCGGCGGTGTTAGACTGGGTGTCTCCCAGAAAGGCCTTCAGAGTTTCGATTACGCCCGGGATCTGGACAGACTGCCCTTGAAACTTGCTGGTGGCGCTACCGACCCGTGCGTATTTCAGCGTAAAGATTTTGACCTCGGTTTGACTCTTCTCTTTGGAACGGTCAATAGCTTCGTTGATGAATTGTTCTTCCATATCCCGTTTTTGCTTTTCCGATGTCTCCTGGCGCCGTTTTTTTTCACTCTCGTCCAATTGCTTGATGACCGTCGACATCTCTTGGACATCTTTGTCCGCCCCTTTCAGGCGTACAGAGTTGGATGCCATGTCGAATATGGCTTCAACATTTTTATTCACAAAAAAACCGAGACGGTCCAAAGTGGAGTGCATCTCTTTAATATCCATGATGGTCGGAGAGACCAGAGCAACTTTTTCCTGGACGTCACGTGCGGGGCTGATGGTGACGGTATTGGTTCCAGACTCAAATGAATAACTTAATCTGTTTTCCATGAGTATCTTATGAAAGGCATCGCTCAAGGAGAGGTCGGAAAAATCATAGGTTACCGCTCCGGTTATACCTGGTAAAAAAATAACCTTGTTGCCATTTTGACGTACCATGGCCTGGAGAACATCGCGTACATCTTCCTCAACACTGACCCGTTTGAAAGATTCATCCTTCCAGGTGATTCCGGTTTCTGCTTTGCTGATTTCTTTCCATGGAATATCGGCCTCGCGTGTGAAAGCGACTTGTACAGATGATAGAGATATAAATGCTGCCAAAACAGCAAGGGCGAATATTTTCATGTGCATCCCATGATCAAAGGGTCTATTGAATATCAATCATTAATCTTTTTTTGGGGGCCCGTTTTCGTAACTTGTTTTCTGAATCCTAAACGATATTCGATGTCTCCTGTTTTGGACGTGGTTTTCAGCAAAACATGGTCTTTTTGAATTTTGGTGATGGCTTTATCGTCCAGCCAGTCCCCGACTCGGTACTCCTTTCTGTTGATCGATGCAACGTAATCTCCATTCGCTAACTGACCGATGCCAGTCAAACGGTATTTGGAGGTTAAATCAGTATCACCCTGCTCTGGTTTAGATCCGGTTAGGGTGCCAGATTTCCTCTCTTTCTCAAAGGGATTGACCTTCAGTTTGGCAGTCAGTTTTTCTCTTGTCTGTGTCGTTTCTGTGTCATTGACTGTCGCTAATGTACTTGGCTCGAAAAAACGCATTTCCACAGGAAGCAGTTTCTTTCCTTTGTCACCTCTTCCTGCGGAAATATTAACTCGATCCATAACCACACCGATACTTTCCAGACCAGCCAAGAAATGCACCAGGGAAGCATAATCGGTGGCAAACGACAGGCTCAATGCCGGTCGATCCCCACCTGAGGAGGGAGTGGTTTGGTTGACTACGATGGCATTTTTTTCCAATATGGCACTGACGCTGGCTATGAATTCAGCGCTGAGTTGATTGGTCGTATTGCGGGGCTGATTCTTCTTTATGTGGGAACTCTTTAAAGCAGCCTCGGTTTTTGCCAAGCCCTGGACGGTGTTTTCCTCTATGGATACGAGTTGGCGCAACTCGTTTGTTCTGTTTGTCATCGGGACATGAATAAAAAAATAACCCATCGACAAGATAGTCCCAGCTAAAACGCCAGCAGCTGCGAGGATCAAAAGGTCTGCTCTATTCGCCATGGCCCTCTCACTTCACCGTTTTGTTGAGCGCTGGATCGTGGCCGGAAACGCTTACCGAAAATTGAAACAATTCCTCGTTATCTTTTTTCTCGGAGCGGGTATTGTGCATGGTGACCTGATCAAAACCTACCATAAAATTTTCCGCGTCACGTTGCAGACGTTCGGTAAAATGAGTGATATCCATGATATGGGAAACTTCAGCCCGTTTTTTCAGGCCAGCATCAATGGACATTTCCAACAGGTAACCCGACCATTTGTCCTTATCAGATGGCCTTGCGGTCAGTGATAACCCGTTCACCCACATGTTGGGTTCGATCAAGTTGCCAAGTTGTGTTATTTTTTCACTCCAACGCATAAATCCTGGGAGAGTAGGAGTTGCATTGGCCAACCCGTTGTTTTCTTGTTCCAGTTGGTTGACAATTTTTGTCAACGTCTGTCGTTGTTCCGCCAAACCTTTTTGGGAAGTTAGCAGTTGTTCATGAGTCATTTCCAGATCACGATGGAAGAAATACCCTCCCGTCATGGCCAAGATTACCAAGGCAACGGCTACAATGCGGAGTTGGTACCGTCGAATCCATTTATGGACAGCATCCGTGGGAGAGGTTCCTACTTGGCGTCTTGATAGCCAATCGTTGAATCTATAACGCAGATTTTCGATTATCTCCCGGCGGCGGCTTTGGGATTCCTTGCGTCGGGCCAGGCGCCTGGCCTTGTGACGGTCTTCGGCCTGACGGGCTTCCAACCCCTGGCTGATGATGCGGGTATTTTCCATATGGTTGATGGAGAGAATGCCGTCCTTGGTCATGGTATAGCGCACCCCAGACACCTGCAGAATACAGATCCCCTCTACCAGTCCTTGTAATAAAGAAAAACGTAATTCGGGCACTTCCTTGATGAAGACCAACTCCAGGATGCGTTCCGGGTCAGGTACGCGCATTTCCAGGTTGAGTTGGCTTTGCAGCCAATGAGCAAACCCATGGATACGGTAAAATTCCCCGTGCAATTCCATAAACTCAGGGCGTCCGCAAATTCTTTGTTGTTCAAAGTAGTCTAAAGAGTGATTGATTCGTTGAACAAGTAAGTTAAATGCCTCCGCGATTTCTGTGGGCAAAACAGAAGAAGATTGACCTGGGATAAAATCATTGTCCGCCAGTTTTTCTAAGGCCTGTTGATCATTAAGACGTTTCTTTTTTCTGATCTGGGTTACCAACGTCAGGATACCGAACGGCAGGTGTTGGATCGTGCGGGCCCCCAGGACTGGATGACACAGGAGCAAGGAGGTTTCGAAGGCACCAACATATAAGGCAGCGCATGGGGCTTCAGTTGTCTGTTGCAACTGGCGCAGCATAGCATACTCAACCGGGACCAGACGGTACAGATGCAGGCCTTTCTTACCGAAAGCGTCAAGACATTCTTTGATGAACGGTACCCCGGCGAATGCATAAATGCCACCCGATACCAACCCAGAGCGGGTCTTGAGCAGGGGATCGGAGCCGAACGACACATCCGGCAGATTGAGCATGGTACGACCGAATTCCCGAATTGCCCCTTTGCTGGACTTGGCCAGGTTTTCTCCCAAGCCATCAGAGAAACAGAGCTGGGAACCTCCTTCCAACAGGACGACCATAAGTGTCGCGGCCCATCGTCTCGGGTTTAATCCTTTAGTTACGAAGGAAAGAATCACCTGCGGTAGGCGCGACGAGTCATGAGGATCAAGTCCCAGCCATTCTCCGGTCGCCACGACGCCGATGGGTTCACACTGGAGATTGTAGCGCTGGCACCACCACCCCATAGAGCCAATACGCACCAGAAGAAATTCTTTGACTTCCTTGGGAACCGACTCGAGCGTTTCTGAGGAGGAGGAAAGAGTCGATGACCTCTGGCGCTTCTTGAGTGCGACAATATCAAACATTTTGCGATACGACACCCTACGTTCCCCCTGTTCAGTATGGCCAGACTGGCGTTTTAGCCTTGGCATAATAGCCGATATCTGACAGCACAAAGTCGTAATCCATGCCCTGCAGTGAGTTTTTGGCAATCCCAATCACGGGCACAGTATTGGCGGCTCCCTGAGAAGGAGGAGCTGACTTGGCTTCTAATCGAAACGCATTTCCGTTCTTTTTCAGTTCAAAGTAGGTATCGAGTCGATACTGAGCCCCATTCTGGGTGATTCCAGGTAAGGTATAGGTCCAGCTTAACTTGGCTTGTAATGATTGATTTGGAGTAGTACCGAGCGTGGTAAACTCGCTGACCACCATGTTTGGTCCCAATTCACCGAAATAACCCGTACTATTCATAAGAGCTGACTGCCATTCATCTTGGGTCTTGCAAAGAGTGGAACCACTCATGGCTCGGTAGGAGAGATATTGGAAACCCGATTCCATGACCCATTGGTGACGCAGCTCTACAAGATCGGTTTCCATTCCTGTTTCATCTTCCACGAACAGTCCCCTGAGCATCCAGGCTCCCATAAGCATGACCAATGTAGAAAACACCGAGATGGTTACCAGGATGTATCCGCCTTGATCATTTCTTCCAGACGTGTACATATCTCGTTGTCCTATAACAAAGGATCGGTGGTGGAGATTCCTTCCACCCAGTTTAGAAATATCGTGCGACCAGTGCGGTAGGTTGTACTCTGGCCGTTTGTGGGTGGGTAACGTAGCACCACCACCCGCCCCTGGCCACCAACAGTATTTTCAGTACCCACCCAACCCGAGGCGTCTAATTTGCCGGTGACCGTTGTACAGGTGACCCCAGTGGAGTCAGCCGCTACCGAGGTTACTGTACCATTCCGCAGGATGGCCCAAACCTCAAAAGTCGGGTTGGAATTTTCCAGGAAGGAGCTGGTTTTGGCCACAAAGCAAAAATTGCTCACGTCGGTCAGGGTGATCCCCAGTGTGGAGGAGATGGCATTTTCGTCATTGCTGTCAAAATAGGCCCCGTTACGCCGGTAGTAGGCCTGTTCCTTGGCGGCGATAGCCATCAGATAGGGTTTGGCCTCTTCGAGATGGGCTTCCATAATGGCCCGGTAGAATCGAGGCGCCGCTACGGAGGCCAGGATGCCGACGATGACTACTACCGCCATCATTTCAATTAATGTAAACCCATGGACTGGTCGCAATTGGGATGACGAAGTAGAGCGATTAATCATTGCGTGTTGACCTCACTATCGAAAAACCGTTTCTCCAGTCGCTTGGCTAAACCGTTAGCAACTAGGTAATCATTCAGGGTCGAACCATCTTCCAAATACAGCACTGCCAACCATCCTCCCTGGTTGTCCTGTTCAAGCAGGTTGATCTCGAAATGGCGGGTAAAGGTCATGCGCGTCATGGTGCGCCTGGCCTCCAATCCTGTCGGAGAGGATTCATCCCCACAGGTAATACCGGCCAACCTGGCCAAAATGCGAGTACCATCCGGTTTGATAGCCTCGAACTGGCAGCCGATCCGAATGCCAACAATCTTGGCCGTGACTCGTTTCTTGTCCGGGTTGTCGGACGCTACGGCTATATTTCTTTGCTCTCTTGGTGTGGGAGCGACCGTTGGCAGGGGAGCGGTGGATGGTTCCGGTCGCAATAGGGCCACACTCGATTTCAGATGCACATCTTTTTCGATACGGGGTGTCGTAAAATTTTCGTCCTTCATTGACTGGCGGTCCAGCATGGCAGCCTTGGGCGGGGATTCCGAATTGGTCTCGCCGTGTTTGTGGGATCGCCAATAAAGCCAGCCAAGAACCAGATTACCGATCAGAAGTAATGCCAAAAAAACCTTCAGCCGCCGTGTGGAGGTAGATGGGTACAACATATCAGGTGGCAATGGTTGGGCAGGGTCGTGTCCTTGCGCTTTCAGGGATGATTCCAGATGATGTCGGTCCAGGGCTTTCAGAATGGTCGACATGCTAGCGTTCTCCGCTCATTCCCGGTTTTGCCGAGTTAGATTTCGTTAACGATGGTATTTGTTTATCCTGAACAGCAGCCTGCAACAACATGAGCGTTAACCCACTGGCGACACCATTCTCTGGGATGGATTGTGTTTTTTGAAATGCCATGAGTTGGGCGTGTAAAGCCTCATCGAATAATTCAGGGTTGGGTGGTGGATTGGCCGGGCCTTGGATGGCCTCCAGGTGGTTACGTAGCCACAATACCGATTCTCCTGTGTCGCCCAACTGGATGATCTTGCGTTGTCCTGGAGGAGTTTTCCACAACAACACCATCTTTCCCAGCCAGAAAGGTTCCAACTCCTCAATGGCAAATTTTCCTCTCCAGGATCCAAAACGTAGACCGGCCTGTTGGTCGTCCAACCTTTCAACCACGGTGTAGTATTTGCTTCCATCAGGAGCAGTCAAGTGCAGGATAGCGGGGAGGTCCAGCCGTCTAAGCAAATTCCAGGATCCGTTGGTCAAATAACACTCCAGGGCAAGCCGTGTGGCGTGCCCGCACCATTCTTTGGTCGGGAGCGCTTCCGAGGTTACGCCCCATGCTCCAAACAAAGCCTTGTACGCATTGGTTTCGCTACTGCCATTCCACTGACCTTGCAACAGCATGGGTAATGACAATCGCTGGCCGAGATCGGGTCCTTGGGGATCCAGGGGGGTGGAATGCAAGGCTACCAAAGTTTGCTCGCCCAGCAATCCATCCGCTTCCAGGTGGTGTTGGCGTTGAAACCCGATCAATCGTTGGCGCAGTGTGGCGTCGAAGGCATCGTTCTTTTTCTCAGGAGTGGCATACCATTGCAAAGCGGCCAGCCGACTACGCAACCAAGCGATTTTCTTATTTTCAGCACCGGCTTTCGTGGGAAATATCATATCGAGCGGCATCTGGGAAATGACGGCAAAGCTGCCTTCCCACATCGCCTCCAGATTGACCAGGGGAACCACCGTCTCCCCATTTGCTAACCATAATGTCGCGCTATCGCGTGTCAGTGCAGTCAAAACCGCATAAACCCATTGGCGTTTCGGGTGATGCAATTGCATTACCACCGGACGGTTCATGGTTTGCAGCGTTGTCCAGGAGCCACGTAAGGTGTAACAGGTCAATCCTGGCACCCGTACCTGGTCACAACCGTTAGCCGTCACTTTTGGATGGCCCCACAGGGCAAGCAGATGTTGAAAAGCGCTGGCGGCATCGGCATTGGTCAACAACGCCTCCAAGGATGGTGGAGGCGATTGGGTGCTTGCAACTTGGGTCTCCGGCAGGGGGGGATGTTGAGATGGGAACGAAAGGTTTTGATCAGGACGGGTAGTCTGTGGGCCGGAGTCGATTTGTGCCGATGTTGGTTCGGTAACGGGTGTGGGTACTGATTTCATTACAGCGGGTGCTGATGTTGGCAATTCGGGCTCTGGTTGAGTCTTTGCTGATGGGATCGACGAGGTGTCCTTGATTGGAGATGGAGTGTCCAGTATTTGCCAATGCGTCAGGGCATGCCATTGGTCGGTTACTTGCGTGATGGTCAGATGCCCCGTGGCCACTCCAACTCCCAAGCCAAGTATCCCAAGAAGAATCAAGCCATAAGCACCGAACTCCAGGAGAGCGGACCAGACCCAACGAGGGGCCAGAGGCAGGAGGCACTCCATGCCAGCCGTGATGGCCATCCAAGCCGATACCGTGCGTCGATGATGGGCAAAAGCCATCAACATGGCTCGTTCGCAAATTCGATTGATGACGCGAGGAGTGCCACGCGACAGGCGATGAATCCAATGGCAAGCCGTCCTGGAAAAAATATCTGGTCCTTGCCAACCCGCAGCGGTCAGTCGATGGCGAATGTAGCTGACAGTTTCGGCTTGCCGTAAAGGACCGATACGAAAATAAGCCGTAATCCTTTGCGCCAGTTGTCGCAATTCCCGTCGGCGCAGCATGGTTTCCAGTTCCGGCTGGCCGATGAGGATGATCTGTAGCAGCTTTTCCTGAAAGGTTTCCAAATTGGTCAGCAGCCGCAGTTGCTCCAGAATCTCTACCGATAATCCTTGAGCTTCATCAAGGATCAACACCGTCCGGTGTCCCTGGGCCAGTTTTTCCAGCAAGTGCTGGTTCAGGGCGTCGAACAACGCTTTGGCCCCCTGGCTGATCCCCGGGCATGCCATGCCTAACTCTTCGCAGATGGTCTCCAACAACTCCACTACCGTCAGTTTGGGATTGAGAATCAGAGCCACTTCTACCATCTCTGGCAATCTGGCCAGCACCGCCCGACATAGAGTGGTTTTTCCGGTTCCCACCTCGCCGGTCATGGCCAAAAAGCCACTATTGCTCTGGAGAATATAGCTCATGTGTGCCATGGCATCCCGATGCTGGTCGCTCATGAAGAGAAACCGGGGGTCTGGAGTCAGGAGAAAAGGATGATGGTCCAGGCCGAAGTGGTTAAGAAACATAGCCAAAAATTCCTGTTAGACTTCTTCAAAAATTATCCGCCTTGGGATAGCTGCGTCTTTTTTCTATATTTTTGATGTTTTTCGAGCAGAAAACACAGCCAAAAGCATTCACATTCAGATTTCAGGAGCATTTGGCAAAGCATAATTTATCCGGAAGATAAGAAAAAATTTATGATTGAAAGCTCCCCGATTTTATTATTTTTCCGAAACCTCCAGTCCAGCAAAAGCATAATTCATTGTCCGACTCGCACGGACCAGACATAGCTCATACCAGCCTTGCCGCCGGTGCCAAGGTCGCCACGACCAAGGTTTACTATCCAAGCCTCATTGGTTAAGCCTGTAAAGGTATAATTATACCAGCAATTTTTATTCATGATGTCTAAGAACGGATGACTAGAAGGCAATGCTGGATTATTTTTTCTGTAGTCTATCAAACTGATCCGTTCCTCTGCGTTTGGCAGACGCCAATCAGTATAAATTCCTGTGGTGTAGCCAGTACAGTTTTCCGTACTCGCATTCAAACCTGTAACCTTAGACAAGGCATTGTTCCATGTCTGTAATCCTGGGGTGTCCAAAAACGGCCTTTTTGACGCAATTTCCTTGTTCGGAATTTGGACTTCGTTAACGTCTTTCTGATTGTCTGGTGAGTCGATTATTTGTATCATAGTTGTTAGATGTGTTCAACCCACAGGCGTCGTAGCCGAT
>JADGCN010000098.1 GCA_015228975.1 Magnetococcales bacterium
ACTGTCACGATTATCGTGACGGATCACTCCGACTGACGGTGTGTTCTTAAACAAAGTAACCAGCGGTTACTCAGTTGGCCAAGGGTGTATGCGCGGCATATATCCTTGCCATAAAAATATGTGTTTTATTCCAGATTTGGAAGAAAATCAACAAGGACGCACGGATAACCGAACGTCCCCTGGGTACTGCCAAAGCCATGCCTCGCCTTAATAAAACAAACTTATCACACGAAACGGGATAGGTCAACAGACACTCTAAATCACTGCAACCGATGAACCTGTAATCGCTACAACCTGATCAGTGCTGTACAGCCTTTCCCCCTCGTCATTGTATCGGACCAAAACACTCTTCCATTTTTGCACGCATTCTATCAGGGAATGCTGCATGGCCTGGGCAAACAAGCGTGTGCCTTGAAACCAGGGTCACACTGAATCTCATGATCAAGCCTTTCCATGGCCTCAGTGAAACTGTTTCATGGTACTATCCTTTCATTAACATACTGTTGCGGTTGAAATAAAAATCGGGGGAAAAGCATCTTCTGGCGCAACCCACCGTTGAGCTTGGTACCAAGCCCAAGCCTTTTTGTAGCCACGCTGTTTTGCAACTCCCAGTAAACGGTTATACTCCCGCCATCTTTCCGGGGACCATTTGTTTTGTTTGACGTGTGCGCCGGTGATCTCTTTTAACTTGCCGGGCTGGGTCTCAATAAGCGGACGTGGCTTGGGAACAGGTTTGTTCCACCCACACGGGCACCCTTTGTCGCGTAGGCGTAATGCCGCATGACAATGGGGGCAAATGGTGGCCTGGGGCACAAAGACGGATGAAGCCTTGGCCTTCTTGGCGTGTAACTTCCATTCTCGCGGATCCCCGGGCAGTCCATGCCGAAGTGCTGCCCCAGAATGGTCTAAGACGCGGGCATCTGTTTTTCCATGGAATGGTCGTAATACCCTGCCGGCCATTTGTAAATAAAGTCCAAGACTGGCAGTTGGTCGGGCAAGAATGCAACATGAAACTGATGGACAATCCCAACCTTCGAGCAGAATGCCACAATTCGACAAAACTTTAATGCGCCCCTCTGCTAGATCGGCCAACGCTGCATCCCGTTCAACAAGGGGCGTTGTGGCATCGATATGGCTTGCGGGAATCCCTGCCACGTTGAAACAATCACGGATATGTTCGGAATGTTTGACGCTACTGGCAAAAACAATGCTTTGCCGTCCAAAGGCCAACTTATGCCAATGTGAGACGATATCACCGATAAGAGGTTTCTGGTCCATCGCTTGTGAAAGCTGCCGTTCATCGTAGTCACCACGTACAATTTTCACATTGGAAAGATCAGGTTGTGTCGGGGCAAAAACACGGCATGGAACCAAGAAACCTTGATCAGTGAGCATGCTGATAGATGGCCCCTCAACTATGGCGTCGAACAAATCACCAAGGCCAGCACCATCACCCCGGACTGGCGTTGCTGTCAGACCGATCACATTTGCTGACGGAAACCAATCCAGAATTTTCTTATAAGATGCTGCCGATGCATGATGAGCTTCATCGATGATAATCAATTGAAAACTATTGGACTTATCACGCCTGACCATCGTTTGAACCGAAGCAACCTGGACCAGTGCGGCAGGATCATGCCGGGGATCATTGCCCATCAGAATTCCATGCTGAATGCCAAAATCATCAAGTTTCTTAGAGGTTTGGTTGATCAACTCCCGACGATGAGCCAAAAACAGAACATGCCTGCCCAAGGCCACCGCACGTCGGACGATTTCGGAAGCAATAATGGTTTTACCCGCTCCAGTGGGAAGCACGGCCAACACTCTGCCGTGTTGATGGATTGATAAGTGAATTTGCGCGATAAGGTCAAGCTGATACGGTCGTAATGCCGGGCTGTTTTGTGCAATAGCGGTCATGAGTTTTCCACCTTTTGATATGGCTGGGTGGAAAAGGTGGAAAATTTAGACCCCCCCTGGGTACTGTATAAAATAAAAAACAGTATTTTATTTTTTTTTAAAGGGTAGGGGGGGGGTCTAGAATTCAACCTTTTCCACCTAACAAAAGTTGTTTAGGCAACATTGCCCAGGTTGAAGGCTTGGTGTGTCAGCTTCAGACCTTTCACAACATGCTCTCCATGAAGCACGGCAACATGAATCCCCATATCGCTACAGCTTTCGAGTTCACGATAGGCATTTTGCTTAGCAAGTGCCTTCCTCCCTGACGATGCTGCCCATGACGCATATTCCCTGTAGAAAACAGCCCGGCTGATGTAACAATCTGCCTGCCGCTCAATTTCATGGGAATCCAGGACGAACTCGCGAATGCTTGAAGCCCGATCCTTCCACTCTGTCAACAGTCGAGCGTGGATAATACCCGTCGTGATCACGCCACCGTTACACATGACATTTCGTGCCCCTTTAAAAGCCCACCCAACAATGCCGGGCATTTCGTCAGCAATGATTTTCTCAGCCAACCCGAGAATCCTTTTTTCTTCGGGAACAGTGTTAGGGAATTCCATGCAAATCCATCTTCGGAAAAAGGCTTCGGATCGTTCCGATGTGGGGGGGAACGAGTTGCCGGAAAAAATATGTGCGGCAGAATTGCGGAACGTTCGTGGTTTGTGTGTCGGGTCTCGACCAACAAGGGGGTCACCCCCGATTGTTTTTTTAAGGTCATTTGCCGGGATAACGGCATCGTCGCTTAACTCACCGACACAGTTTAGCTTTTTGCCATTTAGATGAGCGACGTAGTATTCTGAATTCCATTTTGTCGGATCAATTGCACATCGGAATTCTTCAGGAATCAGTTCCTCAAGAATTCTCAGAACAGTGCTTTTTCCTGACGCCGTGTTGCCTTTCATCAGGATTGCTTTTTGCATTTTGGGGAATAGCCCGAACAGTACCGCCCCGAAGACTTCCTGAAGCACCCCATGTGATTCCTTAAGGATATCGCCTTCAAAGCAAGAATCTATTAGTTTCATGAAGTTAGGGGATCCCGTCTTGTAGTCTGGTTCTGGTTCATACGGCAATCGGAACTGTTGCCTGTGTTCAGAATGCAGCGGTTCTTTACGGAGTTCACCCTCCTCGACCAACCGATAGAAAACATTGCCACAGGTAACACCAACAGGGGCATCACGGAAAAAGTCCTGATCTTCCGTACATTCGTAGAAATGGGTTGCGATGCCCCGGTAATCGGAAGCCCGGCAACAACGCGCCTCGTTATTGAATTCCTGAGCGATCAAGGCAGTCATACGATTTATTGGACGCCATAAGCCCGTCTCATCGGGAACCCAGGTGGAAGCCCCTGTTGAAACTGGTGAAGCCCCTTTTGCTTGGTCGGTCAGCTTCTTCTTGAGGATTTGTGTCATATCGTCGTGAGTCAACGCGGCGGATTCTTCACGGGCAATAAGTTGTTTGATTTGTTGCCGCAATGCACCAAGCGGTATCCGCCCCCGTTGGTTTACCATCGAAAGCAGGTACTCTTCATCGACCGGATCCAATTTCGATTGAGCGATCTTTTCCAGGATCGCTTTGAATCCCTCCCGGTCGTTCGGGTCAGTTTTGCCAATTTCCGCTTCAAGGTCACCAACTGAACAATTTTTGCCTGCCTTCAAAGATGCCAATGCCGCTTTTTCATCACCGTTAAACTCGAAAATCTTATACAGATCGAAGGCATCATGAGACTTTGGCGTTTCTCCATCCTGGTTCAGGGGATCCGTTCCATGGGAGGAATACACCAAGGGCCTACCGTCTTTTGACATGTATAACCGAACGCCGGGCTTGCCAGTGGTTGAAGTGGGGGACAGGAATAACTCAGCAGGTTTTCCGTTGATCAAGCGTTTCTCCGCTGGTTTGTACCCGTTTTCGAGCAGCGTTCCCTGCATCCAGTCCCGACCGTGAGCCTTATTAAAATTCTCAATCGGCCCAGATCGGAGGATTGATAGGTCTTCATCAAAGCCAGGGGGCAGTTCATCATCAGCGGAAGCAGTTTTCCCCAATTCTGGGGATAACTCTTTCACCATAACGGTATCGAGATCAAACCATTGCCCGTCGTGCTGATAAAACTTGAACAAATGCTCACGTTCGGCAGGAACACGGGGAAGATACCATGGCTGGCTCCAGGAAAAATTCTCAGGGACGCTGGCCAGGGATACCTCTTCCTGATGCAGGATTCCGATAAGATGGGTGACGCCAACAACAAGCCCAGCCTTGTCGAATGGTTTTGCTGATGGGATGATAACCCGATATCGATGCCCCCCTGGTCCCTCGGGATCATGGGAATAGGTCGTGCAAATGCAGTGCTTTATGTCATGTTTCTTTAAGGCTTCATGGACTAACCTCGGGTCAGGCGCACCTTTGCGGGTTTCCCCAGTTGCCAAATCAATCGTTGCGTCGCCGTCTAGAATGACGAGGGCAGCCCACTTTAGATTTGTATCAGACCTTGGTCCATCGCATAGCCCCCGCAAAAAATAGCTTCCGTCCTTTAGACCTATTTTCGGCTTTGAAACTGCATCGCAAAATTGCGGAAATGTGGGATCCCACGGTATCATTTTGGTATTGCTTGCTGGCCCACTGCTTAAGGAGAGTTGCAAAACGGGTTCAGGTTTGCTAACATCCCTTTGTGATTTCATCTCATTGCCCGGTCCCTCAACCGGGCTTTGTTTTTGCTGCATACTAGACACCTCTTATATTTCAATAGTTTAAACAGTTCCTACCAACTGCTTTTCCATCCAACGGTCCAAGTCACACCTTCTGTAAACTACAGACTTTTGCAATTTGACGTATGGCGGTCCATTGCCACTTTTGCGTCCTTTCTCCAGGCTGCTTAACGAAACTTTCAAGTAAGCCGCAGCAGGCTTAGATTTAAGGTATTCGTTTTCTTTGTTGATCATAAGTGATCCTTCCACTAGGCTGTTGATCGTAAAAGCATGCTGTACGTGTTTGTACGGCACGCAAAAAGTGTAATGCGGCATCATGATGCAGCACAAGGTTAACTTTATTGTAGAAAAGTTTTACATAATGATTTCGAGCGAAATCAGGGGTGTTTACATGAAATCGGCATGTAAGGAATATCCTCCAACAGTTTGTTATTGTTAGATAATATACACATTCCTTGCTATTTCGTGCGTGGAAAAACGGTTTTAAGAAGTTCGATGGGCTTCTTTTGCTTTGCACCCAGGAACCGGATACCAAGTTTACGGCAATCTTCATCCAAATAAGTCGGTACTCTGTGCGATATATCTTTTTTGAGTTTATCCAGGGCAGCAGGGGAGTATTTACCCGTGATCAACTGCGAGCGCATTTGCACTGTCAACTCAAAGAACTGCTGTTTAGGGTACGGTATTTCACGAATAGTAAACTCTGCATCCGTACCTTTTGCCATTTCCATTAATGCATTGACAGCCTTCTTTAATGCAGACCGTCTTACAGAAACATTATTCTGACGTGTTTCAGTCGCAACGTGTGTAGTGAACTCCCGTTTGGCAGTAGCTTTTCCACCCTGAGTAAGGGATTCTATTTCACCCCGTATTTGCGAATACTCAGTACTGCCAACATCAGTCTTACTCAGTTCATCATTTAACCATCCAATACGTGCATTCTTTTGGAATGCTTCGGCAGTATCCAAAAACTCTTTTGACAAATTATTCTGCAACTCTTTTATCAAGGTTACAGGGTAAACAAACCTGGTTTCAATGGCATATTGTTTAAATGCTTCGTGCCGGGCTGACCATTCAAGAAACGAGAGTAAATTGACGTAGGTATTCCCGTGATCAAGTTCTACATTAAGCTGTGCTTTATCTGCATTGGCAAATAACCCGTAAACATGGAGAACGCTGACACGATCCTTATTAATACATTCTCCAGGGTAAATCTCAATGCCGAGGAGAATACGGAATGCATTATCCAGTGGAATAGGATCTTCAAGCGGAATCATTTGGCATCGTCCAATTGATAATGGAATAAGAACAGCCCGGCCACAGTGAAGCATGACCGGGCTTCAGTGTGGCCCTACTGAACGTATTGACTGGTTGAAGATACTACGTGCTTTGAAATCCAGGTCTCAAGGTCAATGCGGCGGTACAGGACAGTTTTACCGAGTTTAGCGAATGGCGGGCCATTACCGGCAATACGCCATTTCTCCAATGTGGATTTCCCAACACCAAGGAATCGTGCAGCAGGGATTGTGCGGAGAAAGTGCTGATCGTCAGTCATGTAAAGTTCCCTCTGTGGCAATGTTTATACAATGCCAGGAAGCATACTTCCTCTGGTGGCGGTATCAGAAGGTGAAACAGCTCGGCAGTCCCCGGCATGTTGCAGGGAATATTTTTATGGTGGCAAAATTCACCTTATCAATTTGATAAAATTTTATATTTTTCAAATATTTTTGCAGAATTTGCGAGGCACTAGCTGCTTACGGCGGGGGGGCTGCTTGGATTTTTATAACGAGACTGCTTTTTGGGGAGGTTTTCCGGGGGATTCCTTGGGGAAATTTGGCAGAAAATGCTGGTAATTCATGTGGATAATCTGTAATCCGGTATTAAGGTGGGCAAGGACTTTAGCCCAGGGATACCAGAATACGTTGCCGGGCTGGTGGGTCTTTGATCCAGTGATGTTTGGTGGTGGTGGTGGTGGAGGAGGGGATGCAGCCTTGGATCGAATCCAGAACTGTGCTTGGTGACATGCTCAACTGCCACCCGGTATCCAAGGTGGCCCAGGGCTTTGGCCCATGGGGATAACGGGTGGAAGAGGGCTGTTTGTCTTTCTGATGTGATAGCGAAACCGGGGATCGAACCCAGGACCGTCATTTCGTCTTGCGGATCGGGGTAACCTCGGCCTTTGCTTTCCCAGCCAATGAAGCCGCAATCTGTCCTGATATGCGGTCGGCAGCGAGCTTGAGGGGATCGGCAGATAGGTGGGCATACCTTGCCGTTACGGCTGGGGTCTTGTGGCCAAGCAATGCGCCTACAACAGGAAGCCCCATGCCTGAGATAACACCAACGGATGCAAACCCATGGCGAGTGTCATGGATACGAACATCAGACAAACCGGCACGATCCCGGATCCCTCGCCATATCTTAGGCAATCCAACCAACGCTTGACCCTCAACGGCACCAGGGAAGCAGTATGGATTGCCAGAGATACGGGGAAGCCCAGCCAACAGTTCCAGTGCTGCCGCTCCAACGTGGACCACCTTTGCCCCGGTCTTGCTGTCTGGTAAGCGCAAACACCCCAGGTCAAAGTCAACATGGGACCATTGGAGATTCAACACTTCACCCCGTCGCATACCCGACAAGAGAAGCAAGCGTATTGCGTTGATGGCTACCGGGTTGACCCCATCAAGTTCAGATTGCTGCAAGGCTTCTCCAAGTCTGGTCAACTCATCGGCGGTCAAGAATCGTTCCCGGCGTTGCTCTTTGAATTTTTTCAGACTCATTGCCGGATTGTCTTTCAAGAATCCTCGTGAGATAGCGAAATTGAAGATTGTAGTCAGCAGTGCGACCACCCGATTTGCCGTGACTTTCCCACCAGTAACAATCGCTCTCCCACGGAAACCAGTCTTGATATCGGCTGTTGTCTTGCCTTCAGCGATGGCGTTCATGGTCCGTTGTACATCGCCCCCGGAAACCTGATCAACTCTCTTACGACCAATCAAGGGCTTAATGTGCCGTTCGATACGTCCCCGATCATTCGAGACGGTATAAGCCTTCTTGGTTGCCACACCTTCTGACAGGTACAAATCACACAATTCTGCCACGGTAGGAATGCTTTTGGCTTGTCCTTTTTGTTCAACAGGGTCTTGCCCATCTGCTACCAAGCCCAGCAATCTAATGGCTTCCAGGCGAGATTGATCAGGGGTCCAGGGGGAACCATGGGTGCCGATGGTAAACCGCTTCAATTTCCCGTTTGCCCGATACTGCAAGACGTAGGTTCGTTTCCCCTTCGGGGTCAACTTGACGCCAAACCCCTTCACTTCCGAATCCCAGACAAAAACATCGGATGATCCTGGCTTCAACGAGTCAACCAATCGCTTGGAGATTTTTGCCTGCATAGGGGGGCCTCCTGATTGCTGGAAATGATTTCTAGCAATCAAATAGCAATCACTTGGAAGGAAGTCAAGGGAAACTACGGGAAACGCCATGCGACTAAGTATATTGATTTATAAGTGATCACACAAAATGCAGAAACACTAGAAAACCATTACCTCCTGTTTTGCAAGCAGGAGGTCGTCGGTTCGATCCCGTCCATCTCCACCACTTTACAATTCCAAGAAATTATCCGCTCCAGTGCCGCTCACCAAAGCGGCATTTTTTGTCTCAAAAAATCCAATGAAACCAATGGTTACGAGACACCCAAAAAAATGCCACTCCTGCACCTCGTGCAGGAAGTCCTGCCAAAAGCCCAAAAACGGCCCAATACCCTCTCTGTTTCTCTTTTGCGATAGACTTTTGCCCATCCGACCGGCGTGACTTTGAAGTCGTCCGTTCCCATAATAAACAGGAACTTAGATGTGTTATGACTTTTGTGAGAGTTCGATCCCCTACCGCTTGGGTAGGCAGGCGGTTGATACCGAAAACGAACTTTTCTCCGATGTTAACTATGAATGAAAGCAATAACTTACAAGAGTTGGCAGTCTACGCAGGTGGGATGTAGACGGCAGGACGGCGGTTTGACTCACGTCCGTGTCGAGTCGGTTTTGGGCTCCGGTCCGGCGGGATTTGATGGCCGTCCATCGTCAATACGGGCGTCTTTCAGCGTGACTTCGAAGTCGTCCGTTCTCATAGTAAACAAATACTTAGACATGAAACGGACTGAAATCCTGTACCACCGGACTTTGCACAAGCCGACCGGTCTGACCTCAAAGTCATCCGTTCCCATAATAAACAGACACTTACGCTACTGGACTATGAAAAAATCGTCCTGCGTGGCTTCAAGGTCGTCCGTTCGCATAGTAAACAAGCAGTTAGCCGATGACCAGCGTTTCACCCTGGAACTGGATGTGTTGTGGGCGGCAGTCGATGGCCGCCCTGGCCGCAACGACGGCTCGATTTTGAACCGTCATCCAGTCTGGACAAAGACTCGCCCTTCGGACGTTCTTCCATCCTTCCCACAAGCCTGCCATTCCTTCCCTTGTGCTAGTTTTTTCGTTAATGCAGAATCATCCGGGTTGATGAGGAACCCGCTGTTCAAGGTTCTGCGGGTACAACGCGGCGGGAGAGCCTGGGTTCAGCACACACCTCTTCGCACCCGTCGCGATTGTTGAGCAACCCGACGCCATGGTTTCTCGCGGGTTGTTTCGTGCGGTGGAAGAGAAACTGTACACTTTTGTTTTACGCATGACCGTCTAGTTGAACTTCAACTCAACGCCAGTACTCCTGGTTGATTACGCTCTAGATTCGGAACAAAACATTGGCTGCCACGTTCATGTGGGATGGATCCTATGCCTATGCCATTGCCGGTGCGCTGACTGGATTTATCGTTGGCTTGACAGGTGTCGGCGGTGGTGCCTTGATGACCCCCATCCTGCTGTTGTTTTTTGATGTCGCTCCGGTGACCGCCGTTGCCACCGATCTATGGTTTGCTGTTGCAACCAAACTGGTTGCGACCGCTCTTCATGGAAAAACCGGACGGGTCGATTGGCCGGTGGTTAGAAGATTATGGGCAGGATCCCTGCCGGTTTCTCTGCTGGTAGTTCTTTTGGTACATCATGGGGAAAAAATTCCAAGGGTACACGGATTGTCACAGATGATTGGCGTTGTGGTGGTGGTGACGGCGATGGGTTTGTTGTTTGCACCCTCCCTGCAGAACCGGGCGCTCAAGCGGCGAGTTGGAAACCCGGAAAATTTTTTGGCCATTCAGTCTTCTTTGACTATGATGGCCGGAGCCCTACTAGGGGTTTGCGTGGCGTTGACTTCGGTGGGAGCAGGAGCGTTAGGGAGCGTTCTTTTGCTCTATCTCTATCCGCAGCGCCTGACGCCACAGCGCCTTGTGGCCACCGATATTATCCATGCCATCCCCTTGGCTATGGTGGCGGGTTCGGGTTATCTTCTGGCCGGGTTGGTCGATGGTCCAATGTTGCTCAACCTGCTTTCCGGTTCCATACCAGCGGTTATTTTGGGATCCTTGTTCTCCCTTCAATTGGACAGTCGCTGGCTCCGCATCGCTTTAGCGTTGGTATTATTCGCTGTGGGGATCAAGACCTTTGTTTAATTCTAACAGGGCGGGCGGTTATAACAATGTCTAAACACTCTGAATCCGTGCCAAAAGCATTGCGTCCGATTTTCGATGAGATCGTTGCGATCACAGACTCCGTCTGCACCCAGCATCTGACAAAAAGTTATGCGACACTTGCCCGGTACATGGCGGCGGCTTTGGCGCGAAAACGACCCTCACCATTGTCCGGCGGTCGCCGAAAAACCTGGGCAGCTGGAATTGTATATGCCTTGGGCAGAGTCAATTTCCTTTTTGATCCTGCCAGCAAGCCCTATTTTACCACAACGGATCTTAGTGCATTGTTCGACGTCAGCCAGGGAGCCGCTTATGGAAAGTCCAAAGAAATATGGGACGAACTGGGCCTGATGCAGATGGATTCACGTTGGACCTTGCCAGAGATGCTGGAACGCAATCCTATGATGTGGATGGTATTCCTTAATGGCCTCATTGTTGATATCAGAGAATACCACCGTGAAACTCAGGAAGTTGCCGTTGATCGCGGTCTAATCCCTTTTGCACCCTCGCCTGAAGGGAAAGATGATGAAATAGCTCGAAGCAAAGGCCTTCTACCCAATTTGGCAGGTGGTTCCGGTGAGCGGGTAGTTCGACTGATGTCGTTTGAAATCACCTACGACGAGTTGAATGACCAATTTAACGAACGTCTTGCCCATGTGCCGGAGGATATGGAGGAGTTATACCGTCGTATAGAGCAGGACACGCATGAGGCTATAGACCACATGAAAAAGTTGATTGCTCAACACCCTGATGTGCCGACTTTGTATAATTGGCTTTGCATCGCCTACTCAAGGGTAGGAAAACACCAGGAAGCCAAACAGGTAGCACAGACCTGCTTTCAACGTCACCCTGACTATTTGTTTGGACGGTTGAATTTTGCTGAAATTCTTCTCCAGGAAGGTAAACTACTTGAAGCTTTTAACATTCTTGGAAGAACTTTTGTCTTGACAGAGTTAGAACATAGTCGGAAGAAATTCCATTTTAGCGAAGTTTTGAGTTTTTATGGGGCAGTAGCCCGCTATCTCCTTCGCTTGGGAAAACTCAAGAGTGCCATGAGTTTTCTCGACATACTTAGAAAAGTTGAGCCTGACCATCACATCACAAAATGGCTGGATGAACTGATAGGTCAGCATACGCCAAGAACTATTCCCGCAGATGCTAGAAGATTCCTCAACATGAGATAGACACAAACCCGCCCAAATCAGGAGATTGTTCTTGGGTTTTAAGCTGATTTTTCTCCAGAATACCAGGATTTTGAGCCCTGGATACCGCCTCGCAACCAGCATATAACGCTGGTGAGGGAGAGCCTCGTTAAGACAAGAAAAGAAAAAATCCCAAGGGTGATCAGGAGGATTGTGGTTCCGAAATGTCCGAGAGTCTGGTTAAGGGCTTTGATCGCAACTGAGCCCACTAGTCCTCCTGGCCCTGCTGGTAAGGGAAACGTCTTGGTTTTGTCCAGCATGGCAGATGCGACGCATGTTATGGTTGCAAGCATAGGCAGTGTTGCAACTTGTTCCCATAGCAGGCCTGTCGGCGAACGCCAAATGTAAAGGAACGCGGCTAAACCGATAAAAATGGGAACCCATACGGATGAATAACCGAAAAGTTGAATCAGGAAATCGGATAGATAAGCGCCAACCAGCCCACCCTTATTGGCGACATGGCCATTTCCAGTACCGTTAAAAGACGGATCATGCGAATTATAAGACAGCAGTGCAACGAACAAAAATATAGACGCGCTGGCAAGGAGAGTGGATGTACCAATACGGAAAATGATGTTTCGATCCTGCAATGTGTTCCTATCATTTTTGCGTGATTTGCTTGTTCTTTGGGCCATTGTACAGAGGTTCCTGAAAGCTGTATTTGTCCACCATCGGAAAGAGAGCCTTGAGAATTCTTATGTCGCTCCAGGTTGCTTGGGCAATGCATGTAATGTGCCCATCCCAAACATCATGCAACCGCCTAGCAAACAAACAAGTTCCTCAAAATCCCTTCCCACCGACCACCAACACCCGTAAAGTAACCGCCAATGAACAATAACTAACCACCCAGAGAGCCCACCATGAACTTGAGCGACCTAAAAAAATCCGTTTCCGATGCCACTGGGATGAAACAGGACGACGCCGAAAAGGTGATCAAGGCGATGACGGCTTCAATCGAGGATGCCCTCAAGGCCGGTGATTCGGTTGTCTTCGTTGGATTCGGCACTTTTGCGGTGGCCGAACGCCCGGCCAGGAAGGGAAGGAATCCAGCGACCGGCCAAGAAATCCAGATCCCAGCAACGAAGACCGTCAAGTTCAAGCCAGGGAAGACCCTCAAGGAAGCCGTGGCAGGCTGATCCCACATGCCCACCCTCACCAAAGCAGCCATCGTTGAGCAACTCTACAAAAAACTCAACGGCACCCGCGACGATGCCCAAGTCCTTGTCGAGTCAGTTCTGGAAACCATAAAAATCACCCTGGAACAGGGTGAGGCGGTGAAACTGCCCGGCTTTGGAAACTTCAATGCCCGAAGCAAAAAGGCACGCCGTGGCCGCAATCCGAAAACCGGTGAAGAGGTTGAAATCTCGGCCAGGACGGTGCTGACGTTTCATCCGAGTACCATGCTGCGTGATCGGGTGAACAAACTCGAAACCAAATCAGAGAGCCACCAATGAATGACACTTTTGCAGAACGAATCAGACTGGCCAGAAAACACGCAGGCCTTACCCAAAAGGAACTTGCAGATAAAACCGGTATCAGCCAAACCGCTGTTCATAAACTTGAATGCGGGCGCTCGGCTTCATCAAGAAGATCTGTTTCCATCGCTCTGACCTGCGGCGTCGATCCCATCTGGCTGGACACCGGTCTTGGTGAA
>JADGCN010000099.1 GCA_015228975.1 Magnetococcales bacterium
CCAAGCAAAATAGATGAAGCCATAGAAATCATCATAGCCCTTGGGTTTCCAAGGGCACAACAGAACGAGCGATCAGCTCTTTCGCTGCTTGCCTTGTGGAAACCGTAATCGGCCAATTGACTGAACAGTTCCACATCGAAAAAGTGCGCGCAAGAGATCTATGGCATTTAACAAACCGTTTTGCAAGGAAATTTTTGGCACATACGGTAGGGATATACCTCAATTGCCAGCTTGGCAGGTCACCTTTACAATTTGAGGGACTGTTGCAGCCTTGAAAGTCGAGCATCGCGTCAAACTTCAACCGGAGGATCATCCCATGGCACGTTGGCAGCGAGTCGGAATGGTTATACCCTGGATCGCCGGATTGTTGTTCATGGTGATATCACCCCTCCAAGGGGCGGATGAACGTCACTTGGCCCCGGCGTTCAGTGATCCCAACAAAACAGCTCAACGTTCAGAGGAGTGGCAATCCCGGTCGATCCAACACGCCAGTTGGGCAGAAAAAGCCGACTTGGCCCTGACCCTGGATCAGCACCAGTATGGGGCTTTGAACGAAGTCATTCAACAATTTGGTCAAAAAAACGGTTGGCACATAGCAACCCGCGAGGGAAATTGTGGCACATCGGAATCGATGCTGGACAAAAAGCAGGTGGATATCGCCGGGTTTTGCTGTCCTCCAGCGACCGATGACCGACTCCCCGGTTTAAAATACCATACATTGGGCATAGCGGCTTTGGCCATCCTGGTGCATCGCGACAACCAGGTGAAAAACATGACCGAAGAAGAGGTGCGTGGTGTTTTTTCTGGCAAGATCAGCAACTGGTCGCAACTTGCTGGCGCGGGAACGGGGGGCGTCTGGGACCAGCCGGTTCGTCCTGTTGGCCGGCTGCACTGCGCCACACGTCCTGGCCATTGGCGCACCATTCTGGCGGATGAAAACGAATTTTCCTCACGTTTGGTCGAGGTGGGTACCATTCCCGACATGATCGCCGCCATCGCCACCGATCCAAGGACTATTGGTTACGAAATTTTATGGAACATGCGGCGTTTTGATACGAAAGGATTGGTTCGTCCCGTTGATATTGGTGGCGTTTCCCCAGAAGATGATCAGGCGGTAGCAACTGGTTTGTATCCATTTTATCAAGTCGTTAATATCAGCACTTGGGAACCGGACCACCTCAGGAATACCAAAGCGAATCGGTTGATCGACCATTTGAAAGGGCAAATTCCCATATTGAAACCCTTATACAAGATTGTTTCCCAGGAATGGTTACGTAAGAACGGTTGGCGTTTTGCGGAAGATGAATTGATCGGCAGGCCGTAACCCCATGGCAGGCTTTTTCATATTTGAGGATGGTCGGTCACAATGATTGATACTGGGATTCCCAATTATTGGCATCGACTGCCGTTGGTGGGGAAAGTGTCTTCCATCACGGCAGCGGTCAGTGTGGTATTGTGGGTTTTATTTCATAGTTTGCACTACGATGGCATGCAACACACAGCCAACGCCATTTTGCTTCAGGAAGCACGTCAACAGATTGTCATCAGCCGCAGTCTTCTGGATGCCAGCGTGCGCACCCAGGGCCGGGTGGCCAATGTGTTGAGTGAACGTCAAGTATTGCTGGATTATGTGGCTTCCCGTTGGTATTCGTTGGCCAGCGTTGTACCTGATCCCCCGTTATCTCACGAACAATCCCCTGCGTGGCTGCCAGCTCGTGAGGTGGTACGCGATCTGGTTTATTCCCCGTTCGTGTTGCTTCTGGACTCCAACGGGGTGGTCCGGGAAAGTTACCAGGAAAGAAACAAAGCCTTACCTGATCAGTTGGCTCGGAGCGTTGCCCTGACTGTCAAAACTGGCAAGTCCCTTGTGGAGACAACCATTCGGGAAGTCGATGGTGTCGATTACCTGGTATCGGGTAGCCGGATCAACACGCCTTCCGGGGAACATAGGGGATATTTGTTGCTGGCCACCCCCTTGGATGACGATTTCTTTTCGGCTTTGCAGTTGCAGCTCGCCAGCAACAGCATCCTGGTGTTGTTGAACCCGGATGGCCGAAGTGTCCGAGCATCGGGACAGCGGGATCTCGTCCAGGCCGGCAGGATAGTCCTGTCATTGCAATCACGCTATTTAATCCAGCGGCAAACGTTGTTTGTCTCGGATGTTGCAACGGAATCGTCCGCTCGTGTTGCCGCCATCCTGATTCCCCGGGAAGGAGCGGAGGAAATGATCAGGATAATACAAGAAGATGACTATGATTTCCTGGGGGTCGGCTTCGGGGCTTTGTTATTGTTATTTCTTTTTATTATAAGACACTTGACAGGAAATGCCCAAGCTTTGATCGAAGAGATGCTGAGCGCCTCCAGGCAAATGCTGGGTACGGAGCCAACCTTGGCCAGGGGAGGGGATCCACTACGGGTGATGCAGGACCAATTTCGCCTGTTGATCGGGGATGTGGCCGAAGTTCGCCGTCACTTGGAAGAACGGGAAAAGGAATTGACCTTGGCCAATAAATCATTGCTGGAATCATTGGTCATGGTCAAAAGGACACAGTCCAAATTGTTTGAGGCGGAAAAAATGGCCTATCTGGGTAGCTTGGTCGCGGGGGTGGCGCACGAAATCAACACCCCGGTTGGAATCGGCATTACCGCCGCCTCTTTCCTGGAATCAAAATGTAGGCAATTCCAGTCTCACATGGATTCGGGAAAAATGAAGAAGGGGGATTTGGTCGATTTTATCCGGGACGCCCGGGAATCGTCAGAAATGGTGTTGAATAATTTGCAACGGGCCGCTGAACTCATCCGCAGTTTCAAACAGGTGGCTGTGGATCAGAGCAGTGAGGAGCGGCGGCATATCAATATGAACGACTATGTTGGACAAATTTTTAAAAGTTTGCATCCCAGGCTGAAAAAAACGGGCATCACCGTCACCTATGATTGCCCGGAAAATCTTAATTATGATGGATACCCGGGCGTCTTATCGCAAATTATTACCAATCTAGTAGAAAATTCGATACAACATGGTTTTACCGTGGATGAAGCAGGGACAATCCATTTGAAGATTGATGCGCTGGATGATAGCATACGTATGGAATACAGGGACAGTGGGCGAGGTATGACCCACGATGTTCAAGAACGTATTTTTGAGCCTTTTTTTACCACTGCCCGCAATAAGGGTGGCAGCGGACTGGGACTGCATATCGTGTATAACCTGGTCACGCAATCCTTGAAGGGAACCATCCAATGCGATAGCACACCTGGTAGCGGGGTGGTTTTCATCCTGGTTTTTCCAGGAAGTCACGGAATATTTCCTGAATAAAAGGAAAAATTGGTGAACGACGACATCGGTCTTTTTTTAGCGGATGAATCCGATGACAGGGCATCGATTGCCGTTCAGGAGCCCTGGAAGGTCATGGTGATCGATGATGACCGTGGGGTCCACGATCTGACATCGATGGTATTGCGCCGTTTTCGTTTTCAGGATCGTGGCTTGACCATGATATCGGGTTATTCGGGGGCTGATGCCCAGGCGCTGATGCGCGAACATCCCGATACCGCCATCATGCTTTTGGACGTGGTCATGGAAAGTGAAAAAGCCGGCTTGGAGGTGGTTGACCATGTTCGCGATGTCCTGCAAAACAAAAAAGTTCGTATTATTTTGCGTACCGGGCAACCGGGTCAGGCACCCGAGTTGGAAGTCATTACCCGCTATGACATCAACGATTATCGCGAAAAAACCGAACTGACCCAGAACAGGCTGATCACGACCGTTGTGGCGGCATTACGTTCCTACCGCGATATCGATGCCATTGATAAGAACAACGCCGGCCTGCAAAGCGTCATTGCGGAAACGGGACTTCTGTTCGCCCCACGTTCACAGCAAACGTTATCTTTAAAGGTGTTGCAAGGTTTGGGCGCCATCCTCAAACGCGAGGGGAAAGAGACCGGGGAGCCCATCACCGGCTTCGCCGCACACCAGGAGAATGGTGTTTGGATCATCCATGCGGGAACCGGTGCATTCGCCTCGTTTGTGGCGTGTGAGCTGTCGGCCTCGGTCCCTGAAACAGTGTGGGCCATGGTTGACAGAGTGCTGCAGTCCGCAAAAATTTTGGTGGAGGAAAACCGCTTCATGGCCCTGCTGGCGGAATCGAACCAACCGGACAGCTTGCTCTTTTTCCAAGGGGAAGAGCCTTTTTCCGATCTGGATCGGCGGTTGATGGATGTTTACCTGGCCAACGCGGGTTTGGCGTTTCACAACATGAGCCTCAACCGGGAAATACTCGCTTCGCAAAATGATTTGACCATCACCCTGGGGGAGATCATTGAGGCCAGATCCAGTGAATTCGGCAGCCATGTCCGGCGGGTGGCGGATAGCTCACGCCTGATGGGAATGTGCCTGGGTTTGGAAGGGGAAGAACTGGAATGGTTGTACCTGGGTGCCGTGGTCCATGATCTGGGCAAGATTGTGATGAAAGACGAACTGTTTCAGGGATCGGATGCCTCGGCGGATTCCGTTCAGGAACAAGTTCGCCGGCATACCGTCGCTGGATTCAACATTCTCAAGGGAACCCAGCGCAAGGTGATGCAGATTGGTGCCACCGTAGCCCACCAACACCACGAACGATGGGATGGCAAAGGATATCCGCAAGGATTGCGTGGCGAAGAAATTCATCGTTTCGCCCGTATCGTCGGCCTCATCGATTGTTTTGACGCCTTGACCCATGACCGACCGTATCGCAAAGCCTGGTCGCGGGAAGAAGGAATAGCGTTCCTTAAAAAATCCCGGGGAACCTTGTTTGAACCGGCTTTGGTGGATACGTTCTTTGCCAATCTGGAAAAATTTTTAGCCATCCAGGATAAAATCCCCGACAAGACCGGGGCAATCGTGTAATCTGCCGTCAAACGGGCAACTCCCCAAACTTATGACGGCAGGAATGTATGACAAACGCAAGCACCTTGATCCATCAGCAACCGCCATTCCTGGGATTTGTGTCCCCGGATTGGTTGGAAAGTGTTCTCGGCCAGGAAAATCTCCGCATTGTGCAATTGGATGGTGAAAAATACTATTCTAATTTTCACATCCCCGGGGCGGTCAATATATCTTATTCCAAGATTGTAACCAAACGCGGTGATGTGCCGGGCATGTTGGCCGATCCGGAAGATTTGGCTTTGGAATTGGGTCGTCTGGGCATTGGCCCCACAACGCCAGTACTGGCTTATGACCTGACTGGTGGTTTGGATGCGGCGCGCTTTTTGTGGACGTTGGTCATGGGGGGACACACAGGGTTTCGGGCCGTTTTGGATGGGGGCTTGAACACTTGGTACAGCCAAAGTCGACCCATGGAGTCTGGAGCGGTCACGGTTGCGGCTCTCGATTTCCCTTGGCGTCCCGACTCCCGGCATCTGGCCGGGTACGAAGAAGTTTTGGCCATTGCCGAAGGACGCAGGGATGCGGCGCTGCTGGATACCCGCACGGAAAAAGAATACCTGGGTTTGACCGTGCGCGCACCGCATGGACATATTGCCGGAGCAGCGCATTTCGATTGGACGGACAGTTTAGTGGGACCAAAAGATTTGCGCTTGAAAAACCTCACTGAAATTGAGGAACGTTTGGCTGGCCTGGGCATCGTCGAAAAAAATCGGGAGGTGGTGCTTTATTGCGAAACGGCGCATCGGGCCTCCCACACTTGGTTGTTGCTGCGTCATCTGGGCTTTGAAAACGCACGATTGTATGATGGTTCCATCGCCGAATGGCGCGTGCGCAACTTGCCAGTGACAACTTGAAAATATTGGGCAATTGTATTGTTTTTCCGGCTTTTGGGCAGGTTAAGAGGAGTGAGAAAGCATGTTTGATACACTTTCTGAGCGTCTGGACCAAGTCTTCAAAACATTGAAGGGCCAGGGGTCGTTGAGTGAAAAAAACATGGAAGATGCCCTGCGGGAAGTTCGGCGGGCATTGCTGGAAGCCGATGTCCACTTGTCGGTGGTCAAAGAGTTCATCAGCAAGGTTCGGGAAGAGGCCACCGGGCAAAAGGTGATGAAATCGTTGACCCCGGGTCAGCAGGTCATCAAGGTGGTTCATGATGAACTGGTCGCCATCATGGGGGAACGCAATGAACAATTAAACCTGGCGGCCCAACCCCCGGTCGTGGTGATGATGGTGGGTTTGCAAGGATCGGGCAAAACCACCACCACGGGCAAACTTGCCAAACGCTTGCTGGAAAGGCATCAAAAAAAATGTTTGCTGGCTTCACTGGACGTTTATCGTCCGGCAGCCATGGAACAATTGGCGACCGTGGGCAAGGGGGCCGGGGTGGATGTATTTCCCGGACGAAAAGAGGGTGACCCGCGTGTGATAGCCACAGAAGCCTTGGATGCCGCCAGGCGCGGTGGGCATGATGTCCTGTTTCTCGACACGGCGGGACGCTTGCATGTCGATGAAGAGCTGATGCAAGAATTGGCCGACGTAAAAAATTTGGTTTCCCCACTGGAAATCTTGCTGGTTGCCGATTCCATGACCGGTCAGGATGCGGTGGGCATTGCCAAGAGCTTTGATGAACGACTCGCCATCACCGGGGTGATTTTGAGCAAAACGGACGGCGATGCCCGTGGTGGGGCCGCGTTATCGATTCGTCATGTCACTGGCAAGCCCATTAAATTCATAGGCACTGGGGAAACACTTGCCGGTTTGGAACCTTTTCACCCCGACCGGGTCGCCTCGCGCATCTTGGGAATGGGGGATGTGGTCAGCCTCGTTGAAACGGCCATGGAAAAGGTTGATCTGGGCGAAACGCTGAAAATGCAGGAAAAAATTTTATCGTCGTCGTTTACCCTGGAAGATTTCCTGGTACAAATGCAGCAGATCAAAAAAATGGGACCTTTGAGCGACTTGATGGGAATGATCCCGGGCCTCAAACAGGCCATGAAAGGCAAATCATTGGAGGGGGAAGCCGATCAATTCAAACGAATCGAAGCCATTGTTTTGTCCATGACCAAACAGGAACGACGCAAACATCAAATTTTAAATGCCTCGCGCAAACGCCGTATCGCCAACGGTTCCGGTACCAGCGTCCAGGAAATCAACAAACTGCTCAAACAGTTCGTTGAGATGCAAAAAATGATGAAAATGTTTGGCAAATCAATGGGCAAAGGGGGGCTTAAAGGGTTGCTTGGCGGCATGGGGATGCCGAAAGGACTGAAACCCGGAGCCCTGGGTGGCATGAAATTTCCTGGGGGATGACCAAAAGAGTAACTTGACTTATTCATACTGAATCAACATAATGCGACACTTTTGTGGATACTGGGAATGTGTCTTGTGGCAACAACGGTGATGAATGTGCAGAAACCGGGAACACTTCAAGAGGACAATTTAAATTATGGCAGTACGTATACGGATGCAGCGCCGGGGCTGCAAAAAAAAGGCTTTTTACGCAGTCGTCGCAGCCGATTCGCGCAAACCCAGGGATGGTCGGTTCTTGGAAAAATTGGGAACCTACGATCCCCGCCTGGAGTCGGACGGCCTTAAATTGGACATGGAACGGGTCAACCATTGGATCAGCAAAGGGGCACTCCCCTCGGAACCATTGGTCAAATTGTTGAAAGGTAGCACCCCGGTCTCCCAGGCTTGATTCCGTCTCCGAAAGACCCCGCTCCGAGTGGGTGGATTCAAGTGGGCCGTATCCTGGGACCGTTCGGCGTCAAAGGGGCCGTCAAGGTTCATTCGGCCATGAGTTCTCCAGCCGATTTGGCGCAATGGGACACATGGTGGCTTGGGCGTTCTGAGCCTGCCAAGGTGGCGCATTCTGTCTTATGGTGCAAATCACACGGTCGGGGAATCATCGCCGGTTTGGAAGGGGTGACCGATCGTGATTTGGCCCTGGAATTGGTCGGGAATTTGTTATGGGTGCCATTGGCCACGTTACCGGACTGTGAACCGGGGCACTATTATTGGGCCGAACTGGTCGGAATGGCGGTTACTAGTCGGGATGGGGTGTTTTTGGGCAGAGTGGATCATCTGTTCGCCACTGGAGCCCAGGATGTCATGGTGATTACCGATCCAGCCCGTTTGGATGGCACGGAATTGATGATCCCGTTTGCCGCCGAGTTTGTCGATGATGTTGATCGCAACAACCGGAGGATACGAATCAATCCCCTGCCGGGAATGCTGGAGTAACTTGGGATTAAGACTTAGGAATGCGCTTCAGTATCCTGACCCTGTTTCCCGAAATGTTCACAGGGGTGGTGGGGCATTCCATGTTGGCTCGGGGCGTCAACAATGGCTCCCTGGCCATCCAACTGATCGCCCTCAGAGATTTTGCCCTGGATCGACACCGAACTGTGGACGATACACCTTTCGGGGGTGGCCCAGGGATGGTGATCAAACCCGATGTCCTGGAAAAAGCCTTGCTCAGCATCGACGGCTGGCAACAAGCTTATCGGGTCTATCTGTCGCCCCAGGGCAAGGCATTCAAGCAACAAGATGCCATGCGCTTGGCTGGATACCCCCATGTGGTGCTGGTGTGTGGCCACTACGAAGGGGTGGATGAACGGTTTGTCGAACGGTATGTGGCGGAAGAAATTTCCCTGGGGGATTTTGTTTTGACCGGCGGGGAAATTGCGGCACTGGCCGTGTTGGACGCCACGGCGCGTCTGGTGCCCGGGGTGTTGGGAGATGAGGAAAGTTACCGAAATGATTCCTTTTTCCACGGACTCCTGGACCATCCCCACTACACCCGCCCTGCCTCCTGGGAGGCGCAAGGGGGGATGATGCGCGTGCCGAACGTGTTGTTGTCTGGCCACCACGGGGCTGTCCAACAATGGCGACGACGACAAAGCTGGTTGCGTACTTGGCTCAGGCGACCCGACCTGCTCCATGCGGCGCCATTGACCAAAGAAGAAAAACGGCTGATCCAGGCCATGCAACACGATTGGGAACAAGAGTACGGAACGGATAGTTAGAGTAGTCAATACGTCAGGTCCATTTTCGCAATGAAAAGCAGTGCCGATCCAAGCTTTTCATGGGTGGTGCGGATCAATCAACAGTCGGCGGTGGTGGGACAGGTAGCGATGAACGAACTCATGAAATTTGAACAAACCCAGGTCAAAAGCGAAGTCCCGGTGTTTCGCCCCGGGGATACGTTGCGGGTCCATGTCAAGGTGGCCGAGGGCGGACGCGAACGGGTACAGGTTTTTGAAGGTGTCTGTATCGGTCGCCGCAACTGCGGCTTCCGTTCCACCTTTACCGTACGCAAAGTCTCCTTTGGCGAAGGTGTGGAACGGGTATTTCCCCTGCATTCGCCCAGACTCGCCAAAATTGAGCGGGTGCGCCAGGGCGATGTCAGACGCGCCAAACTGTATTATCTGCGTGATCGTACCGGTAAGGCCACCCGTATCAAGGAAAAGAAAGATTGGTAGCCGTTTCGTGCGGCAGGGTTGACTAGAAAGGTCAACCCGCCGTGGGAAATGGACCCCATCTGGACATGGAACAAGGTCTTTGGGATTCGGGTCTAACCGCTGTTTGCGGTGTGGACGAAGCGGGTCGTGGACCTTTGGCCGGTCCAGTTGTGGCGGGGGCCGTTATTCTGCCCCCGGGACTGGATCTGGGCAAGTATTTGCCAGGACTGGATGATTCCAAACGACTGACCCCGATGCAAAGAAATCGCTTGGAAACCGAGATACGCCACGTGGCCATCGCGGTCGGTGTCGGTCAGGCCGAAGTTGCGGAAATCGATGCCATCAACATTCGTCGTGCCAGTCTGTTGGCCATGCAACGGGCCGTGGCGGCGCTTGCCGTAGAACCCTCCTTCCTGCTCATCGACGGGCGTGACCAACTGGAAGTCGCACCATGTGCCTCCCTGGCAATCAAGGGTGGTGACGGAATTTCCGCAAGTATTGCTGCCGCCTCAATTATTGCCAAAGAAACCCGCGACCGTATCATGCATTCCCTTTCCCGGGATTACCCCGGCTATGGTTGGGAACGTAATATGGGTTACCCAACCCAGGAACATCGCCTCGCCCTGAATCGGCTCGGAGTAACACCACACCATCGACACTCTTTTGCTCCAGTCCGGGAGGTTGTTCTTCGGCTACGTTCGGCGGTAGACTGACCTCGCCCTTAGCCAGAGGAACGTACGAACCACAGGTAACTTGTCATCAGTCGGTTTCGTACTTGTCTTTCGTTCGCATTTGGTCAACCAAGGGATTTTGGATGGACAAACACATCAAAACACCACGAATTCTCGGCATGACCCTGGCCAGAGGGGGGTCCAAAAGCGTACCCCTGAAAAACATTCGACCAATCCTTGGTGTTCCATTGCTGGCGTACACGATTCGTGAGGCATTGAAAAGCCGACTGATAAGCGATTACATCGTCTCAACCGATGATCCCGAAATCCAACGCGTTGCCCTTGAATATGGTGCCCAGGCACCCTTCTTGCGCCCAGCCCACTTGGCTACCGATACCGCCAATTCCCTGGATCCCATGCAACATGCCGTTCGATGGATGGAAGATCGCGAAGGCGTGCCGTATGACTACGTGATCGAATTGATGGCCACCAACCCGATGAAAACGGTGGAAGATATCGATGGCTCGTTGCAAAAACTCATGGAAACCGGTGCCGATTCGGTTATTGCCGTCCACGAGTTGCAGGATCACCATCCCATGCGTATCAAGAAAATTATTGATGATCGCATCACCGATTTTTGCCTTGCCGAGCCACCCAATGCTCGCAGACAGGATTTAAGCCCCAAAGCCTATATTCGCAGTGGTGCCATCTATGCCATGCGGCGCGATGTACTGATGGTTCAAGATTGCCGTTATGGCTCCTATGACAGCCGCCCCTGGTATCTTGCGCCAGAAAAGGCGGTCAATGTCGATACCGTGGCCGATTTTTTACTGGCCGAAATTTTAATCAAACATCGCCAGGAGGGCGCAGAATGCGTAGTGTAAACAAAGGAATCACGATCATTGGTTGGCTGGCCTTATGCCTGGCACCAAACCTGGGCTTTGCAGAGGGGGGGAACGATAAAGGCAAAGAACAACCACCTAGCGAACAAACGGGCAAATTCAGTTATGTGCTGGGCTGGCGCATGGCCTCAGAGCTGGAAAACTTGCCTATGAAACTCGATTCCAAGGCGTTGGTCCAAGCCATTGAAGATCGCATGCAAGGGAAAAAGCCTCAATACGACCAAGCGGAAATGGAAAAAATTCGCAACGATATGATGACCGCCTTCCAGAAGGAAAAAGGGCGGCAACTGGAAGAATTGGGAGCGAAAAATCGTGCAGCGGGTCAGGCCTTCCTGGCTGAAAACGGCAAAAAGACCGGCATTGTGACCACTGCCAGCGGCTTGCAATATCAAGTGGTGCGTGAGGGAAAAGGGGACAAACCCAAAGCAACCGACCAGGTGACGGTACATTATACCGGTACCCTGCTTGATGGCAGCGAATTTGACAGCTCGGTCAAGCGCGGCCAGCCCGTTACCTTTCCACTGGACAAGGTCATCCCGGGTTGGACCGAAGGTTTGCAGCTCATGCAGCCGGGTGGGAAGTATAAATTGTTCATTCCCCCGCAACTGGCCTACGGTAACATGGGATCGGGGAATAAAATTGGTCCAGAGGCAACTTTGATTTTTGATGTGGAATTGTTGGAGGTCAAATCTGGAAAAGGGGGCTCCTGATCGCAGTCGTATCACGAGGGATGGGAGACAGTTTCCCATCCCTTTTTTTCAGGAAATCCAGGCCAGTGTTTCCGGGATGAAATGGGCCAACCCTTCGAGGATGCCGGCGCTGTAGTAGCCGTTCATGCCGTGAGCCCCCTTGGCCAGGTACAAACGGGATGAGTTGCCGTTAGATTGACTCAAAGCAATTGCTTTCTGCCGTACGGCAGCCGGGGCATTGCCCACCAAAACCGCTGGAATTTCCGATGTTAAAACATCCAAATCGTTTCCAGAATCACCGCTGAATATCGTACGTTCCCTGGCAAATCCCCCCAGTCTTTGCAAGTAACGCACCGCCCCCAGTTTGGAAGCCCCTTTGGGTAATACATCCAAAAATCCTTCACCCGTTATTTCATCCTGGCTCCAGATGATATCTACATGCAACTCGTGGTCCCGTGTCCTTTGAACCACTTCCCGGACAATATTCTCCAACTGATCCTGGGCAAACCAATAATAGCTTAATTTAAACAGCCCTTGCCGCGATGCTTCTTGTTTTTCGATGCCAACGATCCCTTGCAAAATACTGGAAATCCGTTCACCGCTCCATCCCCGCCAACCAGGAGCTATGACGGCATCCCAAGCGGTATGGCGTTGCCATCCCCCCTGCTCCCAAGTCCATATGGAAGCGCCGACATCGGTGACCAAGAAATGGGGTTTGGGTAGAAGATATTCCCGGATAGCATCTTGGATCATGACAAAATCCCGACCGCTGACATAGGCCAAACACACTTCAGGCCTCGCAACCACCCGATCAAACAGCGGCCTGGCCCGGGGCGACTCTGGATGAAGCCCATTGGCAATGAGGGTGCGATCCAAATCGGTAGCAAGTAAAAGGGTAGCTCGCATTGGGAAGGCTGTTCTGGAAAAGTGGTTAGGAACCTCTTGGTTACCGCAAAATACCGGGAAAAAATTCGGCAACCGTGTGGCTCGTGTCAAACGGAACATGTCAGACATTGAGCAAATTGGACCTACCGCACCTTTTATACCATGAAATCGCCGATTACGCTTGCCCCGCGACGCAGACTTTGTTATTAAACAGCCTGCGCTGCTGGAGTGCCGGTGCGCATTTGCTGGAACTGTAATATGTCTGTCATGTGTCGGGGTGTGGCTCAGACTGGTAGAGCACTGCGTTCGGGACGCAGGGGTCGGAGGTTCAAATCCTCTCACCCCGACCAAATAAAACAAAGGCTTACAGGCTACCTTCGGGTGGCCGTTTTTGTTCCAGCAATCAAATAGCAATCACTCGAAACAGCTTCATGTCTTATGCCGGGCTTCTCTCTCAAGCAAAACCGGAATGTGTCAATGAAAATGAGACATTTTCTGTTCAAAAATTACTGTAGCACCC
>JADGCN010000009.1 GCA_015228975.1 Magnetococcales bacterium
GAAAGCGGGGATCCAGGGAGTCTACACACCTTCCCCTGACTTTCTGGATCCCCGCTTTCGCGGGGATGACAAGAACTGCGCATCCCAAGATAGCTGCGGTTTAAACCACCGAGGAGCGAAAAAAGGAGATTTCCCTTTGTAAAAAACAGGCCATACGCAGCATGGCAAAGGCGGCGGTTGCCCCGGTACCTTCCCCCATGCTGATATCAAGGTGTAACAATGGGGTGACATCCATGGCGCGGATGACGGGCAACTGTCCGGGCTCTGCGGAACGGTGGCCAAAGAACAGCCATTCCTTGACCGAAGGGTGCAGGGATACGGCGACCAGGGCAGCGGTTGAGGCGGTCAGGCCATCGACCAGGGCGGGTATTCCCATCTGTCCGCAGGCGATGAAAGCCCCGGCCAGTGCGGCGATGTCGAAGCCGCCCAGGCGACGAACCGTCTGCAAAGCGCCACTCAGGCCGGGTAAATGCAGGTTGAGGGCTTGGTTGATAACCTGGGCTTTTCTGGCCATTCCTTCGGCATCCAGACCGGAGCCGGGTCCGGCGACCGAATCGGGGGCAACCCCCAGTAACGCTGCGGCGACGGAGGCCGCTACGGTGCTTTTGCCGACGCCGATTTCTCCACCGATGATCATATGCATTCCGGCAGCAACGGCTCGTTGTACGGCATCCCTTCCGGCAGCCATGGCGTTGGCCAGTTGTTCCTCATCCATGGCGGGGCGGAAACGTATGTCGTTGGTCCCGGGACCCGCCGGTTGGTTGATCAATCCGTGGGCAGGGGCTGGTTCGTCAACCAAGCCGACGTTGATGATTTCCAGTTCCACACCGAGATGGCGCGCCATGACGGCAATGGCGCTTTGCCCCTGCAAGGCACTCTGAACCATGGTCATCGACATGTGTTGCGGGTAAGGCGAAACATGGGCTGCGGCAACGCCGTGATCGGCTGCAAAAATCAAGATGCGTGCCGGGTCGGGATTGGGTTCCTGGGTGGCGTACAACCCCGCCAGCCGAATGACGGTCTCTTCGAGCAGTCCGAGGGCCCCCAAAGGCTTTTCCATGGTTTCCAGATGTTTCCGGGCCGCTTCTTGATCAGCGTGCGAACAGGGACGGATAGGGTGATTGAGCCAGGATGCCGCCACGGCATTACTCCTACTTGAGCGTAAGTCACATGAAAAAATGCGGGCATTCTAGATTGCTTTTGATCCGTCATCAACCCTGGCCGGTAATTGTCATGGGACAGGGGGTTGGAACGGGATGGTTCCATCTAGGGATCAGAAGGGATCGGTGTTGATCCTATCCCCATTGTTCCGGGCGCGGATTGAAGGTGAATTCTTTGGCAAAGCGTTGATAGGCTTCGATTTCATGGGCAGTATTCGCCCCAGGGGTGACGATACGGAGCAATACGGTCTGGTTGCCGGGGGGATTGCCGGGCAGACCTTTGCCCTTGAGGGAGAGTCGTTGTCCCGATTGGCTTCCAGGGGGAATGCGCAGACGGACTTGCCCTCCCATGGTGGGGACCGTGAGCTGGCACCCGAGCGCCGCTTCCCAGGGAGTGAGTGGCAGATCCAGTTCGCAATCGCGTTCGTTAAGCCGGAACCAACGATGGGGGCTGATTTTAACTGTGATCAATCGTTCAGGTTCCTGTTTATTGGGACCGCCGCCGATGCGGATGGTTTGGCCATCGGTTATGCCTGCGGGCAGGGTGACCACGATTTGTTTGACCCCCTGGGGTGAGCGCCATTCCAGGGAACGCTTGCATCCCTCGAAGGCTTCTTCCAGACTGATCTCCACTTGGGCATCGGGCTTGGCGGGACGGGGCTCCGGGTTGTGGCTCATTTGACTGCCACGACGATGCCCGGCGGGCTCGGAAAAATTTGGGTTGCCAAAGAACGGGAATCCACCCGAACGGGATCGGGCAAAAGGATTATTAGCGGCTGTCTGGCCAAATAATCGGTTGAAAATTTCTTCGATATCAGGGGAATTGCCGGCGCTGAAATCAAAACTGAAGCCTTGGCCCGACGCGTCTCCGGCCCTGGCTTGCGGGCGGGATCGGCTGCCAGGGTTTTGCATGTATTGGTAGAGGATGTCGTATTCCCGGCGCTTTTCTTCGTCTTCCAAAATGTCGTGGGCGGCCGATATTTCCTTGAAACGCACCTCACTGTCTGGATTTTTATTGACATCGGGATGGTATTTCTGTGCCAATTTCCGGAAATTTTTTTTTATCTCCCCCTGGCCGGCGCTCGGTGAAACACCAAGAATCTTATAATAATCTTTGAATTGCGATGGATCCATCATGGTATTCAGCTCCCAAACGCTCGTGGTCGTTCACGGTGTTTTAGCGCATCATTGGCAGATTTCTTGCGGCCATTTTGTGTTGACTATCGGTTGTTGCATCGCTCACGTCTGCCTGTTTCATGGGTTGTCACTCGAAATTCCGTTTCGTTTACGCTATAAAAATGGACTTGTGAAATTCCATTGTGATGCACATGGTGTCTGATTGCCACTGTTTCAAGGGTGCGGATAAAAAAAAAGTTGATCGTTTTGTCCTGTCGATTGTTGGGGTATGCGGTCCTGTTGACCTGGAACAACGTCAACACCCTTGCATGTTTGTGATTTTGTGTTGAATCGGTATGACAGATTTTCTTGCGGAAGGAGGGCCCAATGGACCCGTTTGAGACGGCAGTCGCCGTGTCGCAAATGTTCCATGATATTGACCGGGATATTTTTATTGATGAATTGCGAGCCTGTCCGCGGCGCTCGCTCGGTAACAATGAAGTCTTGATTCGTCCTGGCCAGGAGAATCATTCGGTCTATTTCCTTATTGACGGTTCCCTCTCCATTCACTTGGAAAAGCCCAAGAGTCAGCCAATACGCATTGTCCATCCGGGTGAAACCGTAGGGGAGTTGTCCATTATTGCCGCCACCCAGTCATCAGCCTACGTTTTAGGTTTGGGCCAGGCTGAAATGGTGGTCATGGACCAATCGTTGTTGTGGGAACTGGTGGAGCGGGAGCCGAAAATTGCCCGTAATCTTCTCCTGGTTTTGTCGGGTTGGGTGGTCAAAAGCAACAAGCATACCGGGCAACAGTTGCGCACCTTGGAAACGTTGCAAGGTTTGGCGCGCATGGACGGTCTTACCGGAATTTACAATCGCCGATCTTTTGATGACATGTTGCATCGTTTTTTACAGCGGAGTCAGCGTACCGGGCACCCTATGGCTTTGGCCATGTTGGATGTTGACTTTTTTAAGCGTTATAATGACGGTCATGGGCATCAGGCGGGAGATCAAGCCTTGATCGCCCTGGCCAAGGTTTTGGGTCGTGCCATCCGTCCCTCCGATTTTGCCGCCCGGTACGGTGGCGAAGAGTTTGCGTTTCTCCTGTCCGATGCATCTCTGGAGGAGGCGGTTGTCATTGCGGAACGGGTGCGTTTGGCCGTCATGGAGCAAAAAATTTTCAGCCAGGATGGACACCCCTTGCCGAGTATCACCGTATCCATGGGTTTGGCCCTTTCCGATGCCCAATCCAATCCCGAAAGCCTGATTGCCAAAGCGGACCGTAATCTTTATCATGCCAAACAAAATGGGCGTAACCAATGTTGTTACCAGCAGGATTGACGGGTACGTCCCCCCTCCATGAACTCATTCAAGGCAAATCGCCTGCTGGCGGTTGGATTGGTTCTGGTGGCGGGGTTCGGTTTTTCCATCGTCGCGGCGGTGGTCAAAGCGGTTAGCGCCGATCAGCACCCTTTCCAGCTCGTTTTTTTGCGTTCTTTTTTCGGCTTGCTGTGGGTGACGCCCTTTTTGTTGCGCAAGGGGTCCCGTTTCACCCTCTCCTCAGGGCATGTGGGCATGCATTTGTTGCGCACCATGGCCGGAATCCTGGCCATGGGGAGCGCTTTTTATGCCTATTCAACACTTCCCCTGGCCTTGGTCATCAGCATCAGCTTTTCGACCCCGTTGTGGATGATTGGTCTGGCTTGGTATTTTTTACAGGAACGTCCCGGGTGGTCGGCGATTTTGGCCACGTTGGTTGGATTTGCCGGTGTGTTGCTCATGTGTCGCGCCGAGTGGACCGCTTTCGATGCCGGCTGGGTTGCGGCGTTGTCGAGCCCGTTTTTTGAGGCTTTGGTGCTGGTCCTTTTGAAACGGATGACGGAGACCGAACCCATTTTGACGATTATTGCCACCTACGGCATTCTGGCGTCGTTGTTTTGGCTGCCGGTGGCGGTATGGGTATGGCATCCCATGAGCGATGAAAATCTTTTCTGGATGGTTGTGGTGGCTGGTGTTGCCTCCCTTTCCCAGGCGGCTACTGTCAACGCCTATGCCATGGCCCCGGCGACCGTTGTGACCCCTTTGTATTATGTCCGCTTGATTTTCATCGTGACCATAGGGTATCTCTTCTTCCAGGAAGTACCGACCTGGACGACGTGTCTGGGGGCTGTTACCGTTATCGGAAGCAATCTTTTCATTATCAAAAGTAAAGGATAAGGGACTTGTTTCGCTTCTCAAAGTCGCTTCGGTTGCCCGCTGGTCGCCTGATGCCGTTGGTACTGGCTCTTGGGCTTTGGGTGATTCTGACCCCCGGACAGGCTCGTTGCGTGGAATCCGAGGGACGTTTTTTGTTGGTTATGGACGCGCCAGGCCATTCGTCTTCGGCGTGGGATATGCTGAAAAAAACCAACTGGGTGGAGGGGGTGGTCAAAAATTTACAGGCCAGTTTTTCCTTGCCGCGCTCGTTAATCATCCACTTTGGCGATGGTCCGGGTCCCCGGTATAGCCCCGAGCGCGTGGAGATCGGCATCCCTTACGCTTTTGTCGAAGAGGTCGCCAAACTGTTGGCCGATCGCAATGCCCACCCGGACGCCACCCGGTTACAGAACGACACCCTGGATGTGGTGGAATGGGTGCTGTATCACGAATTGGCGCATGCGTTCATTGATTTGTACAACTTACCGGTCCTGGGTCGGGAGGAGGATGCCGCCGATGCCTTGGCTACCCTTCTCGTGATCAGGTTGGTGGAAAACGGGGGTCACATGGCCCTGACGGCAGCCGATTTGCTGGCGCGCATCGCCGCCAACCTGCCCCATGCCGCCAAGACATCCTTTTGGAGCGAACATACCCTGGACCAGCAACGTTTCGCCCAAGTGGTTTGCTGGGTGTATGGCAGTGATACCGCCACTTTCGCCCCCTTGATCGCTTCGGGGGCGCTGCCCCAACGCCAAGCCTGGCGTTGTCCCGATGTTTTCGCTGTCATGGCGCAAGGTTGGCTGCGCTTGTTGGACCGCCATATCAAACCGGCATAAAATGTTGCAGCTTTTTTCCTGGAAATCCGGTTAAACCAAGCCAAGACTTTGGATTGTTGGAAAATTGTCTGTATCCGTTGTAAGGAATGGTGATAGCGGGTATAGTGCCCTTGTAGGTGATGTGGTGATTGCATGTATCCATCCTTAAATAAACAGAGACGGCAGAATGAAATTTTCCGGATATCCCAACAAAACCGGCCTCTACGATCCTCAGTTTGAACACGATGCCTGCGGCATTGGTTTTGTCGCCCAGATCAACGGCGAAAAGTCCCACCAGATCATCAAGACAGGTCTTGAAGTCCTGATCAACATGACGCATCGAGGGGCTTCGGGATCGGATCCCCTTACCGGTGACGGTGCCGGCATCATGATTCAAATGCCGGATGCCTTCATGCGGCAGGAGTGCGAGGAACTTGGCATTGCGCTGCCCCCCGAGGGGGATTATGGCGTTGGTACCATCTTCTTGCCCAAAGATACCGTGCTGCGGGAATCCTGTTGTCGTTTGGTTGAGAAAACCATCACCGAGGAGGGGCAGTTGTTTTTGGGCTGGCGCGATGTGCCGGCGAGTGTGGATGCCCGCATCGGTTATACGGCCAAGGCATCGGAGCCCTCGGTTCGCCAGATCATCATCGGTGCCCGCAATCGCCCGGTAGATGCCGACGATTTGTGGATGGAGCGCAAGCTTTTCATTATTCGTCGCCGCATCGAGAAATTGGTGATGGGATACAGTGCCGAGGAGATCAAGGCTTTCCACATTTGTAGCCTCTCTTCCCGCACCCTGCTTTATAAGGGGATGTTTCTCGCCGATCAGTTGGGGGATTATTTCCCCGATCTGAAGGATCCCGCCATGGTCACCGCCTTTGCCATGGTACATCAACGCTATTCCACCAATACTTTTCCCACATGGCACTTGGCGCACCCGTTTCGCATGATATGCCACAACGGGGAGATCAATACGCTACGTGGCAACATCAACTGGATGCGTGCCCGCGAGGCGACCCTCTCCTCGCCGTTGTTCGGCAGTGATATCAGCAAACTCTACCCCATCATCCCCGAGGGGATTTCCGATTCCGCCTCCTTTGACAGGGCCGTGGAGTTTTTAACCATTTCGGGTCGTTCCCTGCCCCATGCCATGATGATGCTGATTCCCGAGGCATGGGAAAATCACAAACACATGGATCCGGATCGACGGGCATTCTATGAATTCAACGCCTCGATCATGGAACCTTGGGATGGGCCGGCAGCCGTGGCTTTCACGGATGGTCGCTATATCGGTGCCACCCTCGACCGCAATGGACTCAGACCGGCGCGCTATATCGTGACCAAGGGGGGGATTTGTGTCATGGCCTCGGAGGCCGGCACCGTCACCGTCCCCCCGGAAGAGCAGCTTTACAGTTGGCGTCTGCAACCGGGGCGCATGTTTGTCATTGATCTGAAAAAAGGGTGCATCATTGAAGATCATGAAATCAAGGCGGAGATAGTCGGGTCCAAGCCATACCGCAAGTGGGTTGAGGAGGGGTTGGTACGCTTGGAAACGCTGCCGCCGGGCTCTGAGGAAGCCCGGGAGAGCGAACCATTGCACCTCAGGCAGGTTGTCTTCGGCTATAGCGAGGAGGATATCAACGTCCTCATCGCCCCCATGGGATTGAATGGCGAGGAACCCACCGGTTCCATGGGCAACGATGCGGCTTTGGCGGTACTTTCTGACCGTCCGATCTCGCTGTTCAATTATTTCAAACAATTGTTCGCCCAGGTTACCAACCCGGCCATTGACCCGATCCGTGAAGAGTTGGTCATGAGCCTGAACATGCAGCTTGGACCGGTCGGCAATTTGTTGGATGAATCTCCCAGGCATGTCATGCGTATTGCGCTGGCACAGCCCATCCTGACCAATGCCGATCTGGAGAAGATCCGTGCTGTCGCCACCAGCGGCTTGAAGGCGGCAACGTTTTCGACCCTTTTTCCCAAGAGTCAGGGCACCGGGGGTATGCGGCGCGCCCTGTCCGATTTGTTCACGCAGATTTCCCAGGCGCTGACCCAGGGTGTCAACCTGATCATTTTGAGCGACCGGGGTGTCAATGCCGAAAAGGTTCCCATTCCCATACTGTTGGCCACTTCGGCGGTACATCACAATTTGATTCGTTCCGGGGACCGTACCAAGGCCAGTATCCTGGTTGAGACCGGCGAGGCGCGGGAGGTCAATCATTTCGCCCTTTTGGTGGGTTACGGCGCCAACGCCGTCAATCCTTATCTGGTGTTTGAAACCATTGGCAAATTGTGTGATGACAAGCTGTTTTTTGGCGAGATGCCAGCCAAGACGGTGCAATACAACTACGTCAAGGCGATCAACAAGGGCATGTTGAAGGTATTCTCCAAAATGGGGATTTCCACGCTGTTCAGTTATTGTGGCGCCCAGATTTTTGAGGCCATCGGCTTGGATCATTATGTGGTGGAACGGTATTTCACCGGGACGGTTTCCCGCATTCAGGGGATCACCCTGGACCAGATTGCCGAAGAGAGCATTCGCCGACATCAGATGGCCTATGGGGATCGGGTGTTGCCGGGGCAAACCCTGGATATTGGCGGTGACTACAAATATCGCCAGGGGGGGGAGCGGCACCTGTGGAATCCGGAAACGTTGACCAAATTGCAGCATGCCACCCGCAGCAATGATTATCGTACCTTCAAGGAATTTTCCCGGCTGATCGACGAACAGGCGGAAGAGTTGTGTACGTTGCGTGGCTTGTTTCTGCTCAAGAAGGCCCATACACCGATTCCATTGGAGCAGGTGGAACCGGCGGCGGAGATTGTCAAACGTTTTGTCACCGGGGCCATGTCTTATGGGTCGATCTCCAAGGAGGCCCACGAAACGTTGGCGATTGCCATGAATCGCATTGGCGGGCAATCCAACACCGGTGAGGGGGGAGAGGATCCGGAGCGGTTTTCCCCCCGTCCCAATGGCGACATGGCCCGCAGTGCCATCAAGCAGGTTGCCTCCGGGCGTTTTGGCGTCAGCAGCCATTACCTGGTCAACAGTACCGAAATGCAGATCAAGATCGCCCAGGGGGCGAAGCCGGGTGAAGGGGGGCAGTTGCCCGGGTACAAGGTCAATGATGTCATTGCCAAGGTGCGCAACACCACCCCCGGGGTGACGTTGATTTCACCCCCGCCGCATCACGATATTTATTCCATCGAAGATTTGGCGCAATTGATCTTTGACCTGAAAAACGTAAACGCTTCGGCCCGTGTTTCGGTCAAGCTGGTGGCGGAAGTGGGTGTGGGAACGGTGGCCGCCGGGGTTTCCAAGGCGCACGCCGACATGGTGCTGATCTCCGGGGGGGATGGTGGTACCGGGGCCAGCCCTTTGAGTTCCATCAAACATGCGGGGATTCCCTGGGAGTTGGGTTTGGCCGAGGCGCAACAAACATTGGTGTTGAACGATTTGCGGGGCCGTATACGCTTGCAGGTGGATGGCCAGTTTCGGACTGGTCGCGATGTGGCCATTGCCGCGTTGCTCGGGGCTGAGGAGTATGGTTTTGCCACGGCACCCCTGGTGGTGGAAGGGTGTGTCATGATGCGCAAGTGCCATTTGGGAACCTGCCCGGTGGGGATTGCGACCCAGGAGATGGAACTGCGCAAAAAGTTTACCGGCAAGCCCGAATATCTGGTTAATTATTTCTTCTTCGTCGCCAATGAGTTGCGCGAAATCATGGCGGAGATGGGGTTCAAGCGTCTGGATGATATGATTGGCCGCGTGGATCGTATCCAAACCAATCGCGCCATCGAACATTGGAAAGCCAAAGGTTTGGATTTTTCCGCAATTTTGAAAAAACCCGATGTCCCGTCCAACATTGCCACGCGCAAGGTGCAGGATCAGGATCATGGGATCAGGAATGTGCTGGATCACAAGTTGGTGGATCTGGCGTATCGGGCTTTTGATACGGGCGAGCCACTGGAGATCCGCCTTCCCATCCGCAACACCGATCGCACGGTGGGTGCCATGTTGGGTGGGGAGATATCCAAACGCTTTGGCCTGAATGGGTTGCCGGAGAACACCATCAACATTCAGTTCAATGGTGTCGCCGGGCAAAGTTTTGGCGCCTTCAATGTACGCGGTGTTTCTTTGAACCTTGAGGGATCGGCCAACGATTATGTTGGCAAGGGGATGTCGGGCGGTCGCATCAGCATCCGCTTCCACCCCAAGGCGCAGTTGGTCCCCGAAGATAACATCATTGCCGGGAATACCATCCTCTATGGGGCCACCGGTGGCGAGGCCTATTTCAGTGGTGTGGTTGGCGAACGGTTCGCGGTGCGTAACTCTGGAGCGGTTGCGGTGGTGGAAGGGTTGGGGGATCACGGCTGCGAATACATGACCGGCGGGATCGTCGTGGTGTTGGGCCGGACAGGTCGCAACTTTGCGGCTGGTATGAGTGGTGGTGTCGCTTATGTCCTGGATGCGGAAGGGCAATTCAAGGCTTTGTGCAACACCTCCATGGTGGCCCTGGAGCGTTTGGAGGAAAAGGATGATGACGTGGTGCGAACGTTGATTACGAATCATCAACAACACACTTCGAGTCGGTTGGCGGGTCGTCTTTTAGCCGATTGGCATAATGTGCGCGAGCAATTCGTCAAGGTGATGCCCCATGAATACCGAAGGGTCCTTGAGGAAATAAAAAAGAAGGAGGCCGTTGGTCATGGGTAAGGCAACGGGGTTTATGGAGATTAATCGGGAAACGCCCGAGGAACGGGATGTCCAGGAGCGTATTCGCGACTATAAGGAGTTGTATCTCCCCTTTTCCAACGAAAAGTTGCAGGAACAGGCGGCCCGCTGCATGGATTGCGGGGTGCCGTTTTGCCATTCCGGGTGTTCGCTGAACAATATCATTCCCCAGTGGAATGATTGGGTTTATCGGGGACGTTGGGACTTGGCGGTGGAAACGATGCACCGTACCAATAATTTTCCCGAATTCACCGGTCGGGTGTGCCCGGCCCCATGTGAGAGTTCCTGTGTGGTGGCAATCAATCGCGAACCCGTGTCGATTCGTGAAATTGAGCGGGTCATTGCCGAAGAGGGATGGAAGCGTGGCTTGATCGTCCCGGTTCCCCCCCGGAAAAAGACCGGCAAGCGTGTCGTGATTGTTGGTTCGGGACCTGCCGGTTTGGCGGCGGCGCAACAATTGGCGCGACTGGGTCACGATTGCACCGTTTTGGAAAAAAATGAACAGGCGGGTGGATTGCTGCGTTTCGGCATCCCCGATTTTAAACTGGATAAATCGGTTATCGATCGCCGCTTGGGCCAATTGGTCGCTGAAGGGGTGACGATCAGGACCGGGGTGACCGCAGGTCGTGACCCCACGTTTGCACAACTGCGTCGTGATTATGATGCGCTGTTGTTGTGTGGTGGGTCGGAGGTGCCGCGTGACTTACCTTTGCCGGGACGGGAGTTGCGAGGAATCCACTTTGCAATGGACTTTCTAACCCAGCAAAATCGCCGCATTGCGGGATCCCCTCTCGGGCAGGGGCCGGAAATTGTGGCGACGGGCAAACATGTGGTGGTGGTGGGTGGCGGCGATACCGGTTCCGATTGTGTGGGGACTTCGGTGCGCCAGGGGGCGTTGAGTGTTACGCAAATCGAACTCCTTCCCAAACCCCCGGCGGCACGGGCACCGGAAACACCATGGCCGCTGTGGCCCTATCAGTTGCGCACATCCTCTTCGCATCGCGAGGGGTGTACGCGTCTGTGGAGTATTCAAAGCAAAGGTTTTACCGGGGAATCGGGTCAGGTGCGGCAATTGGAGTGTGTTCGTCTGCTGTGGGAGCAAAAGGTGGATGGTGGGCAGTTGACGATGAAAGAAGCGCCGGAGAGTTCGTTCTCCTTGAAGGCGGACCTTGTCCTCCTGGCCATGGGTTTTGTCCACCCGGAACGGGGGGGACTGTTGCAGGATGTTGCCCTCGATTCCAGAGGCAATGTGGTGATCGACAAGAATCACATGACCAGCGTGGCCGGGGTGTTTGCCGCCGGCGACATGGCTACCGGGCAGTCGCTCGTGCTGAAAGCCATTGCCGGGGGACGCAGTGCGGCGCGGGGTGTGGACGCATGGTTGCGGCAGGAGGCGAACGTTTAACGAAGAAACTTTTAGGTCATGGGTTGATGTTTGTCTCTGACTTTCATAAACTGTTGCCTACTGAAATGTTAACAATCTGAAATATTGGAGATGACGCTCATGGAAGAACATGGATCAAATGCGTCAGGTCGGGGTAACTTACAGGACCTGTTGACCCAGTTGGAAAATCGCTGGGGAAGGATGGTGGAACTCGTTGGCAGGTTGCGTGAGGAGAATACCTTTCTTCAGGAGCAGTTGCGTGATCGTGAGGAGAGGTCGGTTCAGCTTGAGGGCCAGCATCAGGAAGCGCAACGTAGGCTTGAGGATTTGCTCCGGGAAAAAGACCAATTGGCCGTGCGTCTTGAAACATTGTTGGCCCAGATGAACACTTTTGAAAACACTCACTAGGGACAACGGCAGCGTTGCTAGGGCCATGTTGGATACTGTGGAAGTGCGCGTTCATGGCCAAGTTTTCAAGATGCGCGCCAACTATGAGGAAGGCTATATCGAGCGGATTGCCGAGTACGTGGATGGGATCCTGGCTCAGTTATCGCGCAGCTTTGGCAGTCAGCCCGGTCATCGATTGGCCGTCATGGCGGCGATACAAATAGCCGACACGCTTTTTCAGGAAAAGGCAAAAAATGACGCCCGAAGCGTGCGTCAGGAAGAAACTGAAGAAGTTGAGGCGATACTGTCCCGATTGATCGTGGACAGTGACCGTCTCTTGGGACAAGATAACAAGTAACCCCCTGCGGTGTTCGAGAGGACTGTCTTCCTCCTGAGCCGATAACTACGAGCCCTGGGATCCTGCGCTGTCCGTGGAGAGTCTGCTGTATTGCTGACCGGAAGCGGTTATCGGGAGCCCACTTAATCCAAGGGTTCAGAGAGAGCGCGTCTAACGGCACATGTGGGGGGGTTCCGGTGTACCAGGACAAAAAGGTATTGCGTCGCCTGTTGCGTGAACGGCGCCAAGCCCTTTCCAGTCAGGAGCGCACCCGGTTGAGTACGGCTATCTGCCGTATTTGCCTGGAGCTTCCTTCCTATGTGTGCGCCAGATCCATAGGTATCTACAGTCCCACCGATCATGAAGTTGATCCGGCCATTCTGATGGGCCACGCCATGGGGGTGGGCAAACGGGTCGCCCTGCCGGTGACTCAACCGGACCAGAGGCGGATGGATTTTGTTGTGTGGCGTGGTGCTTGGGAGGTCGGACCATGGGGTATTTTGCAACCCAAATGGTCGGGAAGGGCAGAGGATACGATTGCCCTGTTGGAACTGGATGTACTGTTCGTCCCCTTGGTTGGTTTTGATCGTTTGGGATATCGACTGGGGTACGGGGGCGGCTATTTTGATCGCTTTCTCGCCGGCACCCCGGGGGATCGACCCTGTTTGATCGGGTTGGCTTATGGTTGTCAAGAGGTGGATGGCGTGCCTGTGGAACCCCATGATCTCAGGTTGCATCAGGTCGTGACCGAAGACGGGGTGCTTTCCATGGGGCTTGAAGCTGGTTGGGATGGATTGTGTCAATCATCCACAAAAATAAGTTGATATTTTAAAATTAAACTTTTGTCCATTTTCCTGCCAATGGGTTTTGGTTTTTCGCCATAGGCATGACATGGTTAACCTGCAACGATCGCCGGATTCCGCACAATTGGGGAGGGGGCGGTTTGGAGAGTGAAGGCTATGAGTATATCCGCCCTTTTGGTCGGGTTGCTGTTGGGGGCGGCCGTATCTTTTGCGGTTGTTTTTTTCCGCCAGCGCGCCGTGCAACAAGCTGTTCGCCAGCGGGAAGAAAAAGCAGAGTTGCTGATCAAGGCTGCCGAGGAAAAAGCGGCCCATGTCGCCGGCGAGATTGAACTGCGCAACAAGGCGGAGCGTCTGAAGATAGAAGAGGAGACGCGGAGTAAATACCAGACCCTTGAGGATGAGCTGGCCAAGCAAAAGGGGCGCATGGACAAGCGCGAAGAACAATTGGATCGCAAGTTTGATCAGCTTGACCAGAGGGAACGGGAACAGGAGAAACGCCGCAAACAGTTGGATGATCTGGCACAGTCGATTGGCCAGCAAAAGAAACAGCATGACGAATTGGTGCAGCAGGCCCAGAACCGTTTGGAGCAGGTTGCCGGCATGACGGGGGAAGAGGCCCGTTCACGGTTGATGGCCATGTTTGAGGACGAGGCGCGCAATGCCTCGGCCAGATTGTTCAAACAATTGGAGACCGAAACACGCGAAACTGCGGATCGCAAGGCGCGGGAGGTGATTGCCACGTCGATTCAACGCTTGGCGGGGGAATTCGTCTCGGAACAGACGGTATCGGTGGTCGCCTTGCCTTCGGAGGAGATGAAAGGGCGGATCATCGGGCGTGAGGGTCGCAATATTCGCGCCCTGGAGACGGCAACCGGATGCGATTTGATCATCGACGATACTCCGGAAGCCGTGGTGATCTCCGGCTTTAACCCGGTACGGCGTCAGATAGCGCGGCAGGCATTGGAAGAATTGATCAGCGATGGCCGGATTCATCCGGCACGTATCGAGAGCGTCGTCAAAAAAGCCACCATCAATGTCCAGAATGAGATCAAAGAAGCGGGTGAAAAAGCCGTTTTTGAAGTTGGTCTGACCGATATCCATCCAGAAATTGTCAAACTTTTGGGTACGTTGAAGTTTCGGACCTCCTATACGCAAAATGTGCTGTCGCACTCTGTTGAAGTGGCCTTTATCTGTGGTGCCATGGCCGAGGAGTTGGGATTGAACGGTGCTATTGCCAGACGGTGTGGTTTGCTGCACGACATTGGCAAGGCGGTTGACCATGAAATGCAGGGATCGCATGCGGTCATTGGTGGCCAGTTGGCGAAAAAATATCGGGAAAAGCCGATTGTGGTCAATTCCATCTGGTCGCATCATTTTGATATCGAACCGACATCTGTCTACGGTCCCTTGACCAATGCCGGGGATGCGCTGTCTGCGGCGCGACCCGGTGCCAGGCGTGAAAATGTGGAAATCTATTTAAAACGTCTGGAACAATTGGAGGAGATTGCCACCAGTTTCCATGGTGTTGAAAAAGCTTTTGCCATCCAGGCGGGCCGAGAGGTCCGTGTTGTCGTCCAGTATGACAAGGTCAGTGACGAGGGTTCCATGATGTTGGCGCGGGACATCGCCACCAAGGTGGAGAATGAGATGACCTATCCCGGGCAGATCAAGATCACCGTCATTCGCGAGATGCGCACGACCCACGTTGCCAATTGACCTTTCCCTGCTCCTGGCTGTTGGCGAGCCCGCCACGTTCAAGTCGTTGCAGGATGAAACAGGCAACCAAGCCATTAAAGAGCCCGGTTATCCAGGAGCCTATCAAAAACCAGGGCAACGCGGTAAACACCCCGGGGTGGCCGATAATGAGTTCCTGCGCGACGAAAACCTGGGCCGTCATATGTGCCAGGGAAGCGGGGATGGACAACCCCACCGGGCCAATCCGTAGCCTGGTGAGCCCAAGCACACCCATGGTGAGCAGTGCCGCCAATGCCCCTGACAAACCAAGAAAAAATGTGGGTGAAAAAAATGTTCCCATAATTAAGGATGAGGCGAAAACCCGCAGAAGCGCTACGCCGATGGCGGCACGCCAACCCAACTGCATCCAGGCTACCAATACAAAGATGTTGGCCAATCCGGGTTTGAACCAGGGACCGGGATAGGGCAAGCCGCTTTCCAATAGATGTGCCGTTACTGCGGCTGCGGACCAGTAGACCACCTGGAGTTCCGGGCGCACTGTCAGCGGTAGTGTTTCCGAATCCGGGTTCATCGGATAATCCCGTCATACGTATCCTGGGCGGGCGTCATTTTTTCAGCCTTGTTGCCTTTGATTTGGATGACTATCCCGCAAGGAATGCAAGCTGTGACTTGGCCAGCTCTGTGTATCCAACCGGTCATGGTACCAACCAGTCTCGGGCTACGGTATTCCAATAATCGCACACGCCTGTCACGTACTTCCACCTGAACCGGTCCCAATTTACCTTGAACCTGCGTCACCGTATCACGGCCAAGTGGCCATAGGGTTTCCTTCGCTTGTGCATCCCGTATGACGACAATTTCTTCCCCGGAATCCCCCAGCGTCTCAATGCATGCGCCAATGACCAACAGGGCGCACAGGAGTGCCAGCCATCGATCTGCACCATGGGTACAGCGAGTCCACGTCTCCAAGGCCGTCATGAACCCTCCAGCCATTGTCCTTTGAATCCGGGACTTTTCCAGCGCTCTCCATTTTCATGGACCAACATCCCTTCGACCCCATCGAGTTTTTCAATGAGCGCTTTTCCCTTGGCCATTCCCAGGACAAAAACCGCCGTACTCAAGGCATCGGCCTGGATGGATTTTGCGGTTTGAATGGATACGGATATCAAACCCGAACGGGAAGGTCGTCCGGTTTTGGGGTCAAGGATGTGGTGTTGTCGCTCCCCATGGGCCATGAAGAAGCGTTCATAATCTCCCGAAGTCGACATGGCCATATCTCCGGTAATTTCGGCAAAAGCCATGACTTTATCGTGTTCTCTGGGATGTTGAATGCCAATTCGCCAAGGGGTGCCGCCCTTGGAACCGGCAATGATCATGTCGCCGCCAGCGACGATAAGGGCATTGGCAATTCCGGAACGTTTCAGGCTTTCCATGGCCAGATCCATGGCATACCCTTTGGCAATGCCGCCCAAATCCAATTCGTAGGAAAAGCCTCCCCATTGGATCGCCTGATTGCCATGGGTGGATTGGACCCATTGGATGCCAAAGTCAGGCTGCTTGTTCCGTGTGTCCAGCCAGGCGGAAATTTTTTCAGTTTCCGGAATTTTGGCCTCTTCCGCGACACCATTGCCGAATCCCCACAGGTCCAGGAGATAGCCAAGTCCGGGATCAAAAGCCCCGTCAGAGAGATGTCTTATTTCCAGCGCCGCTTTGACAACGGTGACCCATTCCTCCGGAACATCCCACACCGTCCCTTTTTGGGCATGGTTGATCCTGGAGACCAGGCTTGATGGAATCTGTTTGCTGGCCCAGGATTCCACCGCATTGATCTTGGCAAATACCAGGTTGACCCCATTATCATCTTCAGAGGCTGTGGTTCCCCATGTGGATACTTTCACCAGGGTTCCCATGGCCAAACGGGTGGTTGTGTGCAGTTCCTGATGGGATGGCCTTTTCCATACCAGCCAAAAGCACAGAAAGGCCAGCAACATCAGCAGAGGAATAGTTTTTTTCAAGTGAAGACCTCGCATGACTCCGTAACCTTTCAGTGTACAAGGGTGCTGATCCATGGAACCATAAGCAGACAGGACGGATACGCCATGAGGACGATATCACGCCATCCGGGATGAAAGGCAATGGGTTTGGGAAGTGGCAGTCCGGTGAGGACCCCCTGTTTGCAGAGTTGACGTTCCTGAAACGCCATGTCGGCCATCATGTCGGTAATGAACGAACTGGCCCGCTGCGTTAACAGGGTGATGGTCTGCGACCAGTGGGGTTTTTCTAAGTTATTGGCTGGATTGTCCCTTGTGGCATCGGCCAACGTGAGCAGGCGACCCACGCATGTCAGGGTCCATGACAGCAAGGTGGCCCATTTCAAGACGGGAATACCCCATTTGCCGAGAAAACCAAACAGCCCGGATAATCCCGCTATCAATTCATCCGTGGAGGACACCTGAACCAAGACAATGGCAAGGCAAGCCATGAGTCCCAATCGGATCGCTTGATGGGCACCTACGATCAATCCTTCTGTACTGAGCCATTGGGTGTAGGGCAGGAGTGCGCTTCCAGGGACGAAAAAACCATGCAAGAGCAATAAAAAAAGAAAGAACAGGCGCATTCTCCAAAGCGGCAACAAAAAATCACGCCAGCTCATTCCCGCTATCCAAGGCAAAAACAACACGATCAGGGCAACATACCACCAGAGTGTTGATGTTGCCTGGCCGACACGGGCAATAATGAGCGAAGCAATGATAAAGGCCGCCATGCGGCTGCGCGGATCACAACGATTGAGAAAACAATGGTTGGCAATTGGCGGCGAGGTCTCTGTTTTCCCAAGCATCTTATAAACGTTGCCAGGATTTTGGGTATTAAATCTGTTCAGGTCCAGACTGTGAAGCTTCTTCGGGACACCCTGAAACGACTTCGGTAATGATCGGCAGTCCCAAACCTGTGCGTTCCATTTGCCGGTTGCGCCATTTCAGCCAAAAAAAGACGAGCAACAGGGAAGAAGCACCTGCGGCTCCTCCCAACCCTTCCGCGGCATCACTGGAGAGACCCCACGCACGTCCAAGATTTTGAAATAAAAACCCAAAAAAGAAAAGCACCAATATTGGAACGATATAGACCAGGAAAGAAGATCGCAGGAATTGCGAGTCGGAAAGCTCGATGACGACCATATCGCCAACTTTGGCACCGATTCGGTTTTCTGCCCGTACATGCACCTCTCTGTTGCCCCCTCCCATGGAGAGTGTTGTGCATCCCGCTTCTGCATGACAGGAACCGCAGCCGCTCTTCTTTTTCCCAACCACCAAAGCTTGGTCACCTTCCAGACCCATAACCAAAGCGTGTTCGCGCATGATCCTGAGCTCCTGATTCTGGTAAAACCATTCAAAGAGAGCAACGGTGCCCATCGCCAATTCGACCAAGCAACGACACGTTCCCGTTGCGGGAACACATGACTTGGTAGGAAGGTCCATCTGGAACTCTTGCTTAAGAAGATGATTCTCAGGAATCCTCTTCGGGTGCCGCACCTTTTGCGGCGCGTTCTTTTTTAGGGGGTTTACCCAACGCAGGCCGATAGATTTCCACCCGATCTCCTGCAACAAGGGTGTGGTTCGGCTCAACGATTTTGCTGAAGATGCCCAGCTTACAGTTTTCCAGTTGGATATGTGGAAATTTTCTTAAGATTCCTGAATGCTGCACCGCTTCCGCTGCGGTGATGCCATCCTTGGCTTCAAACTCAACGACACTTTGTTTCTGTGCTTCTGCATAGGCTACCGCGACTTTCATCGAAAAACGCTCCACAAAGGGTTAGGCATCGTGGTCTCTGGGTGGACGGGTCAATGCACACGATGTATCCGTGTTGTGCCGGTCAGGGCAAAGCGCAGTGTGAACTAGGCGGAGAGACTTGCTGCTTGGCCCGCTTAAGATTGAACCATCTGACCGTCATCAAAATAAAACCCAGAACGATGAAGGCACCGGGAGGCAAGATAAAGCCAATAGCGGGATGGTACGAAGATCCCATGACATCCATATCAAACCATTTGCCCGATCCCAGCAATTCGCGTACAGAGCCCAGGATGACCAAAGCCAAGGTAAATCCGAGACCGGTTGCCAAGCCATCATACGCGGAAGCCAAGGCGTTATTTTTGCACGCGAATGCCTCTGCCCTGCCCAGGATGGCACAGTTGACCACGATGAGCGGAATGAAGATGCCCAGGACATGATGCAAATCGATGAAAAAGGCATTCATCAACAGGTCGATCATGGTTACGAAGCTGGCGATGACAATGACGTAGGCCGGGATGCGGATATCATTGGGAATGAAGTTGCGAATCCAGGAAACCACGATATTGGAGCCAACCAGGACGAAGGTCGTTGCCAATCCCATCCCAATGCCATTGATGGCATTGGTGGAGACGCCCAGCAACGGGCACATGCCCAACAATTGGACAAAGATGACATTATTGTCCCAAAGACCGTTTTTTATGATGGTACCTGTCTCACTCATGGCTTCACCTCCTTGGCCACTTTTTCCACAGGAGCTGCCTGTGCGAAGAGTGTCTTTTCGTTTTCCACAAAATACTCCAATCCTCGTTTAACCGCTCCGACGATGGCGCGAGGGGTGATGGTTGCACCGGCAAACTGATCAAAATCGCCGGAATCTTTTTTCACACCCCATTTGATGTTATTCAAGGTCTTGCCTTTGAAGGCATCGGGCCAACGGGTTGTCACGATCTTGTCACCCAGCCCGGGGGTTTCCTTATGGGATAAAACCTGGATGCTGGTGATTGTTCCGCCCGTAGCCACGCCCATCATGATGGTGATGTCACCCGAATATCCATCGGGGGCCACCACGGTATAGGCGGCACCAAGATTGGTTGCCCCCTTGCGCCCACGGTAAATGGTAGTGGGAGCCCCTTGTTTTTCCAAACGCTTGTCGTTGACAACAATAAAATCCCGATCTGGTTCATTGTCGAATCCTTCAGGCAAAACCTGGCGCAACGCCTTTAACAGTTCCTGCCTTTTGGCTTCGGCGATGGGACCGCTCGTTACAGCGTCCGTCCCAGCGAGCATGGCAGTGGCAACGGCACCAACCACCATGAGAATCAGACCCATTCTGAAAAGATCAGACATTACCAAACTCCTGGACGTTCATCTTAAACGTTTTTCTTGGCTTTTCCATAGACCACCGGATGGGTATATTGATCCAATAGTGGGACTGTGGCGTTCATAATGACAATGGCAAAGGAGACACCCTCGGGATACCCCCCCCAGGTGCGAATGATGTAAGTCAATAACCCGCACCCTGCACCAAAAATGATCTGTCCCAATGGCGTTACCGGGGAGGTGACCATATCGGTGGCCATGAAAAAGGCACCCAGAATCAAGCCGCCTGTGAGCAGGTGAAACAGCGGATCGGGATATTTGGAGCCATTCAAAATCCAGAAAATAGTGGCTGGAATCAAGATTCCCGCGAACATGGAGACGGGAATGTGCCAGGAGATGATACGCTTTCTGATGAGGTAGACCCCACCCAAGGCCAGGGCTATGGCCGAAGTTTCTCCCAGCGAACCATTGATGAAACCGGTGAAAGCGGAGATGTAGCTGAATGCATAATCCCCCCCCAGGGCTTCGTGTACTGTTTTACCCATACCCACAACCACGTGGTACTGACCCAAGGGCGTGGCGGCGCTGATGGCATCCGCCAACTTGCCCGAGGCGAGATGACCGGTGGTGATGAGGGAGAGCGAATCCATGAAGGAGAGGGCCTGTTGACCGAACAAGCCTGTGGGTTGTGGCCAGGATGTCAGTTCAACGGGGAAGGAGATCAGGAGGAAGACGCGGGCGATGAGCGCCGGATTGAACATATTGAAGCCCAATCCCCCATAGACGAATTTACCCAGCAAAATGGCGAAAACACCACCCACGACACAGACCCACCATGGCGTGTGCGGCGGCAAGGTCAACGCCAGCAAGATTCCGGTTAAAGCTGCCGACATGTCGCCAAGAGGCGAAGGCCGGTTCCTGATTTTCATCATCAGGTATTCGGTGAGCATGGCGGTGGCGGTCGTGATGACAAGGATCAGCAGAGCCGGCCAACCAAAAATCAGCACCGACATCAGGGTGGCGGGCATTAATGCCAGGATCACCGTGTGCATGATCCGGGGGATGGAATCTCCCGCATGGATGTGAGGAGAGGACGTGAACAACAGGCTTGATGGACTCATTGACCTTTCCGTTTCAGTTCCATAGTCTTTTGTGTGCGAATGACGCGTAAGTAGATGAACGCTGCTTTCTTGCCGCTCTCATCGAATACCAGTGTACTTTCTTCCAATGTGTTATGCCTGCGCCTCGTTACCGGATTCAGCCGCAGGATTTTGTTTGTCGGCCTCTTTGCCAGATTTCTTCTTGGCGGCCATTTTCGCCTTCATTTCTTCTTTTTTACGTTCTTTTTCCTCTTTTTCCCTGGCCAATCTTTCTTCCCGGAGTTTGCTTCTCTGTATGGTCAATTCCCGTTTTTTCTCTTCCCGATCCTTGGATTGAAGGGCGAGTTTCCCATAACGAAAATAATGGACCAGGGGAACATTGGCAGGGCACACATAAGCACAGGAGCCACATTCGATGCAATCGAACAAGTCTGCTTTGGAGAGTTGGTCCAACTGTTCGGTTTTGGCAAACCATGCCATGCTACAGGGAACCAGTTGAATGGGGCAGGCATTGACGCAACTGCCACACCGAATACAGGAATGCTCGGGTTTTTCAGAGGATTCGCCCCGGGTCAAGGCCAGAATACCGGAACACCCTTTGACTACCGGGACATTGGTCTGGTGCAGGGCGAGACCCATCATGGGTCCCCCCATGACCACTTTATGGATATCGGGCTTCAATCCGCCACAATGCGCAATGATATCATCGACCTGGGTGCCAATTAAAACTTCTATGTTGGCGGGACGGTTGATGCCTTTTCCCGTAACCGTAACAATCCGCGAAACCAATGGGTGGCCAAAGCAAACAGCATCACGAACCGCTACTGCGGTAGCCACATTATGAACGATGACACCAATGTCGATGGGAAGTTTTCTGGAAGGGACCTGACGTCCGGTGACCACTTCGATCAACTGTTTCTCGGAACCCTGGGGATACATGACCGGAAGGACGACGACACGTATGGCGGCGGCGCTTTGGGATGCTTCCGCAGCCACGGCGTTTTGCATGGCGGCGATGGCCTTTGGTTTGTTGTCCTCGATACCGATGACGCATTCCTTGGTTTGCAATGCGTGCAGCATGATGCGGATTCCCTCAATGACATCCTTGGGGCGTTCCTCCATCAAACGGGCATCGCAGGTCAGGTAAGGTTCGCATTCCACGGCATTGATCAAAAGGAGATCCACAACCTTGTCGCGTGGCGGGGACAATTTTACAAAACTTGGGAAGGTGGCGCCTCCCAGGCCGACGACACCCGCGTTTTTGACCAGGTCGCGAACGGCGACCGGTTCCAGGGACAGGGGATTGTCCACCCCTTTGAGCTGGGGATTCCATTGATCCTTGCCGTCGGGTTCGATGATGGCGCACAACATGGTCAGCCCGGAAGGATGACCCACCACATGTTCCTCGATGGCGACGATGGTCCCGGAGGTTGGCGCATGAACCGTTGCGGAGATACCACCAGCGGCACCGCCAAGCAGGTCGCCTTTGAATACGGTATCGCCCACTTTGACGACCGGTTCGCTGGGTGCCCCCAAATGTTGATGAAACGGTACGACAAGCCGTTTGGGCAAGGGCATCGGCTCGATGGCACAATGTTCGGAAAGATCCTTGTGCCCGGGAGGATGAACACCCCCATGAAATTTCTTTAAGACGGAAGCTACGATACCCATACCAAGATCCCCTTGGAATTAAGCATTCTGATTACAATGACATGGCCCAATCGTTACGCGTGTCAGTGCAAAACTTCCGGTTTATTCCACGTCCAGGAATACACGGTTGTCGGCACCGCAACCATTTCGATGCAATCCACAGGACAGGGCTCGATACAGGCCTTGCATGCGGTACACATCTCTGCCACAACGGTATGCGACTGTTTATTGGCCCCTATGATGGCGTCCACCGGACAAACCTTGATGCAGGCGGTGCAGCCAATGCAATCCTCTTCACGGACAAAGGCCACTTTGGGGCCGGTATCCACTTCCATTTCCACCGGTTCGACGCCCAGCAATGCGGCGATTTTTTCCATGACTTCGACGCCGCCCGGGGCACAAAGTCCGATATTGGTTTCCCCTTGCTCGGCAATGGCCTCGGCGTAGGGGCGGCAACCGGGAAATCCGCAGTTTCCGCAATTGGTAGCGGGCAGCAACGCCGTCAGGTTATCCACCTGGGGGTTGCCTTCCACATGGAATTTTTTGGCTGCGAATCCGAGCCCCAAACCAGCAGCCAATGCCAGACCACCCATACTGAGCACAGCCTCGATCATAATCTTTCCTTATCTATGGTAGATTTGAGAGACGATCAAACACGGCCTTATTTAACGATGCCTGAAAAGCCCATGAAAGCCAATGACAGCAAGCCGGCACTGATCAGAGAGATAGGCGATCCCTTGAGGAGTGCGGGAACATCGGAAAGATCGATCCGTTCCCGCATGCCGGCGAACAGGATGAGTACCAATCCGAACCCAAGTCCCGCACCACATCCGTAAACGGATGCTTCAAGAAAGGAGTGTCCTTTCTGTATGTTCAGGATGGCCACCCCGAGGACGCAGCAGTTGGTGGTGATGAGGGGCAGGTAGATGCCCAATGCTGCGTACAATACCGGGCTGGCCTTGTGAATGACCATTTCGGTGAATTGAACCAGGGCGGCGATGATGAGAATGAAACAGATGGTCCGCAAGTATTGAAGCCCCAGAGGTTCCAACATCCACCGCTCGGCGATCCAGGAAATCCCCGATGCCAAGGTCATCACGAACACCACCGCATAGGCCATCCCCAGAGCTGTTTCAACCTTCTTAGACACTCCGAGGAAGGGACAAATTCCCAAAAATTTTGTCAGGACAAAATTATTGACAAAAACGGTGCTAACAATAACAAGCATAATATCTATCATGTTTTAACCCGTTTAATGTGTTTTGAACACTTAAACAACTTTTCCAACAAGGTCTGGAAGATCATCTATGTCAATCTACATCAGTGAACGTGATTTTACCATCCCAGAAAATGTTGTGCAATGAGGCAATATCGGCAATAAAAAAAAAGATGGATGGTGACCCGTTGAGATAATAGTCAAGAAAATACAATTATTTGCAACTACATTGACACGGATGTTTGTTTGTAACTAATTGAATTTTATAAAGTATTAATATAAGGTAAAGAAGGATTTAATAAAAAATCATTGGGTTACGTCATGTTGAAATAATATTCAAGCAGATACAGTGCTTTAATAAAAGGTTATCGCAAATGTATATTTGTAACTTGTTGATTTTTCATGTGTGTAAATTTTGTATAAAGTAGCCTTTATCATGGTTTATCATTTGAAATCAAAATCGAACCTGTTAGACTTCAAAACCAACCTTGCGAAGACGAGCAACCAGGGCTTGTATGCAAGTGGACTAACCACAAGAAGCTTGGATCACAACAGCATCTAGGAGGATATTGAGGTTATGAAAATCGGTATTCCCAGGGAGGTGTACCCAGCAGAAAACCGGGTCGCCGCGAGCCCTGATTCGGTACGCCTGTTAATCAAATTGGGTTTTTCGGTCATTGTGGAGTCGGGGGCGGGTAGCGAATCCCAATTCCTGGATGCCCACTACCAGGAGGCGGGGGCGGAAATCATGCCCGATGCCGCCAGTGTTTGGGGAACTGCGGACATCATTTTCAAGGTCCGTGCCCCCATGGTACATCCAATAACCAATAAAAATGAAGCGGAATTGTTGCGGAAAGGGACCACTTTGGTCAGTTTTATCTGGCCCGCGCAAAACAAGGAATTGATGGACCTTTTGGCCAGCAAGGGGGTCAATGTCCTGGCCATGGATTCGGTGCCGCGTATTTCCCGGGCGCAAAAATTGGACGCCTTGTCGTCCATGGCCAACATTGCCGGTTATCGCGCCGTGGTGGAAGCGGCCCATGCCTTCGGACGGTTTTTCACCGGCCAGGTCACGGCAGCCGGTAAGGTGCCTCCCGCCAAGGTCTTTGTCATCGGCGCGGGTGTCGCCGGTCTGGCCGCTATCGGTGCCGCTTCCGGCTTGGGTGCCATCGTCCGTGCCTCGGATACCCGCCCTGAAGTGAAAGATCAGGTTAAGAGCATGGGGGCGGAATTCGTTCAGCCCCAGTATGAAGAAGAAGGAACGGGTGTTGGTGGCTACGCCAAAGTCATGAGCGAAGCCTATCAAAAGGCCCAGTTGGAAATGTTTGCCAAGCAGGCGTTGGACGTGGATATCATTATCACCACGGCGCTGATCCCCGGCAAGCCGGCCCCCAAGCTGATCACCAAAGCCATGGTGGAAAGCATGAAACCGGGTAGCGTCATCGTCGACCTGGCCGCGGAACAGGGTGGCAACTGCGAGTTCACCGTCCCGGGGCAAAAGGTGGTGCATAACAATGTCACCATCATCGGTTACACCGACCTCCCCTCCCGTCTGGCCCGTCAGGCATCCAACCTGTATTCCACCAACCTGGTGCGTTTGACCGAAGAGTTGTGCAAAACCAAGGATGGTGTGATCAATATCAACTTTGATGATGAAGTCATTCGCGGTACCACCGTCATCAAGGAAGGGGAAATCACTTGGCCGCCGCCGCCTCCCAGGTTGTCTGCCGCCCCGGCCAAGCCGGCTCAGGCTGCCGCCCCGGTTCCTGAAGCCAAGAAAGGTGGACATGGTCATGGACCGGGTGCCCCCGCCTCAGCCCTGGCCGTCACGGTCCAAGGTTTGGTCATGGCCGCCATTTTCGGTTTGGTCGGTTATGGTGCCCCGACCTCTTTCCTGAATCATTTCACCGTGTTCGTCCTGGCCTGTTTCATCGGCTACATGGTGATCTGGAACGTGACCCCTGCCTTGCATACGCCGCTCATGAGCGTTACCAATGCCATCAGTAGCATCATCGTCATTGGTGCCCTGATCCAGATATCCTCTCCCGGATTCGTCATTACCCTGTTGGCGGGATTGGCCGTTGCGCTCACCGCCGTGAACATGTTTGGTGGATTTTGGGTGACTCAACGCATGCTGCGCATGTTCCAGAAATAAGAGGGAGAGACGCAATGAAAGTAGAAATGATGACGGTCGCCTATATCGGCGCGACCATTCTGTTCATCCTCAGCCTTGGCGGTTTGAGTAATCCAGAAACCTCCCGACGGGGTAACCTGTTTGGTATTATCGGCATGACCATCGCCGTTGTGGCAACCTTGATGGGGCCGAAAATTACTGGTGTTGGTAACTTTGTTAACATCATGATCGCCATGGGTATCGGGGCGACGGTGGGTATCATCGCCGCCATGCGCGTCCAAATGACGCAAATGCCGGAACTCGTTGCCCTGATGCACAGCCTTGTCGGCCTGGCCGCCTGCCTGGTGGGCTTCGCCAACTTCATCGACCCTTCCCCCACCACCTTCTCGGCTGCTGAGAAGACCATCCATGAGGTGGAGATTTATGTGGGTATCCTCATTGGTGCCATTACCTTTTCCGGGTCGCTCATCGCTTTCGGTAAGCTGTCCGGTAAGATCGGGGGGTCCCCATTGTTACTTCCGGCGCGCCATTTCCTCAACCTCCTGCTCCTGATTGGCGTCATCTGGGTCGGTCGCTGGTTTTTGCATGCGGAATCGATTTCGGCGGGTATGGTTCCCCTGCTGATCATGACGGTTCTCGCCCTGCTGTTCGGCGTCCATATGGTTATGGCCATTGGTGGTGCCGACATGCCGGTGGTGGTCTCCATGCTCAACAGCTATTCAGGTTGGGCTGCGTCAGCGACCGGGTTCATGCTGTCCAATGACCTGCTGATCGTGGTGGGTGCCTTGGTGGGTTCTTCGGGTGCCATCCTGTCGTATATCATGTGTCGTGCCATGAATCGCCACTTTGTTTCGGTGATCGCGGGTGGTTTTGGTACCGGTACCGGCAAGTCGCCCGCCAAAGGTGATGCGGCTGGTCCCCAGGGTGAAGTGCAACCGATCAGTGCTGCGGAAACCGCGGAACTGTTGCGCAATTCGGAAAGTGTCATCATCGTTCCCGGGTATGGTATGGCGGTGGCGCAGGCGCAACATACCGTGTGTGAAATCACCAAACTATTGCGTGACAAGGGCATCAAGGTGCGCTTTGGCATTCACCCGGTGGCCGGACGGATGCCGGGTCATATGAATGTGTTGCTCGCCGAAGCCAGAGTCCCTTATGACATCGTGTTTGAAATGGATGAGTTGAACGACGATTTCCCCAATACGGACGTTTCCATGGTGATCGGTGCCAACGACATCGTCAATCCGGCGGCCCAGGACGATCCCGACAGTCCCATCGCTGGAATGCCAGTGTTGGAAGTCTGGAAAGCCAAAACCTCCATCGTCATGAAGAGGTCCATGGCTTCGGGGTATGCCGGTGTGGACAATCCCTTGTTCTACAAAGAGAACAATAAAATGTTGTTCGGTGATGCCAAGAAAATGCTCGATGAGGTGTTGATCAACCTGTCCAAGTAGATGTTTTTGGGAAGACTTGTCCCATAGCGTTTGTTACCGGGGGGTGTCCTGCCTCCCGGTTTTTTTTTCATTCCCTGGTTTTCGGGACAACTCTTCCGGGGGATCCAAAGATGCAACCACCTTACTATAAATATGTGTTTGCAGTAATGCTTTGATTTTGTTAGTTTTTGGCAAGGACGTTAATTGCAGATATTACTACAGGATTACGATTTGGAAATTCGGCGACGAGATGTAGTTTCCCACCCATGGCTTCAACATAGGAACTCATCGTTGAGATAAACAAGTCGCTACGCCTTTCCATTCTTGACACGCCATCTTGTGAAATATGCAGGGCTTCGGCAATGTGTTTTTGCGTAAAACCATAGGCCTTGCGCAAATCGCGTAGCGTCATTTCCTGGTTAATGAGCTGCGTTGCTTGTACTTCGATTTCTTGCTGCTGGTCGAGCGGCAATTTATTGATCAGATCATTTAATATTTTTGTCATGATTATTTTCCTTTTTTTGTTGCTCCAAATAGTCATCAAATCTTTTGTCAGCCGTCGTGATGAGTGAGCGGTAAAATCGCTTTTCACTTTGGCCAGACTTATCGCCAGCAACAAGTATAAAATAAATTTAGATTCCTTATCTTGAAAATTTCCTGGGCTGGCCAAAGGCGCCACCCGTTCTTCTGGAAACGGGTTTGCGTTCCGGTGTCGTCACGGGCTCTTCGACGGGGATCGTTTTTTCAATCGTTGGCAATGCGGTTTCTGGCCAGACGGCATCCAATCTTTCCAGCAAACGTTCCAATTGGTATTCGGGGGCTCTGCGGGAAATTTTCACCTGCTTGGAACCGGTGATCGCCGCGATTTCCCCTTCTGACAATCCGGCTTCCCGCATCATGGACATGGCTTCGGCACGTAAATCGTCAAAGGCAATGCGTTTTAACCGGGCATTGGCCAGCACCTTTTTAAAAACCCGATCCAAGGCATACGGTTTACGATCCCCGAAGCGACTCGGATCCCCATAAAAGAGCCAATCGGTATCGCTGGGACGATCCTCCAGGTTCAGCGTCCGCTTGAACAGCTTGACAGCCGTTTTCGTCAACGGTACCCGGCGTGGATCGTTGAGTTGAATGCGTGGCACCGTACACACCCGTTGGGACACATCGACATCCTGGCATTTCAACAACAGGAGTTCGTTTTTGCGCAGGCCGGTCTCCAGCACAATGCGCACAACCAAGCCGAGGATGGGATTTTTATAATGATCGCAAGCCGCAACCAGGCGCAAGCGTTCCCCTGGTGCCAATCCAGAACTCCGACCCAAGGTTGATACAGGGTCCGTCAGGGCATTGGCAGGATTTCCCGCCATGGTTACTCCCCACTGCGTCATCGCGACGCGAAACAAATCCTTCAACAATTCCAGATCTTTTTTGACGGTGGACAGGCTTGCTTCCTTCAGGCGCCCATCGCGGTAGCGACCCAATACCAAGGGGCTGACATCCTCCAGGGGTTGTGTCGCTTCCAAGCGATCCAGGATAATGCGTGCCAGGCGCACATCCCGATCATGCCCTTGGGAAGATTTCTTCAGGGAAACTTCCGTTATATAACGATTGATCGCCTCTTCAAGAGTCATCGTTAGGGATCCTCATGCAAAACGCTTGAAAACGATTGGCTAATGCGACGTTATTGTTTAGTCTAGGGTGATTTCAGTCTGCCAGACCATTCGCCGTTGGCGCAACCTTATCCACGATGATGGCTCCTTCCATGCGACCAAATCGATTTTCTCCCCGGGTGGGGGGATTTACATTATTGGAAATGGCCATGGTGTTATTAATCATGGGACTGCTCCTGGGTGGTTTTCTGGGTCCGTTGTCGGTTCGTCAGGAGGCCAACAAACGTCAGGAGGCGGATGCATTATTGCACACGATTCACGACAGTCTCATGGGATTTGCCATTACCCGTGGATACCTTCCGTGTCCCGACCTTGATGGTGATGGGCGGGAAGATCGTAATGGCAACCAATGTGTCGGTTGGCAGGACAACCAAGCCGTCCGTGTCGGGCAGTTGCCATACGTAACCTTGGGTGCGGGTCGTTTGGATCCCTGGAACAATCGGTTGACCTATGCCGTGGATACCGCCTTTACCGACAGTGGCTCGACGCCGCTTCCCAGGTTTACCTCAAGCGCATTTGGACGCATTGTTGTCAAAAACGGTATCGACCATACGCCGGCGTTGGTTTTGAGCCATGGGGCCAATGGTTTGGGGGCGGTTAACGCCATCAACCAACGGCAACAAAGCGCAACCAGTGCTTCGGAACGGGAAAATGCGGACGGCAACGCCACTTTCATCCTGGATGATTATCGCGATTCGATCGACAATCCGTTTGACGACAGGATGACCTGGATTGCCCCCAACGTGCTGGCCTTGCGCCTGTTGCAGGCCGGTAAGCCCTTATTGCCTTGATGGTGTTGTCGTAGTCGGCCCTGTTGTGTCGTTGGGGTGGCTTTTAAGGGTTTTCCCGGGTGAATGCGACGGTGAAATGGAACGTGCTGCCCTGGCCTTCCACGCTTTCCACCCAAATTTCCCCGCCCATCAGGGGAACGAAGCGTTTACAAATCGTCAAACCCAATCCCAACCCGCCATGGGTGCGCTGAAACGCTTTTTCCAGTTGGGTGAATTCTTGAAAGATAAACTCTTGCTTTTCCCTGGGGATACCGACGCCGGTGTCTTGCACCGAAAAGTGGATTATGTCGGTCGTGTCCGTCTGGGTTTTTCTGGCAACCGTTACGATGATTTCTCCCTGATTAGTAAAATTAATGGCATTTTTCAACAAATGCCGCAACACCTGTTGCAATCGGCGATTATCGCCGGTGACCATGTCGGGGAGTTCCGCTTGGAAAACGGTGACCAGACGCAAATTTTTCCCATCAGCTATGGGGGTGAACTCGTGGATCAAGGCATCCAAAAGCTGTCTCAAGTGAAACGGTTCCACTTGCAGTTGAACGGCACTCGCTTCAACCTTGGCCAGCTCAATCATTTCGTTGATCAAGTTTAAAAGCGACATGGAAGCGGAGTTGATGATTTCCAGGTATTGCTCCCGCTCGTTTTGTGGCAGGTCGGGTTCGCCAAGAAAGGAGGAGAACCCGATGATGCTGTTCAAGGGATTGCGCAACTCATCGCTGATGACTGCAAGGAATTCATTCTTGGCGCGAATTCCCCCTTCGGCGGCCTCTTTGCGGGATTCGGCAACATTTCTGGCTTCAATCAACTCTTGGGTGCGTTCTGTGACCAATTCTTCCAGTTGGTCGCGATGACGCTTGAGCTCCAGGTGAATGGCAACACGTTGCAGGACGATACTGGCGTTGAATGGTTTGGTGATGTAGTCGACGGCTCCCAATTTTAACCCTTTGGATTCGTCGGACACTTCTCGTTTGGCGGTAACGAAAATAACGGGGATGTTCTGGGTGGCGGCATCCTCTTTCAATGCGGCGCATACCTCGTAGCCGTCCATTTCTGGCATCATGATGTCCAGCAGGATCAAGTCAGGCGGTTTTTTCGAGTGGGCCACCTTGAGGGCTTGTGGGCCATTCATCGCTATGGCCCGGTCGTACTCATGGAGGATATCTTTCAGGACATCAATATTGGAGCGTTGATCGTCCACAATCAGGATTCGGGCCGGGGCTTTGGTTTGTGTCATGATGATTTTCCGTTCAAGGCATGGCCCACCTGTCGTGCCAAATCCTGTAGCATAGCCATGGCTTTGTCAAAATTATAGTCTTCGACCTCGCTTTCAATGGCTTTTAACGTTTTCTTGCACGAAGCACTGGGTAACAAAGTGTGCAAGTGACCCAGGCATGATGCAATTTCGATGCTGTTGGCATCCAACAACTCTTCCATTTCATGCAACACTGCCGCAACGGCTTCGGCATCCTGGGTCGCGACACAATCGGTGTTGGGTGGCGGAATGGAGTCGTCCTCTTTCGATGTTTCTTTTATGGTCATGTTTTCCAATACCTGCAGCCCTTCAAGGACGGGTGAAAGTTCTGCAATGAAGCGTTCCACCGGTTCCCGCCAGTCCTGGACGGTTTTGTTACCGAGGAAGGATTCCAACTCCCGGGCAACATGGGATAATTTTTCGGCGCCAATATTGCCGGCCACACCGATGGTGGCGTGTGCCAGTCGGGCGGCTTCCAGGCGATTGCCACTTTTAACGGTGCTGCGCAACTCTTCCGCGAGATGGAGTTGATCTTTGCGAAAGCGTAACAAGATACGGAAATAGAGTTTGGCGTTGCCTCCCAGACGTTCCAGGCCATCTTTCATGTTGATGCCGGAAACGGTGGGCAGGGTCAGTTGATTGTGTTTTATGTTGGCGGCATCCGGTAGAACCTTGAGAGGTCCAATGACCTTTGTCAGGACACCATACATCCGTTCGGGGCGGATGGGCTTGGCGATATGGCCATTCATGCCGATTTCGATGCATCGTTTGCGTTCTGTTTCCAAGGCATGGGCGGTCATGGCGATGATCGGCAGGTTTTTAAACCGATCATCGTTGCGCAAAATCGTCGTGGCTTCAAAACCATCCATATCGGGCATCTGCAAATCCATCAGTACGGCATCGTAGGAGAAATGTTCAATTTTATCAAGTGCTTCTCGTCCATTGTTGGCGATTTCCACCATCAATCCCACGCGTTCAAGCAATTCCCGAGCCACTTGCTGGTTGATCGCGTTGTCCTCCACCAGCAGAATACGTGCCCCGCCGATCACTTCAGCAGTTTCATAATCCTGGGCCAAGACCTTGGTGACCCGCCGTTCATTTCGCGGTTGTTCCTTGCCAAAGGCTGCCGAGATGGCTTGTACCAGACGATTGTTGGTAATCGGCTTGTCCAGGCAAACATCGATACCTGCTTCATGGCTTTGTTGTTTAAACTTGTCTTCGCCAAAGGATGTTAGAAGGATAATCTTGGGAATTCTCGGTGGGGGCGTGGTTTCCCGAAGGGTCGAGATGATTTGATTGGTGATGGTGATGCCATCCATGTCGTTCAGGCTCCAATCGATCATCAACAATTCGAAGGGATCCTTGCCATAGTTGGCTTTGAGCAGCAATGCCAACGCCTCTTCCATGGAACGCACCCCTTGCCCTTTGAGGGAGAGGCGTTCCAGCATGGATGGTACGATTTCCAGAATTAAATCATTGTCATCGAGTACCAGCGCTCGTTTACCGAACAAGTCCCCTGGCACCACCACTTTTTTGCGTCGATTCTTGGCGGCCACGGTTGCCATGACGTTGAAGGAGAAGACGCTACCCTGTCCGGGTGTACTGGTCACCCAAATGCGGCCATCCATTCGTTCGACCAAGCGCTTGCTGATGGTGAGTCCGAGCCCGGTTCCGCCATATTTTCGCGTGGTGGAACCGTCGGCCTGGACAAAGGGATTGAACAGTTTGGCGAGTCGGTCAGGGTCGATGCCAATCCCGGTATCACGGATACTGAAGGTTAATTGAACCTTGTTGTCCTCTTGTTCTTCGATGGTGGCATGGACGACGATGGTTCCTTCATGGGTGAATTTGATGGCATTGCGGATCAGGTTGATCAACACTTGTTCGATACGCAGGACATCGCCGAAAAGGACCGAGTCGTATTCCACGGGTGGCATCAGGATGAGTTCCAGCCCCCGGTCAGACACTTGTTTGCTGAACAGATCGGCCAGGCGGTCAAACAGATCGGAGATATCGAAGCGCACCGGATCCAGATCCATCTGGCCCGCTTCAATTTTGGAAAAATCGAGAATGTCGTTAATGATACCCATCAACGAGTGCGAGGCGCCTTCGACTTTTTCCAGGTAATCGCGAATTTTGGGAGACAAGTCGCTTTTCAGGGCCAGGTCGGTGAACCCCATGACGGCATTCATGGGGGTACGAATTTCATGGCTCATGTTGGCAATGAATTCGCTTTTGGCCTTGTTGGCGGATTCGGCTGCCCGCAGGGTTTCTTCAAGGGAACGTAACAATTGTTTACGGTCGGTGATATCCTGCAGGAAGGCGGTAAAGGTCAAATCGTCTTTGAGTCGGACCGAGGTTAAAGCAACCTGGAGATCGACGATTTCGCCATTGGAACGTTTGCCGGGAATTTCAAAGCGTTTGCGCAGACCGCTGCTTTGACCGCTCAAAATGTTTGCCACATGATCGGACATTCCTTGCAGATGTTGAACTTTCAATTCGGGAGGAATGATGAAATCAGTCAAATGACCGCCAACCACTTCCCGGAAAGTGTAGCCGAACAAGGTTTCGGCTGCCGGGTTGAAATCGAGGATATCGCCGGTCGCATTGGTGGTGATAATGGCGTCCAGGGCATTTTCCAATACGGATGTGTGGCGCTTGACCAGTTTTTCCAGTTCTTGATGGCGTTCAATGATTTCAATATTTTGCGTGACCCGGCACAGCAATTCTTCATTTTCGAAAGGTTTCACCAAAAAATCGTTGGCTCCCGCCTTGATGAACTGTACCGACAGGTCGCCATCGGCTACTGAAGAGAGTCCGATGACCGCCAGTTCGTCGCGGCTGTGGAAGGCGCGTACTTTTTTTAACAATTGAATGCCATCCAGACGGGGCATCTGGTAATCGGTGATGACCAGATGGACCTGTTCCCTTTCCAAAATCTCCAATGCTTTCTGTCCATCTTCCGCCTGGAGTACTTCAAAGCCGTAGCGCTTGAGGAAGGTGACCAGCATGGAGCGAACGCTGCGGGAATCGTCGACGGCGAGAATACGAATTTGTTTGTTTTTGCGGAAACGGCGAATGAAGTGGATGACGCCATCGATGACGCCAATGTTATCCTTGACGAAATAATCCAGGATCCCCTTGGCCATGATGCTGTCCTGCAAATCTTTTTTGTACATGCCGGTCAGGACGATGGCGGGAATTCCTTTTTTTCGGATGAAGTCGACGATTTCGCCATTGGGGGCCCCGGGGATGTACAGGTCGAGGATGGCCAGCAGAAAGGGGGTTTTGGTTGCTTCGACGACCTTGACGGCTTCCTCATAACTTTTGGCCAGGGTGACCGGGTGTTCCAATTGTTGGCGGATGGTTCCCAAGAGCAGGGATGCAAAGCTTCGGGAGTCTTCGACAACCAAGAGTGGTTCCAGGGATTCCTGAGTTGATCGGGTCATGAGGGAGTCCGTTTGGCGTTTGCGAGCGTTCCTCTTTACAGGATGATGCCATGATCATCACCCTCTTTTCAATTGTGCAAAATACCCTGTTTTCCGCTGGGACACACGTAAAATCGCAAGGTTGTGTGCTTGAAGCGGGCTGTGTGGTTGGGGCGGGGTGGCGAACCGGGAAAAAGGGGGAGGGGTTGGAGGGATGGACGCAGATTGAGTGCGGATGGAGGGGTGGGTTTGCGTGCGGTAACGATTGCGGCAAATTTTTCCCCCGTCGAAGGAATACTTTTGCCTAGTGGCGTCTTTTCTGCCTTGCCGTTTTGCGCGTAACAATCGACCCAATATTTTGTAACGTATTGTTCTACAGTCGATATATTTTTTCCACCAATCTGGCAATCCGTTTGCGTTAGCAATGTTGCACGCGCTGGAATCTTCAACTGACTACTACGGAGCAAGGAAATGAAAATTCCCGGATTGGCGATGGTAATACCTGGCATCATGTTTTCCAGCATTATTGATATTTCCAGTACGGACATCGCACCGGAACAAGGCAAGCAGGATGGACAGGCTGCGACTGTGCATCATTGCGATGCTGTGGTACGTAACCCGGAAATCATGACCACATTACTTCTTCAAAATCGTCATCTCGATATTATGGATCTTCAGGGTCGCACAACACTCATGTGGGCAGCCGAGAATGGTGAGACCGAACTCGTAAAAAAATTGCTGGCATCGGGGGTTGACGTCAACGCCTCGGACTGGTGGGGACGGACGGCTTTGAGCCTGGCGTTGGAAAAAGATTATCGCAAGATTATTGCCCTCTTGATTGAACATGGTGCCCATATCAGTGCTGGTTGATGTGTCCCGTGCGTCTGCTGATTGGTTGAGCTTGTTTGGTTGACCTTGTCCTGACCGCCTGTTCCTTACCCCGACCTGCCAGCCCTTTCCTTCTCTCTCCTTGTGAGAGGGCTTCAGGTGGGGTGGGGAGGGGGCAGGGCACTGACGAAAAAATTCCCCCGCTTTCTCCTCTTGATACATTTGCATGTCAACCTGCTTGGATCCCTGCGAACCCCATACCCCGTGTATCAAGGCTGGTAAAGAGGGGCAACCTGGGGTAAGGTGTGGGGGTGGTTTCCCCAGTGCCTAATAAGAGTTGTTTTAATAAGTGACGGCGCTTACCGTTGGTTCTTGAGCCGTTGAAAGTTCGAGGAACACATGTCCCTGACCATCCATCCCGATTCCATTGAGCAAGCCCATGAACTCATCGATATCCTCTATAATAATCTGGAGGACGGTACCATCAAGATGCAGGAAGCGGAGGATTTGGTGCAGGCCAACAAACGGGTAACCGAACTTTTGCTGCAATCGGTGGAAAATATTTTGGGTACCATCGGCCAGATCAAGAAAGTTGCCAGTCAGACCAAACTGTTGGCCATAAACGCCGGTATTGAGGCGGCCCAGGCCGGCGATGCGGGACGCGGTTTCCTGGTGGTGGCCGAGGAGGTCAAGGAACTCTCCAGGCAAACATCCGCCGCAACCACCAACATCATTCGGGAAATTCAAGAAATTCAGGGCACTACCGACGAAGCGGCCATCAGTCTCAAGACGATGATCAAGAAAATTGATGAGGTCAAGCTGGCCAATCACCATGTGTTGTCGATCATTGGCCGATGAAAGGAAATAGGTACTTGTATTGCCCATAGAAGATCAATTTGATGTTCCCTTCATAGCCCGAATGGCGTTGAAGGAGAAGCAAGTTCAACAGAACTACCGACCCATCATTGCCGTACATAAATGGTTTGCGCGCCGTCCTGGGACCCTCTTTCGTGGCCTTCTGCTCAGTGAATTTGGTGAGGGACCGGTTGCCGATGCCTTCTTTCGTTCCCACACCTTTCCAGGCATCAAGGTGGCCGATCCGTTTATGGGTGGTGGAACACCCCTGTTGGAAGCCAATCGCATCGGGTGCGATGTTATCGGATTCGATATCAACCCCATGTCCGCTTGGATCGTGCATGAAGAGATTGAGCCTCTCGACTTATCAGCCTACCATTCTACTGCCGAAGCCTTATTGCGCTTCTTGGACCAGAAGGTCGGCGGTCTGCAAACGACTTGTTGTACGCTTTGCGGCCACGCTTCAGCCTCTGCCAAAAGCTATCTGTGGGTCAAGACACTACCCTGTGAGGAATGTGGAAGGGATGTCAACCTTTTTCCAGGTTTCCTGGTAGCGAAGGATCGACGTCACACAAAAAATGTTCTGCTTTGCCCGCAATGCGGAGAACTCTGCGAAGTTGACGATTTATCCGATCCGGGTTCTTGCCATGTTTGTCATGGTGTTTTAAGCCTGGAAGGCGTTGCCAGGAAGGGGCATTGCAATTGTCATCATTGTGGACGGAGAAACACCTATCCCCGACCTGATGCAGGACCACCTGAACACCGGATGTTCGCCATTGAGTACCATTGCCACCATTGCAAGGTGGGGCACAAAGGGCGGTTCTTTAAAAAGCCCGATCCAGGGGATCTGGAAGCGTATGCTTTGGCGGAACGTCAGTGGCAGGCGATGGAGGCCCGGTTTGTGCCTGTGGAAGACATCCCTTTGGGAGACGAGACGGGCCGGTTGCATCGGTGGGGTTATCGGCGCTACCGGGATATGTTCAATGCCCGGCAATTGCTGGGTTTGGAATGGAGCGCCCGGTTTATTGAAAAGGTGGGTGACGCACGTATTCGGCGTGCTTTGGCTACAAATCTGTCGGATCTGCTGCGCTACCAGAACATGCTTTGCCGTTATGATGTTATGGCGCTGAAGGCCTTGGACATCTTTTCCATTCACGGTTTCCCCGTGGGGTTGGTCCAGTGTGAATCCAACCTGCTTGGAATAGCGAATGGCCGGGGTGTCAACGTGGGCAGCGGTGGATGGCGGAACATCATCGACAAGTATTCTAAGGCCAAGGCGTATTGCGATCACCCATTTGAAGTGGACCATCGCGGATCTCGTAAGGTCCAGATTCCCATTCATGGGGAGTGGATTGGCGAAGCCCGACTCAACGGCAAGGCGTTTTCTCCACGCCAAGTTCAGTTGCAGTGCCAAAGCGCCACAACTGCTGATCTGCCGGAAAACAGCCTGGATGCGGTTTTTACCGATCCCCCTTATTTCGGTAATGTGCAGTACGGCGAATTGATGGATTTTTGTTTCGTCTGGTTGAAGCGTCTGGCCAGGGACGATTTGGTAAGGTGGGGTGGGGATACATCCAAGCATGCCGATGAGCTTACGGGCAATGCAACCCAGGCGCGAGGCCTTGAACATTTTACCACTGGGTTGTCCGTGGTCTATTCCAGGATGGCCAAGGCGCTGAAACCCGGCGCTCCTCTAGCCTTCACCTATCATCATAACCGGCTGGAGGCCTATGGTGCGGTCGGCGTGGCTATCCTTGATGCTGGTTTGACCTGCTCGACTTCTATTCCCTGTCCTGCGGAAATGGGTGGCTCTATTCACATCCATGGAACAGGTTCATCCATCGTGGACACGGTCTTCGTTTGCCGTAAGCATGGCCATGTGGATGCCCGGCAATTGTTCTACGATACCGAACAGTTGCTTGATATTGTTGACAGGGACCTCGAAGCTTTACGTCTGGGAGGTGTCCAGCCAACATTGGGCGATATTCGCTGTATCCTGTTCGGTCATTTGACGCGCATGGGCGTTTGGAACCTGCGGAAAACGTGGGAGCCTGGCCTGCCCGTCGAACAAAAGCTGCATAGATTTACTCAGGCACTTCAATGGCTCCCTGATTTTTCCAGAGTTCTTGACCGGGCTGGTAAGGAGCAAGATGATGATCGGCATCTCGGCGGTCTGTTTGCTGGTCGTCCTTTTCGTTCATCATCCCTGGAGGGCAATCATGCCGTTTCCTTTTGAGATCCCTTTCGAAGAAGTTCGGGGAAATTTGGATCATTATGTTGATGAAGTCTTCGGTTGCCTCCAGTCGGAATTTCTCGTATTGCCCAAAGGGCCAGGATTCGTTGAATACCCGCTTTTCGAGGAGGGATTTGAGGCACTGAAGAAGGCGACTGGGAATTTCCATGATTTTTCCCCCGAACGGGTTTATCATGTCGTTGTGACATACCCTATGGCTTTGATTCTTCTCCGCTGCATGTTGGGTTTTACACCGCCGGAGTGGGCCTATGTGGCGACCCAAAGAACGGGGGTTGAAGTGACCCAGGGGGCTGTTCGTTCCCTGGATCGAAAGATCCGCATGAATCCTCGTGTTCCTCTTGCTGGGATACGAGGCGGACTGACCATGCAACGGGTGCAAGCCCTGGTTGAAACAGCCTGCGTCTTGTTGGTGGAAGGCGCACCGTCGGTTCCAGACGACAAGCTACACCGTCTGAACAAGGCCGATACCATGGCTGGCTTGGTAGGTCTGCGGTCCATGGTCAATCTGGGTGTTCCCTATCCTGTTTTGCTTTATGAACGATTTTTGGGACGTCCTTTCGCGGGACACCGAGACTCGGTGAGTGAATTGGTTGGTGATATGCTGGAAAACGCCATTGAGGAAGTTCTGCACCGGGCGGGCATCAGCTTCCGCAAGACCAAACGGGCACAACGTCTGCCAGGGTTTGATCAAGCGCCCGATTTTATTATACCCAATGAGTTCAACCCGAAGGTGATCATCGAAGCCAAACTGACGGAGGATGATGGCACGGCTCGGGTTAAGGTGACCCGGGTACAGCATTTGAGTCAATTGAGTTTGGAGGGTCAGTCCCTAAATTCTCCGAAGTATGAGGTGATCGCTTGTATTGCCGGACGCGGATTCGGTGTACGGCGGGAAGATATGAAAAAGTTACTCTTGGCTACCCGTGGCAAGGTGTTCACCCTACAGAATATGAACCAGCTGATCGATAAATCCTCATTGAAATGTTTTCGTACTTTGAACTTACCAGAATCCTTATAGGAATATGAATTGAAAATAGTTTCTATATTCAATAATAAGGGTGGCGTTGGAAAGACAACGCTGACTTTTCATTTGGCACATGCCCTGGCGGTGATGGGGCACAAAACACTGCTTATCGACCTGGATCTGCAGTGTAATTTAACTGTTCACGGTTTAGAACAGGAGGAGTTACATGATATATGTAAATCTGAGGATAAATTTAATGTTGTCGATAACTTCTGCGAGAGTGTTTATTGTACCATTGCACAACATGTGTTGGTCGTTACTCTCTGGGACGAAGTGACCACCTGCGTGAAGAGGAGTCGGTTACCAAATGTCCAGGGAGTACCCATGATCGAAAATAACGAAGGGGTGAGGTTCGTTCCGGGTCATGATCGATTGTGGGAATATTAGCGATATTTCCTTGAGAAATTGATGTCACGTTTTGTCTGAGAAAACATCATCCAGGGATTGAGCGTCCAGAATGCGGTCGGTCCATGTCTCGATTTTTTCCAAGGAAGCAACCTTCAGTTTTTCTTCCACCAAGTTTGGGAGTTTGGGACCGAGTTTTTTTTGGAGGAGACGGAGAAAGGTGCGAGTGGCTTCTTCCCGAAGCCCTTCCCGAAGTCCTTCCCGAAGCCCTTCCTGCCGTCCTTCCTGCCGTCCTTCCTGTCGCCCTTCCTGTCGCCCTTCCTGCCGCTCTCTCTGCAGCACTATCTGTGTCCATTTGTTATCTTTATTGGCAATAACATCTCGTGCAAATTGTGACATCATGTTTTCCTCCTCCTCCGGTCGAACTTGCCGGATAATTTCTCGGATGGTTTGTTCGTCGTAGCTTCCATAGGTCTCAACGATGTAGCGAATGATGACGTATTGCTCTTCCGGCACTTCCAAAAGAGCCTCGACCAGCAACTCTTTGATCTCCCCTTGCCGACCTTCCCGAGTCGCATATTTTACCGCCAGTAACCAAGCTCTCAGTCGGGGGTGTCTGGACAACATCCGATCTTCGATCTTGCCAAGATCCATGACTACGAAGCGAAGGTTCAGAAGCCATGGTTTCCAACCTGCCTCAGTATCTACCAAAGCCAGAAATTCATCAGGGATACGCCACTCCGATGCCCCATGATAAAAGACAAAGGGGACGATAGGTGGCATTATTTCCCAATCGGGATTGTCGCGTTCCCACTGTTTCCACCATTCGACCGTGTACTTGACAACTTGCCATCCTACCCGACGGTCTGGAAAGCTCTTATGCTCAATCAGAACATACAAAAGCGCTGTCCGACCTGTGATTGTTTTTGCCTGAAAAAGCCGATCAGTCAGATGACTGCGCAATTCCTCATCAACGAAAGATCCATTCACCAGAATCGGAGGTTCAGGTGACAATAACGCGGATATTTCCTTTGGCAAGCGTTCGTGCAGCAGGTCTCCAGCTTTTCCTGGATCGGAAAGCAGAGCTTTTACAAATCGGTCATGCGGTTGCGCGATATCGGTCATTAACAAAGCCCTGGGATCAAGGCATTCAAGAAATCATTATTTAAGCCTATGGCCATTTTTTGCATCGATCTGTTGCACAGTCGTGCCCCGGACGAAATTGTCCCCGATTTTTCGGCTGTCGTCCACTGGAATCGTCCTGAGCCATTTTGTTGGATCTTCCCTTGAAGATGGGTTATTGCTTGATGGAACCTGTTTTTCCCATGGGAAAGATGCGTCGCAGATCCAATGTTGTCGATAACTCCCGTGTGGTGGTCAGGGGGTCGTCGCGCAGTAAGAGCTGACCACTCCCTTCCGGGACGAAGCGGCCACTGGCGGGTGGGGGTGGGGTGGTTTGCCAGGTTCCCAGGGTGTGCCCATGTTCCCAAAAGCGGCTGAAACGCCGGGATTCCGCTTCCAGACCATTGATGGGGAAGGTGTCGTAGTGCCGTCCACCCGGATGAGCGACATGATAGCTGCATCCGCCAATGGCGCGTTGATTCCACAGGTCGATGACGTCAAAAACCAGGGGAGAGTGGACCGGCATCAGCGGATGGAGCCCCGATGGTGGTTGCCAGGCCTTGAAACGGACTCCGGCAACGTATTCCCCGTTGATACCTGTGGAGCGCAACGGTAACCGGTAGCCGTTGCAGCTTACCCCATGCCGCTCCGGGACAATTCCCGAAACTTTCACCTGTAACCGTTCCACGGAAGAATCGACGAAACGGGCGGTCCCTTGCCGGGTCGTTTCCTCACCCAAAACATGCCAAGGTTCCAAAGCTTGCCGCAATTCCAGGGTGACGGTCCCGTACTGAACCGATCCCAGAGTGGGAAAGCGAAAGGATAAAAACGGGTCGAGCCAGGATGGATCGAACGGATAGCCGGCTTGGTTCATCTCCTCGACCACGTGACGCAAATCGGATTCAACAAAGAAAGGGAGCATGAATTGATCATGCAAGGCACTGCCCCAGCGGATCAGGGGGTGACGATACGGTTGCCGCCAAAACCAGGCGACAAAAATTCTGAGCATCAAGGCTTGTACCAGACTCATGTAAGCGTGCGGCGGCATTTCAAAGGCGCGCAATTCCAACAAACCCAAACGACCCGCATAGCCTTCGGGGGAATAGAGTTTGTCGATACAAAATTCGGCGCGATGGGTATTGCCGGTGAGATCGACCAGGAGGTGCCTGAGCAGGCGATCCGCCAGCCAAGGGCGAGAAACCATCCCTTCGGGAATTTGGCTCAAGGCGATTTCAAGTTCATGCAAACTGTCCAGGCGCGCCTCATCGACCCGGGGGGCTTGGCTGGTTGGACCGATGAACAGCCCGGAAAAGAGGTAGGACAAGCCCGGATGATGTTGCCACCAGGTAATCAGGCTGGCCAACAGGTCGGGGCGTCGCAACAGCGGACTCAAAGAGGGATTGGGGCCGCCAATGGTCATGTGATTACCCCCACCGGTGCCGGTATGTCGGCCATCGACAAGAAATTTTTCGGTTCCCAGGCGTGACAGTTTCGCCTCTTCGTACAGGGCAATGGTTTTGTCTTTCAGGGTATCCCACGTGAGGGACGGATGGATGTTGACTTCGATGACCCCCGGATCGGGTGTTATGAAAAATCGTTGCAGGCGAACATCTTCGGGTGGCGCATACCCCTCCAGAATCGGGTCGATGCCGGTAGTGCTGGCGGCGGTTTCGATAGCCTGGATGAGTGCGATGAAACTTTCCAGGCGCACCAAAGGGGGGAGGAACAAGAATAACTTGCCGTCTCGGGGTTCCATGGTCAGGGCGGTGCGGACAAATCCCTGGCGATGGCGTCCAACAGGGGGGCGATGGGGCAGGGGAACCTCGGGTGACAATGGGCAACGTTCGGCATCGACCGGACTCAGGCCGTGCTGATTCAGGCTATCCAAAGGCAAGCGCAATCCCATGGGCGAGTCGCCGGGGAGCAAAAAAATCTCTTTTTGCCGCACCACCCAGGGACCGCTGATCCATTCATCCGTATCCACATCGTGATCCAGGGGGAGGAGATACCCCACGGGTTGCCCCAATCCCTGGTGTAACAACCGCGCCAAGCGTCGTCGTTCCAACGGATCCTTCAGGTTTGCGGTCATGGGATCGCAATCGGCAGGCAAGGTGGCTTCTTTCCAAAGGTGGTAGAACGGGTCTTCGTAAGCCGGCCTGATAAAGCGATCAATCCCCCCCAACGCTCTTCCCAGTTCGCTCAGAAATCGTTGGGCGGCAGTGGCATCGAGCGATTTTTCCGGCCCGTTGAACAGATAGGGCCGGTTCCAAAGGGGGATGCCATCGGTACGGAAGAAACAGCCGTAGCGCCAACGCGGCAACTCTTCCCCCGGATACCATTTGCCTTGGCCCAGATGGAGCAATCCCCCCGGGGCGAAACGGTTCCGCAGTCGCTGCAACAGATCCAGGGCCAGGGTACGTTTGTGCAAACCGTCTGCCGCTACGGTCCACTCCGGGGCGTCCATGTCATCGATGGACACGAAGGTGGGTTCGCCCCCCATCGACAGATGGACTTCTCCCGCCGTCAATTCATCATCCACCTGGTGGCCCAAACAATCGATGGCTTGCCATTGTTCCTCGGTGTAGGGTTTGGTGGTTCGCGGAGTTTCCCGAATACGGGTCACCGTGTTTTTAAATTTTAATTCAGTCCGACACGGATCGGTCAAGCCACTGACCGGGGCGGCACTCGCATAGTGGGGGGTGCAGGCGAGAGGGATGTGTCCCTCTCCGGCGAACAATCCCGAAGTGGGATCCAGACCCAACCAACCCGCCCCGGGGACATAGACCTCGCACCAGGCATGCAGATCGGTAAAATCCTGGGAGGGTCCGGAGGGTCCATCCAAGGATTTTTCATCGGCGGTCAATTGGATCAGGTATCCCGAAACAAAGCGTGCCGCCAAGCCCAGGCGCCGCATCGCCTGCACCAAGGTCCAAGCGCTGTCGCGGCAGGAGCCGGTTTTTTTACGCAACGTCTCCTCGGTTGTTTGCACCCCGGGTTCCAAGCGGATGGTGTAGCCGATTTCCTGCCACAGGCGGCGATTGATCGCGACTAAAAAGTCGATGGTGTTGATGTCCTTTTCAAGTTTGATCTCCTTCAGCCAACGTTCCAACAGGGGGCTTTTTTCATCGATGACCAGGTAGGGTGCCAATTCTTCCCGCAATTCGGCCGCATAAGAAAAGGGAAAGGTTCGTGCCTCCTCTTCGAGGAAAAAATCGAAGGGATTGATGGTGATCATGGAGACCTTGATTTCCACATCCACGATGAGTTCCCGACATTTTTCGGGAAATACCAGACGGGCGTTGTAGTTGCCGAACGGATCCTGGAGCCAGTTCATGAAATGGTTTTCGGGTTGCACCTTGATGGAAAAGGCTTCCAGAGGGGTACGGCAATGGGGTGCGGGTCGCAGGCGCAGTACATGGGGCGACAGGGTAATGAAACGGTCGTAGCGATAGTGGGTGTGATGGTGGATGATAACGCCGATGCTCATGCCGGTTCTCCCGTGGTGTCGACTCTGTGACGGTTTGCTTGTTCCCAGGTGAACTCGGGAAGCCTTTGGAACAGGCGTTTCAGGCCGTTATTCCAGCTTTTGCGCAAGGCGATCAGATAGGGGGTGTTTGCATCGAAGCGGGCATGGATGCCCCCATCGATCTGATTTTTGCGATACACCATCAGGTCCAGGGGGAGGCCGACGGACAAGTTGGATCGCATGGCGGAATCCATGGAGACCAGGGCGCAACGGGCGGCATTTTCCAAGGAGGTTTCGTGGGTTATGATACGATCCAGGATGGGTTTGCCATATTTGGTTTCGCCAATCTGCAAGAAGGGATTGTAAGGTGAGGGGGTGATGGGATTACCCTCGGGATAGATCAGGTAGAGCTGCGGAGCCTGACCGGTGATTTGCCCTCCCAGAATAAAGGTGGCATCGAAACGTGCATCGGAATGAGCCTTGCTTGTATACTGTTCCTGAATGGCTATACTCAATCGACCGATGTGATGGGCCGCTTCTTCCATATTGTCGACGTTGGCCAGAGAAGGGGTGTGACTGTCGTTGAGTTGCGCCTCGCGTTGCAAATGGCTGACCACCGCCTGGGTTGTTGCCAGATTGCCGGATGACAGCAGGGCCATATGGCGCTCGTTGGCCCAGGTGAAGGCATGGGTTTTGGTATAACAGGCTATTTGGTCGACGCCGGCATTGGTACGTGAATCAGAAGCCAGAACGATGCCGTCATCCAGTAAAATTCCAACGCAATAGGTCATGATACTTTCCTTGATGAGGAGTTGCATGGGTGACAGGTATGTCTGAACCCGGTTCGGCAAGCTACGATGAGGCTTTTGCCGCGCCAGCGGAACCGAGGGGCCACTGGCGTCAGTTTTTTGATCATCTGTATGCGGGTGGACCCGATCGACCGGGGCGCCTTTGGGATGAGGCCCGGCATCTGCTCCGGGAGTCGGGGGCGGTGTATGCTGTCGCCGCTGGTACCACCACGCAACGCCGTCCTTGGCCGTTTGACCCCATTCCCTTGATACTGGATGGTTCGGAATGGCAGCGCCTGGAAGCGGGTTTGATCCAGCGCCACCATTTGTTGAACCTGCTGTTGCGTGATTTGTATGGCATGCAGCGGGTGTTGGCCGAGGGGATTTTGCCCACCGAATTGATTTATGGCAGTGATGCTTTTTTGTTTCCCCTGTGGGGTGGCATGGCGCGCAAGGTGACTTTGTCGCTTTACGCAGCCGATTTGGTACGCATGCCGGATGGGCGTTTTCATGTGGTATCGGATCGTACCCAGGCCCCTTCGGGTCACGGCTATGCCCTGCAAAACCGGCGATTGTCGAATCGGTTGTATCCATCCCGCGCATCCTTTGGTCCGGTACAACCGTTGCAGCCGTTTTATCGCGGTCTGCGCAATGCCCTGACCAGTCTGACGCCGCAGACGGCGCAGACGGCGCACATCGTTCTGATGACCCCGGGACCGGCCAACGAAACCCATTTTGAACATACCCTCCTGGCCCATTCCATGGGGTTGACCTTGGCGCAGGGCAACGACATGACGGTGCGTAATGGCCGTTTGTGCCTGAAAACGTTGGGGGGATTGTTGCCAGTGGATGTGGTGTTGCGTCGGGTCGATGAAGCTTGGTGTGATCCCCTGGAATTGCGCGAGGACTCCCTTTTGGGGGTGGTTGGTATGGTGCAGGTGGTGCGCGAGGGGCATACCGTCATGGCCAACCCCCTGGGGAGTGGCATCCTGGAAAACCTGGGATTGCATCCTTTCATGCCGCAGCTTTGTCGTTTTTTTCTGGGTGAAACTCTTCATCTGGAGAATCCTGAAACGTTATGGTTGGGCCATGCCCCTTCATTGCGTCGCGTCCTGGATTCGTGGCATGACAACCACTCGCCCTGGGCCATATTACCGCTGCAACCCGATTATTCCCTGCCGGTGAACGGCTTGGCGCACGATCAAGCCTTGCGTGCGCAACTTGCAACCCATCCGTCCCGTTTTGTGGCCCGTTCCCTGGTGCAACCTTCGCAGGTACCGGGGATTGATGCCCAGGGAATGTGCCGTCGTCACCTGTTGCTCCGGGCTTTTCTCCATCACGACGGCAACAATTCCCTGGTCATGCCCGGGGGCTTGGCCCGGGTATCTCCTTCAGCAGGTAGCGATGCGCTCTCCTCCCAGGGTGATCGCTATCCCTTTTCCCCCGCTCAGGGGGGGTCAACCAAAGACGTCTGGATCCTGGGTGCCAAGGAACAACCTTTCAGTGAATCCTCTTCGGGCACTTTGACCCAGGATTTGGCAGCGCATGCCGGCCTGCCCAGCCGCGTTGCCGAAAATTTGTTTTGGATGGGGCGCTATGCGGAACGTTCTGAAAGTGTCATCCGACTGTTTCGCGAAGCCACCACCCAGAGGGAAGAGGAGGAGTTCGGCCTCAACCCCGAACAACGTCGGTATTGCCGCAACCGACTGTTGACCACTTTGACCCACGTTACCGGTACCTATCCAGGGTTTACCGGTGCTGATGCCCAACTGCTCTTGACCAATCCCGATCATGAATTGCGTTCGGTGTTGCTTGACTTAAACCGGGTTGGTTCCCTGGCTTTTTCGCTGCAAGCCTTGATTCAGGCTGGTTTTTCCCTGCGCGACCGCCTTTCTTCCGACACCTGGGGGATCCTTGACAACATCAGTACCCACCTGGGGCGTTGGCAGCGGCATCGAACCGATCCCATCAATCATCTTTTGTGGGATCTGGGCCCGCTGTTACAGGGATTGACCGCCCTGGCCGGGTTAACCTGGGAAAACATGATTCGCGACCAGGGATGGTTGTTCCTTGACCTGGGGCGGCGTCTGGAGCGGGCCATGTTTCTGGCGCAACTCCTGGAAAGTTGCCTGGGGGATGCGGCACCACATGCCGATGAAATGGCCATGTTGGAGCGTCTCCTGGCCCTGAACGATGGATTGGAAAGTTTTCGCTTGCATTTTCAAACCCGTTTGGAGATTGAAGCGGTGTTGGCCAAATTGCTTCAGGATGATACCGATCCGCGTTCGCTGGTCTTTCAGTTGACCCTGATGGAGGCGCATGCCCGGCAAACGCCCCGTTCCCCGGGACAGACGCTGTATCGCACCGCGTTGGGTCGCACGGTCTTTGAAAGCCTGGCCGCCGTTCGTCTGGCTGACGCGGACACGTTGGCCCGGGTCAATCCTGAAACACGCCGTCGCGATCACCTGATGCAATTGACCGAGCGCATTCGCAATCTTTTGCCCATGTTTTCCGAAACGGCGAGCAACAATTATTTCCGACATGCCGACTCTCCCTACCACCTTTTTACCGTTCGTAACTCATAAAGGTCACGCATGCGTTACCTGATTCGTCATACCACCCGCTACCATTACCCGGAAGCGGTCACTTTGTGTCACAACCGGGTGATGTTGCAGCCGGCTGAGCGGGATGACCAACATTGCCAGGGGTTTCACCTGCAAGTGGACCCCGAACCCAATATCATTCGTTCTTTTCAAGATTTTTTCGGTAATTCCATTCATTATTTTGAAATCCACAGGGCCCACTCCAAGTTGGAAATCACCGCTACGAGCGAGGTGATTCGTCATGTTGATCCGGGGTATACCCTGCCCATGTCACCCCCGTGGGAGGAGGTTCAGGCCAATCTGACCGGAGCCGATGCCCTCCTGGAGATTCGGCGCCAAACCTTGTTTGCCATGCCCTCACCTTTGGTTGCGTTACATCCCGAGCTACAGGTTTTGGCGGACCGGGTATTGACGCCACATCGTCCCTTGTTGGAGGCGGTGTTGGATTTAACCTTACAAATCCACCAATCTTTTGCGTATGCCCCGGGATCCACCTCCGTTTCCACGCCGCTGGTCCAGGTACTGACCCAAAAGGCGGGTGTTTGTCAGGATTTTGCCCATGTTGCCATCTCCGTTCTCCGCTCCAAGGGTCTTGCGGCACGGTATGTCAGTGGTTACCTGGAGACCCAACCGCCACCAGGTCAACCCAGGCTGCAAGGGGCCGATGCCTCGCATGCCTGGTTTGAGGTTTTGCTGCCCGGTGTCGGTTGGATCGGTTTTGATCCCACCAATGCCACGCTGGCCCGGCATCGTCACGTCATCCTGGCGGTGGGACGCGACTATGCCGACGTACCGCCCGTGAAAGGTGTTGTAACCGGTGGTCGCAAACATCGGCTGAGTGTGGCGGTGGATGTCATCCCGTTGGACGAAGCGCCACTTTCCGCCCCAGCCGAAGGTGCGGGGGGTGTTTTTTTGACCTCCTGATCAAAGTAGGTCCGGGTGATTGTCTGATGCAGTTCGCCCAGAAGTATTTGCAGCCCGTCCAGGAAATCGTGCAATCCGGTATTGTCGGCCAGCCGGGTGATATCGGCCAGGTAGAGGCGATCCTCGATGCGGGCGATGATCCCCTGGGCCATGTCGGCCCCCCCTATGAGTTCCAAACATTGGGCGACTCCCGTGACCCCATAGCGAAACGCCCGGGGGAAGGCTTTGTCCTTGAGTAAAAAGGCCAGTACGTCCACACCACGGATGCGTGGTCGCACGCGTCTGCGATACATCTGGTCGCCCGACAAGGACTTGAGTACCGTCAACCATAGGGCGTTACGAATGGGACGATCCACGACATCTTCCCGGGTTAGCATCAAAGCCCCGCGAACATCCAGGATACGGGTGACCATATCGGCCCGTTCCAGATAGCGCCCTAGGCGAAACATGCTGAAGGTTTCGTCGCGAACCATGGTCGAATCCAAAAGGCCGATGATCATAAGGCATTCGTTGATGACCATTTCCAAAAATTCCAGGCGATTGGCCGGGTCAATATCCTGGGTGCAGGCGGATCGTGTTTTCAAGAACAGACGATTGAGAAATTCCCATCCTTCCCGGGGGAACATTTCCCGCGTCGTGCGGAAATTTTCCCGGGCTTGCTGCAATCCCCGCAAGATGGAACCGGGATACTCTTCGTCCCGAATCAAGAAGCTGGTGATTTGCTGTTCATCCGCCGAAAGATGTCTTGCGAAAAACATCTCCCTGCTGCCGGTGATTGCCAGGAGCTGTTCCCAATTCATCGGGCGGATACGGCTGACCGGCGCCATATCCAGCATGGCATGATGCGTCGCCAAAACCAGGCGTGCGGTATCTTCGACCCGTTCCAGATAACGGGCCATCCAGTAAATGTTTTCGGCAACACGCGAAAGCATTATTTTCCCCTGTCGTTGTCGGCAATGACCCAGGTATCTTTGCTACCGCCCCCTTGAGACGAATTGACCACGAATGATCCGCGCCGCAGGGCGACCCGGGTCAAGCCACCTGCGGTGACCCAGGAGCGTTCGCCGCTTAAAATGAACGGACGCAAATCGACATGTCGGGGTTCAATTCTGCCATCCACCAGGGTTGGTACCGTTGAAGGCGTCAAGGTTTGCTGGCCGATGTAATTACGCGGGTTGGCCTCGATCAGCCCGACGAATTGATCGCGTTCTTGCTGTGTTGCGTGTGGCCCCATGAGCATGCCATAGCCCCCCGACTCGTTGGCGGGTTTGACCACCAGTTTATCCAGATTGGCCAGGACATGTTTCCTCTCCTTGGGGATGTGGCAGCGCCAGGTCGGAACATTGGGAATAATGGGATCCTGATCGAGATAATAGCGGATGATCTCCGGCATATAGCTGTAAACCACCTTGTCATCGGCCACCCCGGTTCCGGGGGCGTTGGCCAATCCGACCCGTCCGCGTCTCCAGGCCCGGATCAGACCCGGGACACCCAGCATGGAATCGGGTCGAAAGGCTTCGGGATCCAGGAAGTCGTCGTCGATGCGGCGATAGATCACATCCACCCGTTGCAGGCCATGAATGGTTTTCATGGACACGGTATCCTCCTCATCGACCACCAAATCTTTGGCCTCGACCAGATCGACACCCATTTGCTGGGCCAGATAGGCGTGTTCAAAGTAGGCGGAGTTGAAAATACCCGGGGTCAACACCACAACTCTGGCTTTGTCGCCCGCTCGCGGTGAGAGGGAGGCCAGCATGTCGTACAGTTGGCTGGGGTAGTCGTCTACCGGCAAAATACGTTGATTATGGAACAATTCCGGTAATATGCGTTTGGTCAACATCCGGTTTTCCATCATGTACGATACCCCGGATGGTACCCGCAGGTTGTCTTCCAGGACGTACATGACCCCATCCTTGTCGCGCAGGAGGTCACTGCCGCAAATATGCGCCCAGGTATTGTATTTGGGCATCATGCCGCACAATTCGGGGCGCCAGTTTTTGGATTTCAGGACGACCTCGCCGGGAAAGCGTCCATCTTTCAGTATTTTTTGCCCGTTATACAAATCATGGATAAAGGCGTTGAGTGCCTGAGTCCTTTGTATGAGACCCGCCTCCAGGCGACGCCATTCCGATTCCGCCATGCAGCGGGGAATGATGTCGAACGGCCAAGCGCGATCGATGTTTTCTCCCTGGGAATAGATGGTGAAGGTGATGCCAAAGTTGACGATGGTCATCTCCGCCACGTCTTGGCGCCGGCTTAATTCGTCTTGACCCAGGCGTTCCAGGTAGGACAAGAGCTGGCAAGACCCGGTCCCTCTCCGGGAGGAACTCATGTTGAGTTCGTCGTAAACCCCGTGGGTCAGATAGGAAATCGGTGTGTTGGGTAGTGCCATCATGTTGAAAATCCTCGCTTTTGGAATGCCGGCGTTGGAGCCTTTATCTTTTATGTGTAAGTTTCAAATGCCATCAGACTGTTATCCGATGCGAACCAATGATCTGCACCTTCCATAGGCAATCAGCTCACTTAATACTCTATAGGCAGAATGGATACCAAATTGGGAAGGCGTCTTCCCCTCTCTCGGGAAATCCAAAGGGCAAATGATGTCTGTTAATTATAAAATATTGAATATATTAAAAATTTATTAACAATTCCCAATATGGAATGGCAATCCTTGCCGGTACGGGTGCGGGTATCAATGCCGCAAAGGGGGGGGAAATTAATGAAAATCATTCCCTTCTTTGCCCCCAAATGCTCCAGGCTGCCTATAAATCAGTCTTTCGCTGCCGATTAAAGAGGCAGGGGGAGAGCGTCTTTTTCAATAAATAGGGGATCCAGGGTGGTTGATTTTTATAAATAATATATAGAATCAAATATTTAAACGTTAAAAGATCACTCTGGCCCCGATTTTGTTCTATATCCTGGCAGCGATCATTGCCGGGTCATGGTTGCTGGCAATTGCGTCCTTCAAGCGCGAATCGTGGTTACTCAGTGCATGAAAATAACGATAACAGGCACAACCTGGGAAAACGGCCATGGAAAAAAACGATCTAGTCATCCGCATCGCTGGTCATGGAGGTGAAGGGGTTATTTCAACAGGTGATTTCATTGCGTCAGCCTGTGCCAGAGCCGGACAGGAAGTCTATACCTTCAAAACATTCCCCGCAGAAATCAAGGGGGGGTACGCCATGTATCAAGTGCGCACTTCCCCGGACAGGATTTACAATCCTGGTGATTCCTTTGATATTTTATGTGCTTTCAACCAGGAAGCCTATGATCTCAATCGTCATCTGTTGGTTCCAGGCACGGTGCTGGTTTATGACCAAACCGGGGATGATTTCGTCCCGGAAATTCCCCCGGGAGTGGTCGCTTACCCGGTTCCCATGTCGAAAATGGCCAAGGAACTCAAGTCCTATCGCTCCAAAAACATGGTGGCCCTGGGGGCTTTGTCGGTCTTGTTTCGCATTAACGAAGAGACGTTGATCGCTGTTTTGAGCGATAAGTTCAAAAAGAAGGGTGAAGAGGTTTTGGCGTTCAATCTTCTGGCGTTTCACCGGGGCAAGGCCTTGGTGGCCGATTGTCCGAAGAAGGATCCTTGGTTCGTTCCCGAAGCCGGGGCACCCAAGGATGTCATTTTGATTTCTGGCAATGCGGGTGTTGGTCTGGGGGCGCTCCTGGGAAAGCTCGAATTTTTTTCCGCCTATCCCATTACCCCGGCAACGGAAATTGCCAAGTATGTTGCCACGCATCTGCCCAAGGTGGGTGGTGTGTTGATTCAGGCTGAAGATGAAATCGCCTCATTGTCGCAGGTCCTGGGTGCGTCCTACGCCGGGAAACGGGCGATGACCGCCACCTCGGGTCCGGGATTGTCCCTGATGAGTGAAATGTTGGGGATGGCGGCCATGAGTGAAACGCCAGTGGTGGTTGTGGATGTGCAACGGGGTGGTCCGGCCACGGGTATGCCGACCAAGCATGAACAATCGGATTTGTTCTTGGCGGTTCACGGCAGCCATGGTGACGCCCCGCGCATCGTGCTGTCGGTCGAGGATGTCAGCGATTGCATCCATAGAACCGTGGATGCCCTCAATTTGGCGGATCGTTATCAATGTCCGGTGATTTTGTTGTCGGATGGCTCCCTGGCTTTTTCCACGCAAACAGTGCCGACCCCCAAACCGGAGGAGATCGAGATCGTAGAACGCAAACGATGGGATGGCGAGGGTGAGTATCAGCGCTATCAATGGTCGGAGGATGGGATTTCACCCATGGCGGATCCCGGGACGCCAAAGGCCATGCACATGGCCACCGGCCTGGAACATGGACCAACGGGCGCCCCCAATTATGCCCCGGCGAACCATGATCGCATGCAACGCAAACGGTTTGGCAAACTGGAAACAGTGGCCGATTTCATCGAGCCGGTGGAATGGGACGGCGAAGGTCCGGCTGATGTGGGCATCATCACCTGGGGCAGTACCATCGGGGTGGTTCGCGAAGCAGTGGCACGATTGCGCAGGGAGGGCATTCAAGTCAAAGGATTCTACCCCAAATTGATGGTTCCCATGCCCGTGGAACACTATGAGGCGTTTGCCAGCGATTGCAAAAAGATTTTAGTACCCGAAGTCAATTTTCAGGGGCAGCTCTCATACATGATTCGTGCTGAGACCACCATTACCCCGATTCCGTTTACCCAATGCGGTGGTGTACCGTTTACACCGTTGCAAATTATGAACAAAGTCAAGGAGAACCTTGGATGGGATGTGTCATTGCCACAAAAAAAATGATGAAGCCGAGGGATTATAAATCGGAGGTTCCCGTTGTTTGGTGTCCGGGTTGTGGACACTACGGTGTTTTGGATGCGATTTATCGTGCCCTGGCGGGGGCGGGCATTGAGCCCAGCCAATTGATTTCCATTTCCGGGATTGGTTGTTCTTCGCGGACGCCCTATTTTCTGCACTCTTACAAGATGCATACCCTGCATGGCCGGGCTGGGGCGGTGGCAACGGGGGCGCAATTGGCGCGCCCCGATCTGACGGTCATGGTGTTCGGCGGGGATGGGGATGGGTTTTCCATCGGTGGTGGCCATATGCCGCACATGGCGCGTAAAAATGTTAATATGACCTATGTGCTTTTCGACAACGGCATCTATGGTTTGACCAAAGGGCAATATTCACCAACATCGCCATCGGCGATGAAAGCTTATACCACACCGTATGGCAGCCCGGATGAACCGCTGAACCCGTTGCTCTACATGCTGACTTATGGGGCCACGTATGTTGCCCAGGGGTTTGCGGGCAAGCCAAGCGTGTGCGCCAAACTGATTCAGGATGGTTTGCAACACAAGGGCTTTTCTTACATTCACATACTGTCCCAATGCCCTTCTTTCAATACGGTGGATTCGGTGGAAACCTATCGGGAGGCGGTTGCAGCCATTCCCGATGGTCATGACACCTCGAACCTGGGCGATGCCATGACTTTGGCGCGGGATGGCGTGAACGGCGGCATACCCATGGGATTGCTGTACCAGATCACACGTCCAACACTCGATGAACGGATGCACGCCATTGTCCAGGGGGTGTCTGGACACAAGGGGTACGATCTGAATCGGATCATCACTCTGAGTCGACCATGATTTTCGTTGTTTTTTTTTGGATGCGTTCACGGAGGTTCGCATGTCAGCTCTACGTAAGGAGTTACACTATAGCGAAAGAAGTGGTGGGCGGGCGGCTCGCTTGGTGGGTGAGTCGATGACTCGGCAAGATCGGTGGGCGGTGGGGCATTTCGCGGGATGCCGGTTGACCGGGGCGCTACAACCCATTTATTGCCTGTCGCACAAGCGACCCGTTGGTTACGAAGGTTTGATCCGACCGACGAATGCCACGGGTCGATCTTTTTCTCCCGGGGAGCTGTTTGGCAAGGCGGGGAATCCGGAACAGCTCATCCACCTGGACCGGCTGTGTCGGGCGGTGCATATCCATAACTTTGTCACACTGGGATTGGAGTCGGGATGGTTATTCCTGAACTTGAACCCCAATCTGTTTTGGACCTTTAAACGTTCCCGGGTCGCTTTCACCCTGGACCTGATGCATCATTTTGGCCTGGATCCCAGTCGGGTGGTGCTGGAAATCCTGGAAAAATCGATCCCAGACGAGGAATTGATGGGTGAGTTGGTGGATCAATACCACGCCATGGGTTGTCTGGTGGCCATTGATGATTTTGGTAGTGGTCAGGCCAATTTTGATCGTATTTGGCGTCTGCGGCCCGATATTGTCAAATTGGATCGTTCTATTATCGCCAATGCGCTGCATAATGCGCATGCCAGACGCATCATTCCCGGATTGGTTTCCCTGTTGCATCAAGCGGGGGCCATGGTTCTCATCGAAGGGATTGAAACCCAGGATGAGGCCATGATCGCCTGGGATGCCGAGGCCGATTTCGTCCAAGGTTTTTTGTTCGGTGTTCCGGTAACCAACCTGGAAACCATTCCGGCATTGACGGGGGAGACGGTTAAAAAAATGACCAAATCCTTTCGTCACCACTTGGTCGAGGAGGGGCAACGGCAATTTGGTGAGATTCGCCGCTATCTGGATATTTTGGAGGCATGGGTTGGCCGGGTTGCTTCTTTGGACGAATTGCGTCTCAAAGGGGGCGAGATGGTGGCGGTTGCCGGTGTGAAACGATGTTTCATCCTGAATCAATGGGGTATTCAGGTTGGGCCGAATATTTCGGGCGAGAAAAGCCCTCATTTTGCCCATATCGCCGGTGGCGAAGGGGCGGACTGGTCACGCCGTACCTATTATCGGCGTGCCGTGGGGCGCCCGGGAGCCATCCAGGTTGTCGGGCCTTATTTTTCCCAACCCGATGCCGCCATGTGCATCACCCTGTCCATCGCTTTGGAGATCAGGGGAGGGGGAACCTGGATTTTTTGCGCCGATGTGGAATGGAATGGTCCCGCCGACATGGTGGTTGGGGAAAACCGTTGCTTTTTGAGGGAGTATGCCCGGCCTTGCAACGGAATGTCTGCTTGAATACTTGGAAACGAATGAGCTGCAATTGTTTCCGGAAGAAATAGGGTGTTCTATCCGGGGGAGAGCTTTTTCCGGGGGTGGATGCTTGGTAGGCAACCCATCCCCGGATTGAAGCTCTCATAACCAGATGGTCGGGAGAAGCGTGATGAACCTTGGGGTATCCTTGGAATCCATCCTGCCTTTGCGGGAGCAACTGAATCGGCACCCCGTGTATGCGGCGTTACACTCGTTGTCGGATCTCCGGCAATTCATGGCGCATCATGTTTTTTCGGTTTGGGATTTCATGTCGTTGTTAAAGTTTTTGCAAGGTCGGCTGGCCCCGGTATCCATTCCGTGGGCGCCAGTCGGCGACACCTCGGTCCGGCGTTTCATCAACGACATTGTACTGGAGGAGGAGTCCGATATGGCTTTGCCTGATGCTTCGGGCAGGCCGTCCTATGCCAGTCATTTTGAACTTTATGTCCATGCCATGCGCGAGGTGGGCGCGGATTACGAACCGGCGATGCAATTTGCCGGGTTTGCGGCCAGCAACGGATTTTTGCAGGCATTGGCCAATCGGGGCGAGGACGTTCCTTCAGCGGCCAGGCATTTCATGATGCGTACCTTTGCTTTTATCGATACCGGCAAACCTCATATTGTCGCTGCGGCCTTTGCGTTGGGTCGCGAACATATCATTCCCCCGATGTTTCGATCCTTGTTACAAAAAATGGCGATCGACAAACATCAGGCCCCGACTTTTCATTATTATTTACAGCGTCATATTCACCTGGATGAGGACCATCATGGCCCCCTTTCCATGCGTATGCTGAATATTCTGTGCCAAGGGGATGATCGATTGATCGCTGAGGCTGAGGAAGCTGCCAGGCAGGCGCTGGAGGCACGGATTGCATTTTGGGATGGGGTCCTGGTCGCTTTGACGAGCTAGAGCCTGAATGCTTCCGTTAAACTACCTCTTAGTTCTACTTTGTCACATTAGAATATACGCCCTGGATCCCCGCTTTCGCGGGGATGCCCTCTGTGCCAATGAAAAGTGAGACACTGACCCCCTGATAAATTAGAGTAGGCGGAGGAGGTGTTGAAGCCATGGGTGTAGTCCAAGTCAAACATCAAAACCAAGCCAAAGATCAGTCAGTAATCGGTGTGCCTGAAACATCCGAGGTACCCAATGTTATCGGATCCCGGCCAGATCCAGAGGTTCTGGAGAGGCCTTATCGCAGACAATTCTCAGCAACTTACAAGCTTGGAATCCTGGAAGAGGCTGATCGATGCGCAAATCCCGGTGAA